>PXRY01000104.1 GCA_003022925.1 Halobacteriales archaeon QS_8_65_32 | reverse complement strand
AGAGTCCCGCGTGGTTCGGGAAGAACGGAGTTCTTCCGTCATCAGGAGAGAGCTTCGCTCTCTCGAACGACTACCCGCGGCTCGCTGCGCTCCTCGTCGTTCCCTTCGGTCACTCCTGTCGTTCGAAAGGCGCGGAGCGCCTTTCGTGATGAGCGTGGGACTCGCAGAGCCCCACGAACCTGCGAGCGGGCCTGCGGCCCGCGAGCAGATGACGAGAGAGCTCCGCTCTCTCGAACCACGGTGCTTAGGTCACTGGGGTTCGCCGAGCGTGTCGGCCCCTTTTATTCCCACCCGCGACGGTTGTTTAGCTGGCAATTGCGTAAGTCGACACCGCCGTTTCGACCCACTGATCGCGCACGCGTTTGCGAGACAGGAGTACGATCGAGTCCACGCGGGCTTCCGTAGCGCTCTCCCGACGCTGTTCGTTATTTCCAGGGATTGGAGACCAGATCGGCTTGGACCGACACGCCGACTTCGAGCACGCACGCCGATTTCGGTACTCCGATACACGGGAGCACGTAGCCCGCTTCGCGGTGGCGTTCCTTCAGCGCACGAGGCGGCCGTCGGTGCTCGAAGTCGCCTTCGATCAGTCGTGCGGTACAGGTCGCACACGCACCGGTCAGACAGCCGTAGGGCAATCCGACATCGGCGCGTTTGGCCGCGTCGAGGACCGTCTCGTCCGTCGAGACGTCGATCAGCTCGGTGCACCCGTTGCGAAAGCGTAGCTCGACGGGGTGACTCGCGGCCGTCGAATCGGCGTCGTCTTTAGACATTCTCTTCCGTTTCCCGTGATCGCGCGGCGATCCATCGTTCGACCGATCGCCGAGTTGCTGGCTCGCCGGTTCGCCGATCGGCGGGTCGGTCGTTGAACTGATCGACGGTGGGCGTCAGATCGTCCCGATCAGCCTTACTGCCAGACGTCGCTCGTACAGTCGCCGTCGGGCCAGCGGATCTCGTGGCCCCGGGCCGGTCCGTCGGGGAGGTCGCCGAAGTCGACCAAGAAGTCCTCGTCGAGGCTCATAGTGCCCTTGCGAGGATCGACGTCCGCTTTGAGCATGACCGACCCCTTCTCGGCTTCCTCGGGATAGAACTGGTTGTCCCACGAGGAAAACAGCGAGGTGGTCCAGTAGAGCCGTTCGCCGTCCAGGCTCAACTGGAGCATCTGGGGGCCGCCGACGACCTCGCGCTCGCCTTCGATCGGATGGCGGGGTCCGAAGTTCCCACCGGCCCAGAGCTGGTCAGCGAGTCGGGGGTTCGACGGGTCCGAGACGTCGTACATTCGGACGTCGCCGTGCAGCCAGTTTGAGAAGAAGAGATACCGGTCGTCCATCGACACGAGGAGATCGGTTACGAGGCCGGGCACCGGCATGTCCCAGTCGTCGTGCTCGCGCGCGGCGACGTCGATCACGTTGTCCGCGCGGTACTCGCCGCCCGCGGCTTCATAAAAATGAAACACGTTCGACGACAGCGCCGCGCCGACGTAGCCGTGCGTGGATTCGGGCGAGTGTAGAAAGCGGGTTTCGAGCGGGATCAGCCCCTCCTCGCCGAGGTCGATCGTCTGTTCGACGGTGCCTTCCTCCCAGTCCCAGACGTGCAGTCGCTGGCCGTAGTTGCCCGCCTCGACGTCCTCTAAGTCGAAGCCGGGGTAGTAGGTCTTCGGCGCGGCCCACTCCGAGGAGATCATTACGTTGTGGCGGGGCTGGTACCAGAAGTCGTAGTTCATCTCGATCTCGCCGGGCGGTTCCCACCGGCCCTCGATCTCGAAGTCGTCGTTCAGCGAGAGAAAACCCCCAGGAAGGTCGCCGTCGGCGTCGCCTAGCATCGAGATCAGGATCTGGCCGTCGGGGATGCAGTGGACTGTATGCGGCGCGGAGAGGTCGTGGTCGAACACCTCTTCGGGTTCGATAACTTTCTCCAACTCCGGTTCGCGCCTGTCTTTCGTGTCGATGACGTGGATACGCGAGGAGCGCTGGCCGGGCACGATGAGGTGCTGGCGCTCTAATCCATCCATGTGGCACGACGACGAGCAGGCGTTCCAGCCGAAGTGATGCAGTTCGTCGCCGCGATTTGGCATCTCGACCCGGTCGACGATTTCCGAGTAGGTATCCGAATCGGAATCGACATCGACCACACCCAAGAAGTCCGGCGCGTCGACGTCCGTGCCGACGTATAGCCCCATCACGTACGCGACCTCTTCGGGCTCCGATTGTTCGATCGCGGCCTGTGGCGTCGTGTAGCCCGGTCCGTCGTGGCCCGCGTGGTCGTGCTCCATGCCGCCGCTGCTGGCGCTGTCGGTAGCGTCGCCGCCCGGTTGAGCATCACTCATGGGTTTCCGTACAGCACCCCGATTGGAGTCCGATCCGGTTCCGGAGACTCTCGCCGCCGCACGTGACGCTCTTTTCGACTGGAATCGGAGAACCGACGGGCTGGTTCGCTTCCCAACAGTAGACGGCACGGCCCGTCTCGACAGATGACTCGGCGTCGAGAGCCGACAAAGAGAGTTCGTATCCGTTCGGTCACCGAGAGGGACCGCGCCGCGATTCAGGCGACGCCGATCGCAGCGCGTACGTCACTGTTACCAGCAATTTTTGCTTTTTCGTTCCCGGAGCACGGCGGCCGCTCCGACCGACGGGTCACGGCCGTCACGAACTGCGGGACTGAACGGGCACGATCGGGTTCGAGCCGCCAACTGACGGTCAATTTCACTTTCACTTTCGGGCATGGCTTTATGCGCTCTCCGCGTCAGTTTCTACCATGAGCCAGGCGACGTTCGATACCGACGAGCTGTTCGGCGAGGCCGCAAGCGAGGTCCGCGGCGATGTCGAGAACCACTTGGACGCCGTTCGCGAGGCCCTGCCGGCGGCCGAGGCCGTCTGGGAGGTAGAGGCCGACAATACCTTAGGTGTGCTCAACGGCCTCAACCAGGCGCTCGACGTCGGCGACGCCGAAGCCCACCTCCGGGACGCGAAGAAGTGGTACACTATGGGCGAACGCGCCGACGCCTTCGAGGACGCCGAGGACTTACAGGAGGAAATCGAGTCCCTCGAGGAGATCATCGAGGACGTCGTCGCCGCGCGCGAGAAGGTAGGCGACCTGACGAGCACGCTCCCCGGACTCAGGGGCGCGCTCGACGACGCCGCCGACGCCGCGAAGGCTACCGAGGCCGCCGCAGCCGACGGCGGCGACGTCGAAGGGGACGCAGAGGACGAGGACGAAGATGAGGAGTAATTGCACGACCGTAGTTACCCTGACTCCGGCCGCATCGGCTACACGGTCGAAGTCCGGTCACTCCTCGGCTCCCTGATCGGCTACGTTCGGAGTCAAAGTGTCGCTGCTCCCCTTCTGACGACTGAACTCTGCTCCTTCGCTTTCGTCGATACCGCCTACTCTTCCGAGCGGGTCGCTCGCCGAGACGAGTTATCCGCCGAGGTAGAGCCGCGAGACCTCCGGGTCGTCGAGCAGGTTCGTAGCGTCGCCTTCGTGCTCGACGGTCCCCTGATCGAGGACGTACCCCCGATCGGCGATACCGAGGCCCTCGCGGGCGTTCTGTTCGACCATGAGGATCGTCGTCCCGAGTTCGTTCACCGTCCGGATATTGGCGAAGACCTCCTCGACGACCGAGGATTACGAACCCGGCGCTCGCAGCAGGTCCCTCCGCGTTGGGTTCGGCGTCCGTTTTCCTGTCTTTGCGAATGATCGTGTGATACGTACCTATGTCAACGTAAGCACTCCCGTCGGTGGAGTAGCGTTCGCCTCGGCCGGTGGAGGTTTATGGATGCCAACGGAGCCCTTTTCGGGTGGAATCATAAGGGGGGTCCGAAGAGGCTAAACGGCCGGAGAGGGCTAAGCGCGTGGCGACTCCGCCTACCTCGCGGTCGGCTCACGTCCGTACCGTTCGCCGGGCGAGTAATGCGACCGGGGTGCACGGTTCGAGGGGGCGCTTCGTGTCTCTCGAACGACGGCGAGTCGCAGCCGCCGAGTGGGGGCTTCCGAGGCGGTCTCGTCGGCTCCTTCTTCCCCCGCCCCTTCCTCGGAGCGTCCGAACTGTGCCTCCTACCCGAAGTGCATACATACAAGACCGAGGGGCTGTCCTGTAGGGTATATGACGTCGGTGGCGCGGTCGGGATCGAACGATCGAAGCGCGAGCGAGCGGCCGGACGACAGCGGTCGGGGTGGGCGGTAGTGGGCCTGATCGTCGACGCGTACATCTGCCACCCGGACCTGGCGCTTACCCGAACCATCGAGAACGTCTCGGCGGTGACGATCCGTGTCGTTCCCCACTCGGCGACCGACCCGGAGACGGGCCTGTTTTTCTTTCGAGTCCGCGACGGCGATTTCGCCGCGTTCGAATCCGCGCTCGAAACCGATCCCACCGTCGAGGAGTCCTCGCTGGTGATCGAATCGGAGACCGATCGGGTCTACCGGCTGCGCCATACCGCCGAGACCGAACTCCTTTCGCCGACGGTCGCGCGGGTCGGCGGCCTCATGTTAGAAGCGCGGAGCCGCGACGGCGGGTGGGTCGTCCGCCTCCAGCTCCCCGATCGCGAGGCGCTCGCGGACCTGTGGGCGTACTGTGAGGACCGGGGGATGGCCTTCGAGCTCGAACGCCTCTACCGACAGGGGGCCTGGGAATCGGAGGGGGCGACGGGCCTGACCGAGGCCCAGCGCGAGGCGCTTCTCACGGCCTTCGAGGAAGGCTACTTCGAAGAACCGCGCGAGACCTCCCAACAGGAGGTCGCCGACCTGCTCGGCATCTCCTCGACGGCGGCCGGCGGGCGGATCCGCCGCGGCATGTCGAAGCTCATCGAGACGACGCTCGCTGATAGGGAGAACGACGACGACCGCTGATTGACGGCCGCGCCGACGCCGGACGCACCGTCTCGACGATGATTCACCGTTACCTAAACGGCTATTCACCGCTACCTCGACGGCGGTTTGCCGCTACCTCACGACCTCCGGCCTCATCTCGATACCGCTGTGGCGATACCACAGCGGCGTTCGGCCCGCCCTCGCGCCGCCCCGGTATCCGTTCGGGCCGATCCCGACCTAACCCCTGCGGCGGCTGGTTGCCGGATCGATCCCGTAGGGCCAGTTCGCGGGTTCCCCGACGCCGGTCGCGGGGTCGGATAAAAACCCGGCCCGCAGGTCACACGAAGCTTCAAGAAGAACTCGGTGGAAGGACGGCATAACATGGCATCTACCGAAGAGACCGATTCGTTCCCGACCGATTACGAGATCGCCCAGCAGGTCGATAAATCTCACATCACCGACGTCGTCGAGGGAATCGGCCTCACGGCCGACGACCTCGAACTGCACGGCGACGACAAGGCGAAGCTGACCTTCGACGCCATCGAGCGTGTTCGCGAATCCGATCGCGAGAACGGAAAGGTAATCCTCGTTACCGGAATGACCCCGACCCCGATGGGCGAGGGCAAGACGGTCACGACGGTCGGATTGAGCCAGGCGTTCGCCCACGTCGGCGAGTCCGCGCTCGCGGCGATCCGCGAACCCTCGCTGGGCCCAGTCTTCGGCGTCAAGGGCGGCGCGGCGGGCGGCGGCTACTCCCAGGTCCTGCCGATGGAGGACATCAACCTGCACTTTACAGGGGACTTACACGCGCTCACCTCCGCGCACAATCTGATCTCGGCGATGGTCGATAACCACATCAAACAGGGCAACGACCTCGATATCGCGGTCAACTGGGTCCGGTGGCCCCGCGCGATCGACATGAACGATCGCGTGCTGCGCGAGACGGTGATCGGCCTCGGCGGCGACGTGACGGGGGTGCCCCGCGAGGACGGCTTCATCCTCACCGCTGCCTCGGAGCTGATGGCCGTGCTCTGTCTCGCCGAGGACCTCGCCGACCTCAAAGAACGCGTTGCCCGGATCATCGTCGCCTACGACGAGGACGGCGACCCCGTTACCGCGGACGACGTCGGGGCGACCGGCGCGGTCGCCATTCTGCTCAAAGACGCCCTGAAGCCGAACGTCGTCCAGACGATCGAGGGGACCCCAACGTTCGTCCACGGGGGACCGTTCGCGAACATCGCCCACGGCACCAATTCGCTGATCGCCGACGACGTCGCCCGCAAACTCGCCGATTACTTAGTTACTGAAGCCGGCTTCGGCTCCGATCTCGGCGCGGAGAAGTTCATGAACGTGGTCTGTCGCCTCGGCGATATGGAACCCGCTGCCGTCACCTTAGTCGCGAGCGTGCGGGCGCTCAAATATCACGGCCAGGACATGTGGCCGGCCGATCTCGACGCGCTCGACGACGAGGACGTCAACGCGGTCGAGGCGGGTTTCGCGAACCTCGACAAACACGTCCGGAACCTCCGGAGCTTCGGCGTCCCCGTTGTGGTGGCGCTCAACCGCTTCCCGGGCGACAGCGACCGGGAGGTAGAGGCCGTGCTCTCGCACTGTCGCGAGGATCTGGGCATCGAAGCCGCCGAATCGACCGTCTTCGAGGAGGGCGGCGCGGGCGGCGCGGACCTCGCCCGGAAGCTCGTCGATTCGATCGAGGAAAACGACGAGCCCTTCGAACCGCTGTACGACGTGGACGAGTCGATCGAGTCGAAGATCGAGACGATCGGCACCGAGATCTACGGTGCGGAATCCGTCGCGTTCCAGAGCGGCGCGCGCGACGACATCGAGCGGATGAACCGGTTAGGGTACGACGACGTGCCGATCGTCATGTCCAAAACCTTCCACTCGCTCAGCGACGACGCCGCGAAGAAGGGCGCGCCGACCGACTGGGATCTCGAAATCAAGGAGATCTATCCCTCCGCCGGGGCGGGTTTCCTCGTCGCACTCACGAGCGACGTGCTGACGCTGCCGGGTCTCCCCGAAGAGCCCGCCGCCGCCGGCATGGACATCGACGACGATGGAACGGTCTCGGGACTGTTCTGAATAGTTCGCGAACTGTCGCTACCACCACCGACACCACCGACACCACCGCTACCGACACCGACCGACGAATCACCGACATCGACCGACGAACCGCGGACCCCGGGCCGCGACACCGTGAAGGATCCCGGACCCGTAGAGCGAACCAATGTCACTCGACACATCACAGACGACCCGGACGACCGATAGCGTATCGACCCTGCTCGGCGAACCGCGCTTCGAACTGATGCCGTTCGATAGCTTCGGCGAGCAACTGGAGTACCTACCGGACGGCGCGGCGATCGCCGTGACGACCTCCCCACAACTCGGCCTCGACGCGACGGTCGAGTGGACCGAACGGGGTGCGGAGCAGGGCTTTGCGATGGTACCCCACATCGCCGCCCGGTACGTGCGCGACGAAGCTCACTTGGAGGAGATCGCCCGCCGGCTCACGGAAGCCGGCGTGACCGATATCTTCGTCCCCGGCGGCGATCGCGAGGAGCCGGCAGGGGAGTTCGAGTCGGCGTACGACCTGCTCGTCGCGCTCAACGACATCGAGTACGAGTTCGAGGAGGTAGGCATCACGGGCTACCCCGAGGGCCACGACTTCCTCTCCGATCGCACGCTCGCAGACGCGATGTCGGCGAAAGAACCGTACGCCACCTACATCGTCACCCAACTGTGTTACGACCCCGAGGCGGTCGTCGAATGGGTGCGCGAGATCCGCGAGCAGGGGATCGACTTGCCCGTCGAGGTCGGCATCCCGGGCGTCATGAAATACCAGCGACTGCTCGAGATCTCCCGGAAAGTGGGTGTGGGCGACTCGGTGAACTTCCTGCGGAAGACGACCGGTATCACTGGATTCGTCCGCCAGTTGATCGGTTCGCGCGGAAAGTACACCCCCGACGCGCTCGTCGAAGAACTCGCTCCCTACGCCACCGATCCGGAGTACGGCATCCGCGGCGTCCACATCTACACGTTCAACCAGTCGTCCGATACCGAGTCCTGGCGATACGAAGAACTAGGGAAATAAGAGCAGTAACGCCGCCGGGCACCGACCCGACGGACTCCGCTGGCCGCCGGCAGTATCCTCGTATTCGGTGCTCGACGACCGGATGCACACGACGGCACAGCGATCTATAGCACACCGCACGACCGCTGCGCTCGAAATCGGCCTCTCCCGCTCGTGCTCAACTGATCTCGTAGCGGGCGATCGACGAGACCTCACAGCGGGGACACCGCTCGTCGCCGGCGTCGAGCGTCGTCCCGCAGCGGCGACACTCGTAGATCATCGTCGAGTCCGGTTCGGCCGCCGAGTTCAGTTCGACCGTCGAGTCCGACTCGGTCGACGCCTCTTCCCGGACGGGTCCAGTGGGGCGACCGGTTCGCAGCGTCGCCGTCTCGTCGCCCCGGAACCGGCCCGTCCCTCGGTCGTCCCCGCCGTCCTCGCTGTTCCCGTCGTCCTCACCGTCTCTATCGTCCTTACCGTTCCCATCGTTCCCGTCGGTGTTCGGCCGGTCGTGACGCCGAATCGCCAGTTCGATCGGACTGAGCACTCCGGTGAGAACGGCGACGACGGCGAAGAACACGGCTGCGAAGAGGAGATAGGGCAAGCCGGGGACGTTCAGGTTCACCGGATCGACCATCGGGAGGCGTTGTCCCCTCGTGGGTTTTTCCTTTTCGGCCGGCCGCTCGGGGGCCACGATACCGAAGGTCGGGGAACAGCGGACACGATTCGACGCTCGACCCCGCTGGAGATCGGGTCTCGAATCGACGGTGACGGCGGGCCGGTCGTCCGGTCGCGCCCCAGGGAGAACTTAGCCGCGGCCTCCATTTAACACGCACTTTTATGCTCGCTAGTAGCATCGTTCCGGGCGAGATGTCGGAGAACCCATCGCCCGAAGTCGAGCGCGACGACCACCCGAATCACCCGAGCGTCGACCAGTCCGACCGCACCCTCCCGAGAAACCTCCGCCAGTCCGGCGACCCGGGCATCGAGATGCTCGTCTCGACCCGCGTACGCAAATCGCCGTTCTTCCACAAGTCCTTCGTCGAGAACGGCGCGTGGCGCGCAACGGTCTACAATCGGATCTATCACCCCCGGGGGATGGTCGATCCCGAAGACGGCGGAATGATGGCCGAGTACGACGCCTTGGTAAACGACGTGACGCTGTGGGATGTCGCCGTCGAGCGCCAGATTCGTGTGAAAGGTCCCGACGCAGAAGCCCTGACCGATTACGTCATTACCCGCGACGCGACCGAGATCGACGTCATGAAGGGCAAGTACGTCATCCTCTGTAACGAAAGCGGCGGCATTCTGAACGATCCCGTTCTCCTGCGCCCCGCCGAAGACGAGTTCTGGTTTTCGATCTCGGATTCGACGCTCATGCAGTGGATTCAGGGCGTGAACACCGGCCACGACTTCGACGTCGAGATCGACGAGATCGACGTTGCGCCGATGCAGATCCAGGGACCGAAATCGGTGAACGTAATGGTCGACGTCGTGGGCGAGGAAGTCAAGGACATCCCCTACTACGGCCTGATGGAAGCCGAAATCGACGGCGTGTCCTGTCTCGTGAGCCAGACCGGCTTTTCCGGCGAGAAGGGCTTCGAGATCTACGTGCGCGACGCGACGAAGTACGCCGAACGCGTCTGGGACCCAGTCTACGAGTCGGTCGTCTCCCACGGCGGAATGCAGGTCGCCCCAGCCCATCACCGCCGGATCGCGGCGGGCATCCTCTCGTGGGGTCAGGACATGGACCACGAGACTTCGCCTTTCCAGGTCAATCTGGCCTACCAGATCCCCGACGACAAGGACGGCGAGTACGTCGGCAAGGAAGCGCTCGAAGCGCAACAAAAGCAGGTCGAAAGCGGCGAGTACCCCTTTACCCACAAGATGGTCGGCCTGAAACTCGCCGGCGAGCCGATTCGGGACTACGCGCCTGACTTCTGGCTCATTGCCGATCCCGAGACCGGTGAGGAGTGTGGCTACGTCACCTCGCCGTGGCACAACCCCGAACTCGAAACGAACCTCGCGCTCGGGTTCGTCCCCACCGAAAAGCTCGACATCGACGGGCACATCGACGAGGTCTACAACGGCGACGTCGAAACCGAGTTCCAAGTCCACGTACCAGACGAGTACGCCGAAGAACCCGGCGAGCCGGTCTACGCGAAGGTGTCGGAAGTGCCCTTCAAACCCTCGGTGAACCCGAGCGCCCGCGAGCAAGCCAAGCTGCACGCCGGCTCGGACGACTGAACCGAACCGGCGGACGAACCGAATCAGTGGGCGGAACGGACGAACCGAACCTGCGGTCGAGGCGAACTGCCGGTCGAGGCGAGGCGACCCAGTTCGAACGCTGCCGTTCGGTGAGTGCGCTGAATCGCGTCAGTTCTCCGGCGACTCTATTTTCCCGACTATCTTCGCGTACGCGCTCGACGAACAGTACCAGCCGTCGTCGATCATCGCGTCGATGATCGCTCGTGCTTCGTCGCCTTCGATGTCTCCCCGTTCGACGAGTCGAAGCACGAGAAACGACGTCCCGCGGGTGGTGATCCGCTCAGTCGATGCGACGTCCCTACTGTACTCCTCGTCCGTGACCGCGATGCCGTCGTTCTCGGACGCGCGAACGAGCACGGCCACGTCGGCGTCGCTCAACGAGTCGTTCTCGTTTAGCCGCGCCGAAAGCGGTGAATCGTTCGTTTCGAGTACTTCGAATAAGCCATCTTCGACGTGCTGTGCAACGCGCCCGGCGTCCGGATACCCCTTCGCTACGCCGACTTCCACGACCTCCTCGTGGACTTCCGCTGGCATCGCGGCCTCGTCGTCGAGCGACCGAACGACCTCACCGAGTCGCTCGGTCTTCGCGAGGTAGATGAGCGGGGTCGCGTCGAAGACCCACATTCATAGCGCCTCGAAGTCCGCTTCGACGTGATCGTCGGCGATCCACGTCACGCTCTCGTCCCTCGCGAGTTGGGCGAAGTCCCAGACGGACATCCCCGCTACGTCCGCTGCCTTGCTGAACGATAGCGTGCCGTCGGCGAGACCGTCGAGCGCCTGTTCCCGACGCCACTCTTTGAGTGCGTCCCCCAAGAGCCGCCGAACACCTGCGCTTCTGTCCAGCTTCTCGTCGTTGAGGTACGCTTCGAGTTCGGCTTCGAGGTCCTCGGGGACTCACGTCGATACCGTTCCTATGTGTATACTTCGTATTCAGTGTATACAAGAGTTCCGTCGATCCCCGGGGTTCCCGTTCGCGAACGGCTCGGACTCCGTTCGGGAGCCGACCGCCGCTCGGCGCACCTTGGACGCTGACGATGTCGACGACACGACCACGAAACGAAAACCCCTACTCGGTCGGCCGCTAACGAGCGCTTAGACGGCGCACCGACCGAGCCGAAGGGTATCATACCGACGGGCTCGGCACGCGCCGACGAAACGAGTCTCATGGACGAGGAACGACTACGGAAACTGTCCCGGTTCGTCGAGAACGCACGGACGCAGCTGGCCGACGTCGAGCGAACGCTCGACGGGATCGAGGAGATCATCGAGGCCGAACGGGCACACACCGCAGCGCAAAACCGCGACGCCCGCCGGCAGCTCTCGACCGGCGAGACCCACCGGGTCGTCATCATCGACCCGCCAAGCGACGACGGCTCGTCCGCCTACACCCAGATCGACGGGATCGCCACGTTCGTCGCCCCACAGGGGATGGCGCTCGACACCGGGGACACCGTCCGCATAAAGCTCGTCGACATCGGCGAGACATACGCCCACGCGGTCGCCACCGAACGCGTCGACGACTCGTGAACACACCGATAGCCCGCAGACGACCGATCAGTCGCCAGCTTCCTCGACGCCCGCGTCGTCGGCACTCGCGTTTTCGCCGCTGGCGTCCCCGTCGTCCGGTAGCACGTACTCGCCGAAACCCTCGATGGTGCCGACCGGCGGCGCGCCGATCATGATCCAGAGGTGGGTCTCGTCGTCGGTCCGATTGCAGACGTTACGGACCGGCTTGGGACCGACGCGCACGACGCCGCCCTGGGGCACGTCGTAGCGGTCGCCGTCGATCTCGATCTGCCCCCCGGTGAGAGGAACGAACAGTTCCTCCTGGCGCTCGTGGGCGTGTGGCGTGACGGCCTCGCCCGGTTCGAGCGCGAGGTAGTTCACCCGGGCGTCGGTACAGCCGAGCGCTTCGGTGTACTTCCGGTGGGAGACATCGACAGTATCGAACGATTCGGGTTCGAGATCCGCCGGCACTACGACGCTGAAATCGTCGGACACGATCGATCGCTCGCCGCGAACGCGGATATAACCGCCGGCTCCGGTATCGACGGCGTTCAGTTCGATCAGTTCATCCGCTGGACATCGTAGCCGGCCTCCTCGACCGACGCCGTAACCCGGGCGGCGTGTTCGGTGCCACTCGTGAGGACTTCGAAGACGAGATAGGCCTCACCGACGTCGAGTTCATCGACCGCCCGGTCGTGGCGCACCTCTCTGATGTTCGCGCCGTGTTCGGACATGAGCCCCGAAATTTCGGCCATCCGTCCGGGCCGATCGGTGATCCGGACGCGAAGCCGCAGGAGTTGCTCGCGGCCAACTAACGCGTGGGTGAGCACCGCCTGGAGCATCGACATGTCGATGTTACCGCCACACAGAAGCGCCACCACGCGCTCGCCTTCGAGGTCCACGTCGTCGGAAAGCAAGGCGGCGATCGAGGCCGCGCCGGCCCCCTCGACGAGCTGTTTCGTGCGTTCGAGACACAGCAGGACGGCCATTGCGATCTCGTCGTCGCTCACGGTGACGACCCGATCGACGTGGGCGTCGATGTGCGCGAGGGTGAATTCGGAGATACCGCCGGTGGCGATCCCGTCGGCGATCGTGTTCGGCGAGTCGTGCGACTGGGGTTCGCCCTTCTGTAAGCTGTCGGGCACCGTCGCTGCGCCGTCTGCCTGGACGCCGATCACCCGCACGTCGGGGTTGAGTCCCGCGAGTGCGGCGGAGATGCCGCTAATCAGGCCGCCGCCGCCGATCGGGACGATCACCGTATCGACGTCGCGCACCGCCTCGTAGATCTCCAGTCCGAGCGTTCCCTGCCCGGCGACGATCTCGCGGTCGTCGTAGGCGTGGACGAAGACGGTCCCCTCCTCGGCGGCGATCTCCCGAGCGCGCTCCATAGCGACGGGGAAGTGACTGCCATGGAGTTCGACCCGAGCACCGTACCCGCGGGTGGCGTCGATCTTCGTCTGTGGGGCGTCGGTCGGCATCACGATCGTCGATTCGAGTCCCACCTCGGTCGCCGCCAAGGCCACTCCTTGAGCGTGATTGCCGGCGCTCGCCGCGACCGCCCGGGAAACTCCTTCCTCGTTGCCGACCTGCGAGAGCTTGTTGTACGCCCCGCGGGTCTTGAACGAGCCCGTGCGCTGGAGGTGTTCCATCTTCAGGTGGACGTCCGCACCGGAAAACGCGCTCAGCGACCGGTTCGACTCGACAGGCGTCTCCCTGACGACCCCCGGGTCGTCGAACCGACGCCGTGCCGCCTCGATACCGGGGAGCGTAACGAGATCCATGCACGCATCTCACGGCGGCCGTTCTTAAAACGTGTCGCGCGTTACCAAAGGCGACTAAAGGACGGGCCGACGCTTTCGGCCCGAAACGGACGATCGGAGCTCCGTCCCGTCTCGCCGGTTCACTTCATCGGTCCGTCACTCCGTCGGTCCGTCGTCCGACGCCGCTGGCGCGGAAACGGTCTCGGGTTCGACGCCGATCGCCGTATCGGCATCGGTACCGGCATCGGCATCGACAGCGGTGCTGGCGTCGTCGGCATCCGTGGCGTCGGTATCCGTCGTGTCGGAGTCCGCCGTACCTATGTCGTCAGCGTCGGCGTCCTGGAAGCGGCGTTCGGCTTCCTCGCGGTCCTCGGGGTAGCCGACGTCGACGCGCCAGCCGTCCATCCGGATCGCGTCGATCGTCCGGCCGCTCTGGAGCAGGAGGTTTACAGCGTCGGTGATCTCGTACTCGTCGCGACCCGAGGGCTGGACGAGGTGACAGGCGTGAAAGATCGCTGGCGTGAAGGTATAGAAGCCGGTCATCACGAGGTTCGTCGGCGGGTCGTCGGGCTTTTCGACGACCGCGGTAATCTCGCCGTAGTCGTTCGTATCACAGACTCCATACCGATCGGCCTCCTCGTAGGGCACCGCCTCGGCGAGAAAGGCTGCGTCGGCGCGTTCCTCGCGCTGGCGATTCACGACGTCGCCTAGGTTCGCGTCGAAGACGTTGTCGCCCAACATCATCATGAAATCGTCGTCGATGTGTTCCTCGACGGTGAGCAGGGCGTGGGCGATCCCCAACTGTTCGCGCTGGTGGGCGTACGTGATCGGGACGCCCTCGAACTCGTCGCCATAATGGCTGATGATCTCCTCTTTGAGGTAGCCGACGACGACGATCAGTTCGCTTGCACCCAGGTCACACAGCGCCTCGAAACACCGGGTGAGGATCGGCTTTCCATCGACTTCGACCATTCCTTTGGGTTTGTCCTCGGTGAGGGGACGCAACCGCGTTCCCTTGCCGGCGGCGATGACGACGGCCTGCATACTTCGCTCGTTAGGTAGGCGGAATAAGAAGCTGTTGGCCCCGACTCGTGAGTTCTATCCGAACGTTTCAAGACAGCGACCCCGAAAGGATCGCCAATGAACGTTAGCGTCGTCGGCAGCGGCTACGTCGGGACGACGATCGCGGCCTGTTTCGCCGACCTCGGCCATGAGGTCCGCGCGATCGACGTCGACGAGTCCGTCGTTGCCCGCCTCAACGACGGCGAAACCCCGATCTACGAGCCCGGTCTCGACGAGTTGCTCGCGGCCAATGCCGGCGATCGGCTCCGGGCAACGACCGACTACGAGGCGATCTGTGAGACCGACGCCACCTTTCTCGCGCTCCCGACGCCGACCGACGAGAGCGGCCACATCGATCTCGGCGTCATGAAGGCTGGCACCGAGGCGGTCGGCGAGACGCTCCGCGAGAAGAAAGGCGACCACCTCCTCGTCGTCAAAAGTACCGTGATTCCCGGGACCACCGGTGAGGCGCTCGCGCCGATTCTCGAAGAGCGCTCGGGAACGGCGCTCGGCGACGGCATCGAGATCGCGATGAACCCCGAGTTCCTGCGCGAAGGGTCCGCTGTTACCGACTTCTCGGACCCACAGAAGATCGTCTTCGGCACCAGGGGCGGAGTCGAGACGGGAACCGACGGTGGGGGCCAGACGGATGGAACGGACCGGACGCGCGCCGACGCGGACTCCGATCGCCGGTGGGCGCTTGACCGGCTGTGCGAGGTCTACGACCCGTTGCTCTCCGGTGGCGAGGCCGAACGGGAGGTCCCGGTCGTCGAGACCGGGCTCCGGGAAGCCGAGATGATCAAATACGCGAACAATGCCTTCCTCGCGGCGAAGGTAAGCCTGATCAACGAACTCGGGAACATTTGTAAATTGTGCGGGGTCGATGCCTACGAAGTCGCGGCGGCGATCGGTCTCGACGACCGGATCGGCGCGAAGTTCCTGCGCTCGGGGCTCGGCTGGGGCGGCAGTTGCTTCCCGAAGGACGTCGCCGCCCTCATCGCCACCGCTCGCGACGCCGGCTACGAACCCGAACTCCTCGAAGCGGCCGTCTCGGTGAACGACCGCCAGCCCAGCCACCTACTCGATCTGCTCGATCGCCACGTCGCTTGTAAGGGCAAACGGATCGCGGTGCTCGGCCTGGCGTTCAAGCCCGGCACCGACGACGTGCGCAATTCCCGGGCGGTCCCGCTGATCGAGGGACTCCGCGAGCGGGGCGCGACGGTCGTCGCCTACGATCCGGTCGCGAGCGAGGGGATGGGTGAGCGTTTCCCGGCGACCGACGGCGAGATCGAGTACACGAAGTCGGCGCGCGACGCCCTGGCGGGGGCTTCCGGAGCCGTGGTCGCGACCGCCTGGGACGAGTTCGCGGCGCTCGACGAGGAGTTCGGCGGCATGGAGACCCGGGTCGTCGTCGACGGCCGGCGGATCGTCGATCGGGACGTCGTTACCCGCCGCGACGACCTCGTCTACGAGGGACTGACGTGGTGATCGAAGCGCAGCGCGGGGGATGGATCGAACGCCGACAAGGACGGACCGAACGCCTGCGGGGACGGTGAGCCGGTTGAGACGGTCGACGCGACGGCGAACCCCCGGGCGACGGACGGAGCCACAACCCTTAGCATCGATACCTCGCTCGTACGACACGGCCGCCGGTTCGGCACCGACCGCCGGCGACACGAATCGACATGGGTACTGACGAACCGACGAGCGAGGCGACCGACACGACCGAGGCGGCCGAGACGCCGGAGGCCGACCGGTCGGACTCCGAAGCCGACTCCGATTCCGGCTTCGAGTTCGGGAGCGACCTTGAAACGGGGATGACCTCCGGGTTCGAGTTCGGCGTCGGCTCCGATACCACACCTGAGTCGGCAACTGACATCGGAACCGGCACCGACGAGGCACGGGAAACCGTCGGTGTCGACGCCGATACCGGCACTGGTGAGCGTATCGGTACTAACGCCGACGCCGACACGGAGAGCGAACCCGACTCCGGTACCGACACCGACGCCGACCTCTCGGCGCTGTTGTCGAGCGCGACGCTGATGTTGTTCGTCGGCTCGCTCGGATCGCTATCGCGGCTGTTAGAACAGGTGCTCATCGGCCGGGTGCTCTCGGCGAGCGTCTACGGCCGGGTGAACGTCGGGATCGCGGTACTGGGAATCGCCTCGACGATCGCGATGCTCGGCATGAAGTCGGGCATCCCGCGGTACATGTCCCGTTTCGAGGACGACCGGGACGTCCGGGGCGCGTGGCTGACCGGTACCCTGATTGCGATCGGCGCGGCGACCGTCCTCGCCGCGGGACTGCTCGTGAACGTCGATTGGGTCGGCGCGCAGTTCGAAGAACCCGTTTCGCCGGCGCTGCTCTCGTTGTTCGTGCTCGCGTTGCCCTTTGTCGTCGGCATGGAAAGCGTCGTCGGCGGCATCCGCGGCCGGGAGAACACCATATACCGGACGTACGTTCGCGATCTCTTCTACAACGGCTTCCGGATCGTCGTCTTGGCCCTCCTCTTAGTCGCCGGGTTCGGGGCGGTCGGTGCGGGCTACGCCTACGTGGTGGCTGCGATCGGCGCGCTCGTCGTCGGTACCCTCCTGTTGAACCGCTTGGTACCGCTCGTCGGCCCGATCAGAACCCACGCTCGGGAGATGATTACCTACTCGCTGCCGCTCATGATCGCCTCGACGGTCTCGATTCTGCTCAGTCAGATCGACACGCTCATGCTCGCCGGGTTGGTCCCCTCTGCAGCCGTCGGAGTGTACTCGGCGGCGTACACGCTCGCGGCGGGCGTCGCGGTTATCACCTCCTCGTTTGGGTTCCTGTATTTTCCGCTCACCTCCCGGCTCGACGCCGGCGGTAACCGCGGGGAGATCGACCGGATGTACAAGGTAACGACGAAATGGGTCTACATCGTCTCGTTTCCGGCGATCCTCTGTTTCCTGATATTTCCCGACGACCTCCTGCTCGCGGTCTTCGGCGATTACGCCCGCGGGGGCACGGCGCTCGCGATCGTCGCGAGCGGCTTTTTTGTGAGCGCGGCGTACGGCCGAAGCCAGGACACCCTGTCGGCCTTCGGCTACACGACGGCGATCCTCGCGATCAATGTCGGTGCCGCGACGCTCAACATCGTCTTGAACGCCGCGCTGATCCCGATCTACGGCATTGACGGCGCGGCGATCGCCTCTGCGGTATCGTACGCCTCGCTCAACGGCGTCGCACTCGGCATCCTCTGGTACCGATCGGGGATCAACCCCTTCTCGCGGCGATCGACGAAGACCTTTCTCCTGCTCCCTGCCGTGCTCCTGCCGGCGACAACCGCGCTCTCGACAATCTTCACCGTCACGCTCGTGACGCTGTTTCCGTTCCTCGTCGTCGCGGGCCTCGCGTCAATCGCCGTTCTCGCCGTAACCGACTGCCTCCAACCCGAAGACGAGATTCCGATCGAACTCGTCGAGGACCGCATCGGGATTCGGGTCCCGCTGATCCGCCGGTACATCCCCGAGGCGAACGGGGACAGGGACGACTGAGAGCGGCGGCGAACGGCGGCGGTGACCGCGATCGTCCGGTCCGTTGTCCACCCGACCGGCCCCCCGCGGCGTGGGGCGCTCAGTCGAGCAAATTCCGATCCCCGAGGAACCGATAGAAACCTCGGAATCGACGGCACGTTCGGTCGTGTTCCGCGAACCCATAGATAGCATCCCTCAACCTTTATACACCCTGCGCGCGTTGATTTGGAACGATGACACCCACCGACGAGGAGGGGCTTTCCGACCTCCCGCCGAGCGCGAAACTCGTCTTCAAAGTGCTCGAATACAACGGGCCACTGACACAGAAGGGGATCGTCGAGGAATCGATGCTTTCGGCGCGGACGGTTCGGTACGCGCTCGAACGCCTCGAAGGGGTCGGGGCCGTCGATGAGGACGTCTACTTCGCCGACGCGAGACAGAACCTCTACGAGATCGTCGCCGAGACAACCGCCGAACGGAGCGCGGACGTGAGTGCCGCCGACGATTAAGACCCACTTTTTTGCTGATATCCTCGTTCGCGCTCGTGGTTCAAGAGAGCTTCGCTCTCTCGTCATCACAAAACGGCGAAGCCGTTTGAACGACTTCGCTCGCGCTCACTGCGGGCTCAGCAAAAACCTGGACTAAAAACGCTCACTCGTGCCTTCGGCACTCGTTCGCGCGAGCTACATGGTGATACCGCCACCGCTGGCGACTGCGCGTTCTGAACTACTGAGTCGGATTCGACAGGCACCACCGGCACGGTTCCGTGCGGGTTGATGCCATGTTGGCCGTGACCAATAAACCTATGTAGAATTCGTGCCATAGCATGGCATGTATGGCTACCCAACCGACCGACGACGACGTTCTCGACGACTTCCTCGCACAGCGCGGTCACGAGACCGATCGACCGGGGTGGGACGAGAGCTACAACAAAAAGCAGTGTCCCGACTGTGGGGGACTGCACGACCTCGGTGCGGAGGCTTGTACGGTCTGTGGGTGGCGGCCGCGCGGTAGCTAACGGCGAGCGACACACGCTCGTCGGCAGTCCCGGCTACGACTCTCGATTTTCTCGCCCCCTGAACGACGACCGAGCGACCGCCTCGTGAGCGATGGTCCGTGGCGTATCCGTCGGTGCCGTCGTCGAACCGGCGTGGTCGTGCCAAACGATTAGAACCGGGGGATCGTTACCCGGTTTATGGCAACTCAGCGGGACCCGGATCCGGTCCAGCGCGAGACCGACGGGTCCACCGACCTCTACGACATCGCGACTTGGGAGGCGCGCTCGCGCCTCGATGGACTGTCGGTTTTCATCTACAACGCCGTTCGCTTCGTCGTCCGCTTCGTCGTCGTCGTCCTAGCGGTCGCGATTCTCGGCCTCCAGCTCGCGATCGGCGGCCTCGGCGCGGCGCTCGCCGACCCGCCGACGGCGGCCTTTATCGCGCTCTCGATCCTTCCGGCCCTGTTGTTGGCAGGCTACGCTAGGTATGCCGACGTCACGACCAAAGAACCCCTCTCGCTGCTCGTCGGGACGTTCGCGCTCGGGGTGCTCTTTGCGGGCTTTGCGGGGGTGCTCAACTCCGTCGCTCAACCTGCGTTTCAGTCGATCCCTGTGATCGGACTGGTACTTTTCTTCTACGTGATCGTCGGTCCGGTCGAAGAGACCGTTAAACTGCTCGCGGTGCGGCTGTACGCCTATCGCGCGAGCCGGTTCGACGCCGTAGTCGACGGCGCGGTCTACGGCGCGGTCGCCGGCCTCGGCTTCGCGACGATCGAGAACGCGATCTACATCGCCGGCCAGGTGAACGACCCGGCGGTCGCGAACGTGCTCGCCGCCGGCGGTGGGATCACCCCACTGCGCGCGCTCGCCGGCCCCGGCCACGTCATCTACTCCGCGATCGCGGGCTACTACCTGGGCCTCGCGAAGTTCAACCCCGATCGGGCAGGGCCGATCGTCGTCAAGGGACTGCTCATCGCCGCGCTCGTCCACGCGACGTACAACACCTTCTCGTCGGTCGTGCCCGGCCTCGTATCATCGTTTGTCCCGTCGATCCCGCCGATCCTCGCCTTTCTCGGGTTCGTTTTCGTGTACGACGCGATCTTCGGCCTCTACGTCTACCGGAAGCTCGCGCGCTACCGGGCGGCCTACCGCGGCGCGAACGCCGGTCAAGTTGCCGACTGACCGCCGGAGCATCGACCGGGTTCGACCCATCGATCCGCCGGATCATCGAACCGTCCGACCGTCCGGTCATCCGATCGTCGGACCGTCGAGTCGTTAGACAGTGGCGTTACGTTACGCAACTGTCCGGCCGAACAATCGCTATCGGGTGGGACTGAAAGGGGCCGACCGCGTGGCGGCTTCGCCGTGGTTCGAAAGACGCCCTCGGCGTCTTTCGTTCAGTGCGGGACCTCCGATCCCGCTCGCAGTCAGAACGCTTCGCGTTCTGACAACATCACGAGAGAGCGGAGCTCTCTCGAACGACCACGTTAGAGGAGGTCGGCGGAACCGACCTCGCGCTCGGCGAACCCCGGCGATGTAAGCACGTGAGTGAGCGGAGCGAACGAACGCGCGCAACGAGCCGCGGGTAGCGCGGGACTCGGAGAGTCCCGTGGACCATGCGAACGGGCCTCCGGCCCGTGAGCAGAAGCTGAGCGTGTCGGGGACTTTCGATTATTCTGTACCGCTCTTCTGTCTCGTTGTCGCTAACTTGACACTGCTCCGTAATCCGACCGAACCCCTAAACGCGGCCCCGCCCCACGATTGGGTTAATGATCGAGCCGGCGACGGAACACGATCGACACCGGAGGGCCCATCGATGACCGACGACTTCGAGCGCTCGCGCGAACTGTACGACCGGGCGCTGTCGGTGCTGCCCGGCGGGGTGAACTCCACCGTTCGGGCAGTCACCGAACCGTACCCCCAGTTCGCCGCCCACGGGGAGAGCGGGCATATAATCGACGCCGACGGCAACCGCTATATCGACTGGGTGATGGCGCTTGGACCCTTGCTCTACGGCCACGACCTGCCCGAACCGGTGACCGCGGCGATCCAGTCCCACGCGAGCGAGGGGCCGATCTACGGCCTCCCCACCGAGGTCGAGGTCGATCACGCCGAGTTCGTGTGCCGGCACGTTCCCTCCGTGGAAATGATCCGTTTCGTCAACTCGGGCACCGAGGCGACGGTCTCCGCGGTCCGACTCGCGCGCGGGTACACCGGTCGGAACAAGGTCGTGATCATGCAGGGCGGCTATCACGGCGCACAGGAATCGACGCTCGTCGAGGGGTCGGCGGGCGACCGACGGCCGAGTTCGGCGGGCGTTCCCGAGGAGTTCGCGACCCACACGCTGCCGGTGCCCTTCAACGACACCGAAGCCGTCACGGAGGTCTTTGCCGAACACGGCGAGGAGATCGCCTGCGTACTCGTCGAACCGGTTCTCGCGAACACGGGGATCGTTACGCCGATCGAAGAGTATCACGAGACCCTGCGCGACCTCTGTGACGACTCCGGCGCGCTACTGGTTTTCGACGAGGTGATCACCGGCTTTCGGGTCGGCGGCCTCGCGTGCGCCCAGGGGAAATTCGGCGTGACGCCGGACGTGACGACCTTCGGGAAGCTCATCGGCGGGGGCTTTCCGGTCGGGGCGATCGGCGGCCGTGTCGAGATCATGGAGACGTTTACACCCACCGGAGACGTCTTTCAGTCCGGTACTTTTTCAGGTCACCCCGTGACGATGGCCGCCGGGCTCGAATCGCTGACGTTCGCCGCCGAGAACGACGTCTACGAGCACGTCCACGAACTGGGCGACCGGTTGCGTCGCGGCCTGACGGAGATCGTCGCCGATCAGGCCCCCGAATACACCGTTGCCGGCACCGACGGGATGTTCAAGCTGCTGTTCGGTCGGGACGCCCCTGCGAACTTCGACAACCACTGCGAGGCGGGCTGTGCACAGCGCGACTCCTGTCCGCGCTACGGCACCTGTCCGAAGACCGGCACGGACGTTGCACGCGGCGAGACCGACCGCTGGCGGCGGGTCTTCTGGGGCGAGATGCGCGACCAGGGCGTACTGCTCTCACAGAACCAGTTCGAATCCCAGTTTGTTACCTATGCCCACACCGCAGAGGATGTCGACGAGACATTAGAGGCGTACAAGGAGGCACTGTAATCGACACCGCACGAAGCACGGGATAGAGATCGGCTCCCGTCACGGTGGCATCAAGGCGAGAACGGCGAACGTAAGGATCGCGAGTACGAGCAGAAACCCCGCGAGTTCGAACCACGACGCTGCGATTTCTCCTCGAGGCGTGCCCGGCGTGTGGTGGGTCAGTGGAGGTAGCTCGGTCGGAGGTAGGGGGGTTCGGTCGGTCGACGTCGTACGGACCGTCTGTGCCGACTGTGACGCCCGATCGTGTGAGTTCGAGTGGGAGTAGCCCTGTTCCACCCGATGAAAACCGACCGACGACCGGCCGGCCAGTGGAAGCGAACGGGTAAAACGAGACGAGACCGGACGGGATCACAACGCGACGGCACGGTTCAGACGAGCACCTCGACGGCGTAGCCGCGCTCGCGAAGCGTCTGCAAAAGGGCCTCGACGTGTGCCGGGCCCCGGGTCTCCAAGTCGAGTTCGACCTCCGCGGCGGTCATCTCGACGTCTCTGGAGGTTCGATCGTGGCGAATCGCGTAGATGTTCGCCCGCGCGTCGGCGAGGATCGCGACCAGTTCGTCGAGCGCGCCCGGACGGTCCTTGAGCGTCGTCCGCACCCTGAGATACCGGCCGGATTCGACGAGCCCGCGGGTGACGACGGTCGTCAAGACGTTGAGGTCGATGTTCCCACCACACAGCGGCAGCGCGATGGTCTCTCCCGCCTCGTACTCGAACTTACCTTCGAGCAGGGCGGCGAGCCCCACTGCCCCAGCCCCCTCGGCGAGCAGTTTCTGGCGTTCCAACAGGGTGGTGATCGCAACGGCGATCGCCGGGTCGCTCACCGTCACCACCTCGTCGACCCGTTCCCTAATAATCGGGAGGGTCGCCTGACCGATCCGCCGGGTCGCGATGCCGTCGGCGATCGTATCGACCGTCTCCCGAGAGAGGACTTCGCCCGCGTCGAGCGACTGTTCCGCCGTGGCCGCCCCCTCTGCCTGGACGCCGATCACCCGGGCGTCGGTTTTCCCCTCGATCGCGGTCGCGATCCCGCTGATGAGACCACCACCGCCGATCGGCACGACGACCGTCTCGACGTCGGGCAACTCTTCTGCGATCTCTAGGCCGATCGTCCCCTGGCCGGCCATCACTTCGGGGTCGTCGAACGCGTGGACGTAGGTGTAGTTCTCCTCGCGTTCGAGTTCGTGGGCGTGGGCTTCGGCGGCGTCGTAGTTCTCGCCCTCCAAGACGACGTTCGCGCCGTAGCCCTCCGTGGCGTGGATCTTCGCGATCGGGGCGTACTCGGGCATCACGATCGTCGCCTCGACGCCTTCCCGCGAGGCGGCGAGTGCGACGCCCTGGGCGTGGTTGCCGGCGCTCGCGGCCACGACACCGGCCGCGCGCTGGTCGTCGGTCAGGGTCGCGATCCGGTTGGTCGCTCCGCGGATCTTGAAGGCTCCGGTGCGCTGGAACAGTTCGAGTTTGAGGTACACCTCGGCGTCCGCCATCGCCGAGAAGGTCCCTGAGCGCTCCATCGGGGTACGGTGACAGACCTCCGCGACGCGGTCGGCCGCCGCTTCGACGTCGCCGAGTTCGAGCATACCCGGTGGAGGCAACGCTCCCGGTTAATAGCTGGCGAAAAGTGGGGTGGGATATGCCACTGCGCGTGACCGCACCAATGTTCGACGCGGTAGCCTAATAACCGCCCGCCTAGCGGAGCGAAAGTGAAAACGCCCGGACGGAAACGCGTTCTCGCTCGACCGTCCGACGAACGACTGACACCGGCCGATGCCAACGTTGCTCGATCCGTAGTTCAGGTGCACCCCTCACTTCACGCGTGTTGCACACGAACCGACCGGTCACGAGCGTAGCGTTCGACGCGCTCGGCGAACGATCCGTCGCCGGGCCACTCGATCTCGCTATTTAGGCCGAGCGCCGCGGGGTCGCCGACGTAGACCGCGACGGTGCGCCGCTCGTCCGATCCGTTCGACCCCTCCTCGTTCGGTCCTTCGGTCCGCGCGCCATCGCCTTTGTTCTCGACGGGCACTGCCACGCGGACGTAGAGGCCGCGCTCGACGCCCTCATAGCGATCCAGTCGCTCGATTTCCGGCGTCTCCAACAGCCGCCCTGCGACCTGCCCGCCGGGCGCGAGCGTCGGGTACGTTCCGTCGACGCGGTAGAGTCCACGAAGAACCATCTCGCCGCCGAAGGCGTACTCGGCGAGCACCCCCTCCACGCGTTCGGGATCGGTTAGCGTCCCGTAAACGAAGACGTCCACGCTCTCGATTCGTCGCCAGCGCACATCAATGGCTTCATTGGTGTTCGACGGTGGCCCGCTTCGACGCTCCGCTACGGAAGAGATAGCGGAACTGTCTCAGAAGCCCCCGGACGCCGCCAGTAGCAACGTTCGCTTTTTAACGAAGCACCGTTCGTCCGACGCCGGTTCGCGTCGCCACGTTCCGGTCGAATGACGACGA
Organism: Halobacteriales archaeon QS_8_65_32; assembly: GCA_003022925.1. Classification (GTDB taxonomy): domain Archaea; phylum Halobacteriota; class Halobacteria; order Halobacteriales; family Halococcaceae; genus PXQR01. The sequence goes on along the minus strand of PXRY01000104.1, from coordinate 21,055 downwards.
CTTCGACCTCAGTTCCTCGGCCGTTGTCGGGATCGTCGGAGCGGCCGAGGAGGCTGGAACGGTCGGCTCGTCAGTCCCGGTCGAGCGCCCGCACGGCGAGGTCGAACGCCCGCCGGAGGTGCGGCAGGGTCTCGGCGAAGCGCGGCTCCCAGTCGGGAGGGTCGAGGTAGTCGCTCACGGTGAACAACGCGCCCGCCTCGACGCCCCGGTGAGCGGCGATCGCGAACGTCGCCGCCGCCTCCATGTCGACCGTCAGCACGCCCTCCTCGCGGTAGGTCTCGACTTCCTCAATCGCTTCCCAGTAGACCGCGTCGGTCGTCCAGGTCGCTCCCTGCTCGTACGTTTCGCCGGCCGTGTCGAGTCCGGCACACAGGGCCTCGACGAGCGGCGGCGACGCGGCGGCGTAGCGTTCCGATTCGACGTAGTGGTGCGAGGTCCCTTCGTCCCGGACCGCCCGATCGCACACCACGAGGTCGCCGATCCCGACACCCGGATCGAGGCTACCGACGTGGCCCACCGACACGAACCGCTTCGCACCCCGGACGACGAGGCTCTCCATCGTAATAGCCGTCACCGGCGCGCCGATGCCGAACTCGCCGACGACGCCGACCTCGTTGTCGGTGCCGTCGAGGGCGTGACACTCGCCGAACGTCCCTTCGATCTCCCGCACGGACCGCTCGCGGGCGTGCTCGAACAACCCGTCGTGGTAGCACAGCACGATCGAGTCGGGCACTGCCTCGGGATCGCCGTCGAGATACGCGATGGCGGCCTCGGGCGTGATGACCGCCTTACCGGCGTGCTTGTCGGGTTCGTTCGGATAGCTCATCGCCCGGTCGTTCGCGCGAACACATATAAACGTCCGGCGAGCACCGATCCGTGCGTCGTGGTATCGTAACCCGTCTCGACGTGCTATCGTCCCCTATAGGGCGTCTCGTCGGGACTCGGTTCCGATCGCTCCCGGTCCGCCGCGGTTCCGAACGAGCCGACCGTCGGCCCGGATCGTGTGATTTTATATAGAAGCGTATTCAATCAAGTGGTGACTATGAGCCAGCGCATGCGAAGCCAGCCGATGATCATTCTCGACGACGACAGCCAGCGAGTCCAGGACGAGGACGCCCAGGAACACAACATCTCCGCCGCCCGTGCGGTCGCCGAAGCCGTCCGCACTACGTTAGGGCCGAAGGGAATGGACAAGATGCTCGTCGACTCGATGGGCGACGTCACCATCACCAACGACGGGGTAACCATCCTCAAGGAGATAGATATCGACAACCCGACCGCCGAGATGATCGTCGAGGTCGCAGAAACTCAAGAGGACGAAGCCGGCGACGGAACGACGACGGCAGTAGCGCTCGCCGGCGAACTCCTGAAGAACGCCGAAAACCTCATTGAACAGGAAATCCACCCGACGGCGATCATCCGTGGCTTCTCGCTCGCCGCCGACCGCGCTCGCGAGGAGGTCAACGACATCGCCGAAGACATCGACCCCAACGACACCGAGATCGTTCGCAAGGTCGCCGAGACCACCATGACCGGCAAGGGCACCGAGGTCAACAAGGAGTTCCTCGCCGAACTCGTCGTCGAAGCGGTGCGTGCAGTGACCGTCGAGAGCGAGAACGGCGAGAGCGTCGTCGACCTCGAATACGCGAACGTCGAAACCCAGACCGGCCGTTCGGCGGGCGACTCTGAACTCCTTGACGGCGCGGTGATCTCGAAGGACCCGGTTCACGACGACATGCCCACCGACGTCGAGGATGCCTCGATCCTCCTTCTCGGCGAGCCGATCGAAGTCGAGGAGGCAGAAGCGTCCGCCGAGATCTCGCTGTCGAGCCCCGACCAGCTCCAGAACTTCCTCGATCAGGAGGACAACCGACTGCGCGAGAAGGTAAGTCAGATCGAAGACGCCGGCGCGAACGTCGTCTTCTGTCAGAAAGGTATCGACGACCTCGCCCAGCACCTGCTGGCGAAGAGGGGCATTCTGGCCGTTCGGCGCACGAAGAAATCCGACATCGAGTTCCTGAAGGAGGTCCTCGACGCTCGCATTGTCTCCGATCTCGACTCGGCGACCGCCGAGGACGTCGGCCAGGGCTCGGTCCAGCGCGACGAATCGGACGAGCTGTTCTACGTCGAGGGTAACAGCGACGGTTCCCACGGCGTTACCTTGCTGATCCGCGGCTCGACCGACCACGTGGTCGACGAGCTCGAACGCGGCATCACCGACGCGCTCGACGTGGTATCCCAGGCGGTCTCCGACGGACGGGTGCTCGCCGGCGGCGGCGCGGTCGAGGTCGAACTCGCGAGCCGCCTGCGGAGCTACGCCGACAGCGTCGAGGGCCGCGAACAGTTGGCGGTCGAGGCCTTCGCCGACGCGTTCGAACTCGTCCCACGAGTCCTCGCCGAGAACGCCGGGCTCGACCCGATCGACACGCTCGTCGATCTGCGCGCGGCCCACGAGAGCGGCGAAACGCGGGCCGGGCTCAACGTCTTCTCCGGCGACGTCGAGGACACCTTCGAGGACGGCGTCGCCGAACCCGCCCACGCGAAGGCCCAGGCGATCTCTAGCGCCGCCGAGGCCGCGAACCTCGTGCTCAAGATCGACGACATCATCGCCGCCGGCGACCTCTCGACGTCGGGCGACGACGAGGGCGGCGCGCCCGGCGGAGCACCTGGTGGGATGGGCGGTATGGGTGGCATGGGCGGGATGACCTAAGACACGCACTTTTTCCTGCGTCCTCGCTCGCGCTCCTTTCAGTCGCGCTCACTGTAGGGCCAGCAAAACCTGCACGGTCGCAGCATAGCTGCTCCCTGCTCTCGTTCGCTCGCTCCGCTCGCTCATGAGAACATCAAAAACGCTCGCTCGCCTTTGGCTCGCTCGCGCGGAGCGTGCCCGCCTACCGCAAACCGTCTCCAGTTGCGTTCGAGTGCGCGTCGACGCCGGAACGAAGATTTGGCCCCATTTCGATCCCCGAGCGAGGAGCGATTCGGCACGTCCCGATACCGATCGACGGTCACCGGACGCGACCGAACCACGAGTGCTTTCCACCGGCGGAGTCCGGACGGCCCGGCCTGAGATCAGGATCACAGCGAAGTGAACCGATCGATCGCCCAAGCAGCGGCCGCGAGAGCGATAGCTGCAACGGCGAGCAACTCCACCACGTCCGCGGTGAACGCCTTCGAGAGGACACCGGCCCCGCCGAGGACGACGAGCGTCGCGAGGCCTCCGATATACATAAAAAGACCGCCGAAGCCGGGTTGAACTCCATCTCCGTGTTCATGATCGAATAGCTATCGCTGGATCGACATACGACTGCGGGCCATGTCCCGGTTCCGGCTCGCGTTCGTCTCGGAACTGCCCGTCTCGGAGTCGTTCGTCGCGGCGATCGCTCTTTTGTACCACGGCGACCTGGGAACGGTCGTCCGGCCGACGCTCGAGTACTCGATCGACTCGACGACCCGGACCGTCCGGCCGTTCGGCGTCGTCCCGTCGAAGGCGAAGCGGTACTCCCGTACGAGCCCTCTCGAGCCGACCAGCAGCCGGCCGCTCGCGTTTCGGATGTTGCTGAACCGGCCGCCGGCGGGGACGCTCCGATCGCGGACGCCCGTAATCGAAACGACACAGTACATCGGGCCGGCGGCGTCCGTCCGGTCGCGGACGACGGTTTCGGCCCTACTGACTTGCCCGTAGATCCGTTCGCCATACTGCGGCGAGCCGTAGAGCCCGGCGTTGCGCTCGTACGCGGCCGGGATCCGCTCGTAGGTCGCCTCGTTGTCGAGCGTGGTGTTTCTTCTATCCCCGCTCCCGTTCTCACTCGTGCTCCCATCCCCGCTCGCGTTCGCGTTGGTCACCGAGGCGGTGAGGATCGCCCGTCCGTTCGACCAGCTCTCGTATCGCGAGAGGGCGCTACTCTCGGCGTTCGCGAGCGCGAACCGACCGATATAGTAGTACCGGTCCTCCTCGGCCGCGACCCGCGTCGTCGCCGCCGACCGATAGTAGATCGTCCCGTTCGGATACGTTGCACGTACGACCGTGCGAACGGTGTAGGGGGCGTCGTCGAGCACTCCTCGGTGTGCTCGCAGCAACGCGTCGGGATCGGCCACGCCGGCTTCCGTGAGCCCCGGTGCGAGCCGTCGATCGGACCCGGCCGTCACGTTCTCGACCGCCGGCACCGGCGCGGGCGTCACGCTCGCCGCCGGCCCGTTCGCACTCCCGTCGCCGGCCCCTGACTCGTCGGTTCCCGCACCGCCGGGTCCGGGCTCGGCGTTGCCGCCGTCGCTAGCGAGGCCGCTACAGCCTGCCAGCAAAACGGTGAGAACGAGCACGTACGCCACCGACGGGGACGAACCCGCGATACGGCCCATCGTCGCCGATTGTCGGTCCGGCGGCAAAGCCCTTCGCCCCGTCGGTAGGTAGCGGTTGGCTCAGTGGAGTGCTTCGACCGACTCGACGTGACGTTCTCGAAAGCCCCCAACACGCTCGGCTTCCGCTCACAGTGAGTCTCGCTCACCGGCCGCGACGCCCGCGACCGCCGCCGCCGAGGCGACCGAGGCCGAACCGGGAGCGCTCGGCTACCAACTCGTCGACGAGTGACACCGCTTCCGCGGCTTCGGCGTCGCTCGTCCGCTCGGCGTAGCGCGCGTGTTCGTAGAACTCGCCGACCCGACGGGCGCGCTTGTCGGCTCCGATCGCCGCGAGATACGCTCGAGAGGTCTCGCCGGGCCGGCGCTCACGGTGCTCGCGGGCGAGCAGGTATTCGAGCCGCGCGAAGGCTCGCTCGACGTCAGTCGGGGGGTCGCGTCGTCGCTGGCGGCGCAGCCACACTGCCCGATACGCCCGTCCGGTCGCGCCGCTGCGATGTGCGCCCGCGAGCACCCCCCCGAAGACGATCAGTCCCAGTAGCAGGCGCTCGCGCGTCGGTACCGGTAGCCCCCGGCTTTCCTCCTCGCCGTCCGAACTCGCGTTCGAACCGTTCTGACTCGCCGCCGCCTCGCCGCTCTGGGCGACGCCGCCGACGCCCGAGGGCGCAAGTCCACTGGTGGCGTTCGACGCGCTCGCGTTCTCGCTGTCCGTCGCGGTCTCGTCGCCAACGGCACCGGCGTCGCCGCCGGGATCGCCGCCCGCCACGTCGTTGGCCTCGCTGTCGGCGCTGAACGGCTCGGACGTGACGTTCGTCCCGTTCGTGTTCGCCCCCGAGGGGCTCGACGCCGACGCGCTGGCACCGCTCGTCCCGTTCGTGTCGACGTTCGCCTGCCCCGCCGCGCGTGCGTTCTCCAGGCTCTGTGCCTCGGCGTTCTCGCGGGGCCCCGGTGGGGTGGGGTCGAAGCGGATCCACCCTTCGTCGGGGAAGTAGACCTCGACCCAGGCGTGCGAGTCGAGCCCTCTGACGACCCACTCGTTCTCGCCGACCTGCTCGCCGGGCATGTAGCCGACGACGAACCTGGCCGGGATCCCCTGCGAGCGCAACATCGTCGTCATCGTCGTCGCGTAGTGGACGCAATAGCCCGCCTCCATATCGAAGATGAACGCGTCGGCGACGTCGCCGTCGGGGCGTTCGACGTCGAGCGAATAGCGTTTGTTGTTCTCCAGCCAGCGTTCGACGACCCGTGCGGTCTCGTAGGAGGTGTTCGCGTTCGCGGTGAGCTGGGCCGTAAACCCCTCGACGCGCTCGGGCGTGCTTTCGGGTAACTGGGTGTAGCGTTCGGCGATCCGGTCGGGGTAATCGGTGCCCGCGTTCTGGAGCTCGGCGGCGGTGGTGTCGGGCACTTCGCTCCGAACGGTGTAGGTAGTCCCCGCCGGGAGGTCCGCCCCCGGCCGGAGCGAGCCGGTCGCCGTTACGCGTGCGGTATCGGCGACCGATCCGTCGAGTTCGGTCGGCCGCCAGGCCGCGGGTAGCACGCCTAACTGACCGCTCGTCTCGTAGGTCTGGGTAAGCGTTCGCGAGTCGCCCGGCGGATCGGAAAGCGACCCGTCGTACGGACGGGTCTCGCCGGTTCGATACCAGTCGCTGCCGGTGTACCGGTCGTACGCGCCGACGCGCCAGTACGCCGGTGCCTCGCTTTCGACCCTGAAGCGAACCTGTGGCGAGAGGCTCACCGCGCCGCTCACGCTCACCTGTTCGTCGGCGTTCACGAGGCTCGCCTCGATCGTCCCGCCGTCGCCGCCGCCGTCGGCGAAGAGGGGGTCTGCCGCCCCGCCGGGCACGATACTGAGAGCGAGCGAGACGACGATCATCGCCGCGAGCACGCTCGCGACGCTTTCGGCTCCGCGGAGATCACCGCCCCCATGATCGAGTTCGCCGAAGCCGACGAGGCCGGCGACGCCGACGACCCCCAGAAGGGTCAGTGGTGTGCCCGCGTCGCCGGTGAGCACGAACAGGCCGAGCGCGCCGCCGCCACACAGCGCCGCGAGCACGTATCGCCGCCGAATCGCGAAGTACCATAGCAGGAAGGTCGGCGCGGGGACGAATGCGATCGCCCACGTACCGGCGTTCACGACCCGCAATACCGACAGGCCGGTAAGCAACGCCACGACGTCCGTCGAGAACTGACTCGCATCCACTAAGAGCCGAACGCCGTTCGGGATCGACCGGACGTACCAGAGGGTCCCGAGCGCGACGATGCCCGCGCCGAGAACGAGTGCAACCGGTGTCCGGAGAACCCGACCGCAGAGAACGCCGGCGAGAAGCGCCCCCGCGATGACGAACGCGAACCGGCCGCTCGTCCCCACCACGTCCGTTACCCGGTAGAGTACCGTGAGATACGACAGCGCCACCAACGCCGCTGCACAGAGCGCGAGCGCACGCAGCGATCCGACACCGATTTCCCGCGTGTCCTGCGACCCGATCGACGGGACGCGCGCGCTCACCGCTCGCCCCCCGACCCCGAGGTCGATTCCGAATCCGGCTCGGCGTTCGGCCCGAGCGCGGCTTCGCGGTCCGACTCGAACTCGGTTCCGGGTTCGAGCCCGGGTTCGGGGTCGACCACCGAACCGCCGCTACCGCCGTCGGCTCGTGCCCGGTTCGCCGCCGGCCGCTCGGCGTCCGCCTGATCGTTCCCGTCCTGCTCTGCTCGCGCCCGCGAGGACGCTCGCTCGTGGCCGCCGTCGAGCCTCCTCGGTTCGACGAGCCGATCGAACGGGTAGGTCTCCCCGCCGACGGTCACCGTCGTCCCACCGACGTCGGCGGCGATAGTGACGTCCGCGACCTCCTTCGACCCCGTCGCGACCCGACCGGCCCCCGCACGCGCGAGCAGGGCTAGTACCCGCTCGCGCGCGCCGACCTCGACGCCGAACAGCTGGCCGTCGGGCGTCACGAGGTCGATCTCGATTCCTCGATCCAGTAGCCAGCACGCGACGCTCGCCGCGGCCGTGGCCATCTCGTCGGCTTTCCCGGGGGCGGCCTCGGCGACGATCGCGAGGCCCTCCCGTTCCTGTTCAGGGGCGAACTCGGTGACGACGAACTCGTCGCGTTTCGCGCTCGACTTCCAGTGGACGTCCCGCAGCGGATCGCCCGAGACGTACTCGCGCAGCGCGTCGAATTCCCCGCGATCGTCGACGGTTCCCCCCTCGCTCCCGCCGACGAGGACCCGACGGGCGTCGCCCGAGAGCCCTCTTACGGGCGGATAGACGAGCGCGTCGGTTCTCGTCGCCGCGCGGAAGTCACGCTCGAACAGGCCGAGTGCGTCCCCCACGGTAACGGTCGCCGGCCCGATCGCGCGCTCGCCGCGTCGCTCGTACCGACAGTCGTACGCGACCCGTCCCGGCACGTCGGTCGTTATCGGGCTAGTGTCCGCGGAGAGACCGTCGTCGACCGTCTCACGCACCGTGACGCTCGTCGCGTCGCCCGACTCGATGTCGAGCGTGATCTCCCGACCCTCGCCCGGAAAGCCCGGCGCGGGCCGGCTCCGAGTCACCGCTGGCTGCCCGACCCGTCGTACGGAAATCCAGCCCGCGACAAGCGCGACGAGGGCAGGCACGACGACCGCGTTGAGCGCCCGTGCGCCGAAGGTCGCCCCGAGTCCGAGCGCGAGCACGCAGATCCCGAAAACCGCCAGGCCGCGCCGCGTAACGCTCATTCGACGCGGACGCCCTCCAGCGCGTCGCGGACCGTCTCGATGCCCGATCGGCCCCCGCCAGCGTCGACGCGGATCCGGTGGGCGAGAACGGCTTCTGCCTCGTGCTGTACGTCGTCGGGGAGAACGTACTCGCGGCCGTCGAGCACCGCCCGGGCCTGGGCCGCGCTGAGCAACGCGATCGACCCGCGGGGACTCACCCCCAATGCGGCGTGCTCACGGGTGTAGCGGGCCAGGCGGGTCACGTATTCGCGCACCGGTTCGGTGGCGTCGACGCTCGCGACGGTCGCCCGCGCCCGGCGGAGGCGCTCGCGATCGGTCACGGGCTTCAAGCGCTCGATCGGGTGGACACCCGCGACCCGATCGAGCATGGCGGCTTCCGCGGTCTCGTCAGGGTAGCCCAACTCCAGTTTCTTCGCAAAGCGATCGAGTTCGGCGAGGGGTAACTCGTAGGTCCGATTGGGATCGACGGTGTTCTGCGTCGCGATCACGGTAAACGGTTGCTCTAAGGTGTGGGTTTCGCCGTCGACGGTTACCTGGCCTTCCTCCATTGCCTCCAACAGGGCGGATTGGGTCTTGGGGGGTGCGCGATTGATCTCGTCGCCGAGCACGACGTTCGCGAAGATCGGGCCGGGCCGGAAGTCGAACTCTCTGCTTTTCTGATCGAAGACGTTGACGCCAGTGACGTCCGACGGCAGCAAGTCCGGCGTGAACTGGACGCGTTTGAACGAGGCGTCGACCGACCGGGCGATCGCGCGTGCGAGCATGGTCTTGCCGACGCCGGGGACGTCGTCGAGCAGGACGTGTCCGCCCGCGAGCATCGCAGTGACGACGTGGGTAATGACGTCGCGGTTGCCGACGATCACCTCCTCGGTATTGGCAACGACGTCCGTCGCGAGCGTAGCGGCCTCTTCGATCGGGAGCGGCGACGGAGCCTGTGGTGAGGGCGTGCCCTCGGTCTCGGGGCGGGTTCCGGTCGTCGATCCGGCGTCGGGGTTGGAATTCGCGTCCGTCATGATCTCCTCATAGTGACCGGCCGATCGCAGCGAGCGAGGGCACCGAACGGGGGCGAGTCCGTCAGTCGTCGTCAGCAGTTGTCGACCGCTCTCCGTTCGGCAGCGGCTGTCGGCGGCTCCTCCCGGCCGCGAGTCCGTTCTCGATATACGATCGTTCGGGTCTCAGTGCTTGTAACATTGGTGTTTGCAAGCGGTAGGGGTGAGATCGGTTGGCGTACGGAGCCCGAAGCTATTGCGTCGTCGAACGATTTCAACGTTGGGCGCCCGACGAGTGCCCTTTGAACGGCATTACCCGAACTCCTCGCGCAGGTCGTCGAGCGAGTCGGTAACATACCCACACATTCGTTCCGCGCGACGCTCGGTTTCGGCCTCGTCGTATTCGTCTTGGAGCAATAGTGACCGAACGTACGAGACGGTATTGAGCGTTCGATAGCAGTCGGCTCGTCGATCGAACCCGTTGGGAAGCGACCGAACCGACTCGTACCCTGTACGAAACGCCGGTTCGAGATCGGGCCGTCCGCGAGCCTCGAAGGCCGGTAGTGCAGTGCGCCAGTAGTCGTACTCGCCGGGGCCACAGAGCGCGTGTTCGAAGTCGATAACGCAGGTGACCTCACCCTCGGCGACGCCGACGTGATCCGGGAGGTAGTTGCCGTGACAGCACACGGATTCGTCGGGGGTGGCGAACGCTGCGGGGTGCTCGCGGACGAAGTCGAGGGCTTCTGCCGCGACATCGGCGTAGCCGGTTCCGCAAAGGAACTCCCGGCGACGGTCGAGGAACGCCTCGACCGTCTCGGCCCACGAGTCGTGACCGCACAGCGCGAGGCCGTCGTCGTCCGCACGGAACAGTCCCGTCCGTTCGAACGCGGGTTCGGTTTCGGCGTGTAGCGTCGCCATCCCCGCTCCGGCGACCCGCGCCCACGTCTCGTTCGCCGATTCACTGCCGTTACTATGGGTCGGTTCGGGCACTCCGTCGTGCCACGCCGCGACAAAGGAATCCGAATCGATCGCGATGACCTCTGGGACTGGAACGGTCGTCTCACGATCGACGAACCGCACGATTCGGCCTTCGGTAGCGAGGTCGGCCTCGGGCCCCATGGCAAGTTTACACACCGCTCGCTGGCCGTCGAGGGAAACCTCGTAGGTGACGTGAGGCGGGACGCGGTGGAGTTCGCGACGGACAGTGTAGTCGATCGCGTACTGTGCAAGCACATCTGAGACGTCTCGTGCTGTCATGGTATCGCCGCGTGACGGGCGACGACCGGCCGGAGGGTGCCGCTGCTCCAGCCGCTGAAAGAGAATACACCGAAATATCGTGAGCCGAGTGATGTAATTGGTTCGGAGAACGCACGCTCCAAATGGTGCGTTGGGTCTCGCATCCGCGAGCGAGCCATCAGCGAGCGGTTCTCCGGGACTGAGCGAGCGCAGTCGTTCGGAAAAACACGAAGCGTCTTTCGAACGACGAGGAGTGCTTTAGTGAAGGTTTTGCGCTACGCTCGGCCGCTTTGCGGCCTCACTCGGCAAAACCTTCACTTGAACGCCGGGATCCCCGTCAGATCGTGGCCGAGAATGAGTCCGTGAATGTCGTGGGTGCCCTCGTAGGTGTAGACCGTCTCGATGTTCGCTAAGTGACGCATCGGCGAGTAGTCGGTCGTGATCCCGTTGCCGCCCAACATCTCCCGGGCGGTGCGCGACACTTCACGAGCCATCGCGACGTTGTTACGTTTGGCCATCGACACCTGCTGGGGCGTCAGATCGCCGCGTTCTTTGAGGTCTGCAAGCCGGTAGGCGAGCAGTTGGGCCGTCGAAATCCGGGTGGCCATCGTCGCGAGTTTCTCCTGTTGGAGTTGGAAGCGCGCGATCGGGCCGCCGAACTGCTTGCGTTCTGTCGCGTACTCGCGGGCGACCTCGAAACAGTCCCGCGCCGCGCCAACCGCACCCCACGCGATGCCGTAGCGAGCCTGGGTGAGACACGACAGCGGCCCTTTCATGCCTGAGACGCCGGGCAGGACAGCCTCTTCGGGGACCCGGACGTTCTGGAGGCCGATGCTACCGGTGATCGACGCGCGCATCGAGAGTTTGTCGTCGATCTCGTCGGTCGTCACGCCGTCGCGGTCGGTCTCGACGAGAAAGCCCCGAACCGGCGAGTCCTCGGCGGAGGTATCCCGGGCCCAGACGAGCGCGACGTCGGCGATCGGGGAGTTCGTGATCCAGGTCTTCGAGCCACTGAGGACGTACTCGTCACCGTCCCGAGAAGCGCTCGCCGCTTCTCGGGGATCAGCCGAGGTTTCCTCGGAGGAGTCGCGCTCGGCCCGGGTTTCCATGCTTGAGGGATCGGAGCCGTGTTCGGGTTCGGTGAGGCCGAAACAGCCGACCGCCTCGCCGGTCCCGAGCGACGGGAGCCAGCGTTCCTTCTGGGCATCGGAGCCGTAGGCGTGGATCGGGTACATGACGAGCGCGCCCTGGACCGACGCGACCGATCGGAGCCCCGAGTCGCCGGCTTCTAACTCCTGCATGAGGAGGCCGTAGGCGCGCTCGCCGATATCCGGCAGGTCGTACCCCGAGAGATTCGGGGCGTAAAAGCCCAACTCACCCATCTCCGTGAGCAAGTCGGTCGGGAAGGTGCCCTCGACAAAGTGGTCCGCGATGTCCGGTTTCACCTGCTCGGAGACGAACTCCCGGGCGGTGTCGCGGATCATTCGTTCTTCGGTACCTAAGTCCGCTTCGAGACCAAGGTAATCGAGCACGAACGATCTACCGGCCCCACCGACAAAAACGCTCGCTACGGCTCGTCAGTAGAACTCGTGCTAGCGATCTCTCGGTATGGGGCCGCTGAGACCGCTTTGGAAGTTCCCGGGCGTTCACGGGCGCTTCGCGCCCGTTAACTCCGGAGAGTGCTGCGGGAGACGCGGAGCGTCTCTCAGCATCTCGAAAGAGCGGAGGCTTTTCCGACGACTCACCGGAGTGCCGAAGGCACTCCGAGATGACGAAAGACGCCTTCGGCGTCTTTCGAACCACGGCGAAGCCGCCACGCGCCCGGCCCCTTCCAGCCCGCCCAAAGCGGTCTCTGCCGGCCTCCGATTCTCGAGCGGACATCGCCGGCTCGCATCGGAGTTGGGGCCCGCTTCGTCCTCTCGTTTCCCTTTTCACTCCGTTCTTCCGTCACGCCACTCGTCCAGTCGCGCTCGCCTCCGTCGCCCGCGTTCTTGTGCCCCGCTCGTCGTTTCTCGTCCCTCGCTCAACGCCCAGTAGCGTCGCTTACGAGGTCGATCCGGTCGCCGATCTCGACGATTTCGAGCGAGCGCGGGTACGGGAAACTCGCCGCGTGGCGGTGCAACACGGTCGGATCGGCGGTGAGGCCCTTCCACATGTCCCAATGGGTAGGCAACAGTCGATCGAGTTCGAGCTGGTTCGCGGCCTTGACGACTTGGTTTTCGTCGTTGTACCACCGGGTCCGTTTCCGATCCCCTGTTTCGCTGTCTTCGATTCGTCCAACGGTCCCGAACGCGATCGCCCCCACATCGAGGTCGTAACGGCCGCCGATGTCTTCGAGAATCTCGCTCGCGCGCCCGTCGCCCGCGTGGAAAAACGTCCCGGCGTCGTGGGAAATAACGTAGGAGACCGGCTGGGTCGCGTCCGGGTCGTCCGCGGGTTCGACGTGGATCGTAAACTCGCCGACGGTGATCGAATCGCCTTCCTCGACCTCACCGAACTGTTCGTCGTCGACACCGTATTCGGCGAGCCATTCCTCGTCGTTTCGCGCGACCGAAAGCGAGTCGTCGGGACCATAGAAGTTCGCGCCGGTCGCTTCGAGGATCGGCCCCTGGCTCGGGCCGTGGACGTGGTCGGTGTGTTCGTGCGTAGCGAAGATCGCGTCGCACTCCGTGATATCGGCCGGCGAGAAGGGCACGGGGAGCATCCTGATCGTTCGGGGCGGGTCACCGGTCCCGAGATACGGATCGATGAAGAGCGTTGTTCCCCCCGCGCCCTTGAGCCCGAAGCCGTTACAGCCCAGATACCAGATCGCGACGCCCGCAGGGGTCGCTTCCTCGATCGCACGAACGAGCCAGTCGCCCCAGTCCGAGTCCGTCATACCCGGCGTCCGACCGGCCCGGGTTAAGCCCTTGTGCCGGCTGCCCTCCGATCGGATCGTTCGATCGCTCGACCGATTTCTCGTTCCTCGCGCTTTGCGGTCGCGTGCGGAAGGGCAGTGTCGAGCGGCGGATCGCGAGTTCGAGCTACCGCTTTCGGACGCGGGCCTCGATGTCATCGACCGGGGCGAGCGTCGCCGACATCCGCAGGTCCGGGTCCGGATCGCTGAGGAGTTCGAGATCGGTCCCTCGAGCGATCGTCGCGAGGGCGAGCTGTAATTCGAGACTCGCGAATCGCATCCCGATGCAGTGACGCGGCCCGCCGCCGAAGGGGAAGTGCGCGTAGTCGGGCAGATCCGCCTCGAATTCGGCCGTCCAGCGTTCCGGCCGGAACTCGTCGGGGTCGTCGAAAAAGCGCTCGTCGGTCTGAATCGCGAACTGGGGAAGCGTCAGCCGCGTTCCCGCCGGGATCTCGTAGCCGCCGAGTTCGACGTCCTCGTTCGCTTGCCGGAAGATCACGTACGCCGGTGGATAGAGCCGAAGGGTCTCGTTCACCGCCTTCTCGGTGTAAGTCAGTCGGGGCAGGTCGGCGACCGACGGGTCGCTGTCGAGTTCCGCATCCAATTCCTCTCGAAGTCGGTCGCGCTTTCCGGGGTACCGCGCCAAACAGTGAAAGGCGTACGTCAGCGCCAGCGAGGTCGTTTCGTGGCCGGCGAACAGGAAAGTGATCAACTGATCGCGGATTTCCCGATCCGTCATCCCCGACCTCGCTCCTCCCTCGTCTCCGGTGTTCCCGGTATTCGTCACATCGAGCAGGAGGCTCAACAGGTCCTCGCGCTCGGGGTCGGCGGCGCGCCGCGCGTCGATCAGGCCGTCGACGAGCGTCTCGAACCGACTCATACGCTTTCCGTACCGGCGGTTCGCGGGCGTTGGCACCCAGATCGGGAGGTATGCCGAGAGGTTTCGCGCGTCGGCGCGGTCGTTGAGCGCCCTCGCCGCCTCGGTGACAACGCGACCCTCCCCGGCGACGTCAATGTCGATGTCGATGTCGAACAGCGATTTTGCGAGGATTCGAAGCGTGAGAGCGGAGAAGTCCCGGTTCAGGGAGACCCGATCGCCGTCTTCCCATTCCTCGACCGTCTCGGCGGCGAAGTCGACCATCGGCTCGGCGTACGACCGGATGCGATCGAGCGTGAACGCCGGCTGGAGGGCTTTGCGCTGGCGACGCCACTGGTCGCCCTCGGTCATCAACACGCCCTCGCTCGCGAAGTCCGCGCCGAACTCCTCGGCGCGCCACACTCCGTAGCGCTCCGCGTCAGTCACCAAGACCCGCCGTACGTACTCGGGGTGCAAGACGGTACAGAAGGGTTGGCCCGCGACCGAATAACTCACCACGTCGCCGTACTCCGCCAGCCGATCGTAGAACGAAAAGGGGTCCTAAACGAAACTAACGGTGTTGCCGACGAGCGGCCACCCGTCCAGCCTGGGCGGCCGCCGACCCTCGCTCGTCTTGACTCCGTCGGCCACCCCGGGCTCCGATGCTCTCGTTTCCGTCGTCGCTGTCGCCGTCACCGTCGTCTCGGCCGTTCCGGCCGTCTCGGTCTCCTCGGGTGTGCCCACCATACCTCATGTTTCGTCCGCTTCCGGCAACCGACTTGTGTCGTCGATGTTAGCCTCTTTATACGACACATACCGTACGGACGACGCGATGCGGTATCTCGAGGCCCGCTTCGACCTCCCGGGGGACCTCCGTCACCCGATGGCGTTCATCCGGCGGACCGACGCGATCCGTCGTGGGGAGTTGTTGGCTGGCACCTCCGTCGCGAGGCGGCCGTCGAGTACGCGCTCTTTTACTTCGAGGGGGAAATCAGCCCCTATCGGCGGGCGATCGAGGGGGTGGACTCGATCGCGTGGTACGACCTGACGCCGGTGAGCGAGACGTCGTTCTACGCCTATGTCTGCCAGGAGACTCGCGCGGCCGACGAGCGCTGGCGCGCGGCGTTCGCCCGTCGTGACCTCGTCGTCGTCCCGCCGATCACGTACGACGCGGCGAGCGTCATGGGCTGTGCGATCGTCGGCGGGGCGGCCGACCTGCGCGCGTTGTTAGAGGGTCTTTCGGCCGCGATCGACATGACGGTCGAGCGCCTCGGCGAGTACGATCATCGCTACGGGACGATCACCGAGGGGGTGACGGATCGCCAACTCGCCGTTCTGGGAACCGCCGTCGAACTCGGCTACTACGACACCCCCCGGACGGCGACGCTCCGTGAGGTCGCGGCCGCCGCCGATTGTGCGCCGAGCACCGCCTCAAATCACCTCCGGAAAACCGAGTGAACGGTACTGAAACGCCTCGTCGCCGACCGGACCGGATAGCGAACTCCTCCAGGCGAGTCTCGAAGCGCTCCGACGAGACGGCACAAGCGGGCCGTTCGTGACTACGACTCGATTTCGGCGGCGTTTTCGATCTTCATGCCTTCGAGTTTCTCGATCACGTTATTGACTTTCCCGTCCAAGTCGCTGACGAACTCGGCGGTCCGGTCGGTGGTGATCGCGCCCTGACTGGACGGTTCGATCAGTGTCTCCTCTTCGAGCACGCGAAGCGAGTACCGGACCTTATGATGGGGGTAGCCCGTCTCGTTCGACATCTTCACGATCCCGATCGGTTCGCTGTCGATCACCATCCGCAGAACTTCCAAGTGACGTTCTAACATGTCGACTTCTTTCTCTAGCCGGTCTATCATGGCACTTGTTAACTCGTAATTGAAGTTTTTAAAGGTTCCCTTCTCGCGGTGATAAACCGGCACCGATTTCCGTCACCGTCGCTCCGTGCTTTCGCTCTGGTTCGGTCCGCACGCTCGCCCGGCGTCGTGCACGATTCGAGTCCGCTTCGGTTCCCAGTGCCCCGCTTCGTCGGTTCCGCGAGCGTCGCCCGCCCGACCGTCCCGTTCAGTTCGGCCGGTTCGATCGGTTCGCTCGCCCTGCGTTCGTCGATCCGGTCCCGTCGATCGGATCGGTCGGATCGGATGAACCGCTTCGATCGGTCCGATCGGTTCGGTCGTCCGGTTCGGTGCCGTTCCGTGTCGCCCGATCGGCGCGCGTTCGTGGGTCGACCCACGGCCGCGGATCGGCGATGACTCGGCCCCCGGCGTCGAACAGGGCACTGCAGTCCGGGCACCGATAGTCGCTACGCATGACGGCCGCCTGGGCGACGCGACGCGATGCACAGATCGGACACGTCGGTATCTCGGTTCGTCGTGAGTCGCTCACGTCCCCTCCTCCCATCGGTTGATCGACGCGGGTCGTACAAGACGTTTGTTACCACGTGGCTTCGCCCGGGTTCCACCGTTCCCGATCGCGAATCGATCCCGGCCCCGCGCTGCGACCGGCGGACCGACGGCCCGATCTCCGGTGACGGTCTCGTGCCGATATCGCCCCGGAATCGGCCGTTCGGCCCGCGATAGCCGACCGTGGCCGACCAGCGAACGGATCGTAATCGGTATGCACCGGGCGGGGGAAACGGGCGGCATGGTCGTGACGATCGTCGGCTCGCAGTTGGGCGACGAGGGCAAGGGTGGGATCGTCGATCGCTGGAGCGAGGCGGCCGATATCGTCGTCCGGTACCAGGGCGGGGACAACGCCGGGCATACCGTCGTCAGCGGAGGAACTGCTACGGCCGATGGCGGGACCGCGACGGCGAGCACTGAGACCGCCTCCGACGTGAGTACGGAATACAAGCTCTCGCTCGTCCCCAGCGGCGTCATCCGGGGGAAAACCGGCGTGCTCGGCAACGGTTGTGTGGTCAATCCGGAGACGCTCTTTGCCGAAATCGAGAGGCTCCGCGAGCGCGGTCTCGATCCGGACGTACGGGTAGCCAAGCGTGCACACGTTATCTTCCCGTATCACCGCGAACTCGATGGGATCGAGGAACGGACGAAAGCGGACAGCGACTTCGACATCGGTACCACTGGGAAGGGAATCGGCCCGACCTACGAGGACAGAGCCGGCCGCCGCGGCATCAGGATCGGGGACCTGCTCGATCCCGACGTGTTGCGCGATCGCTTGGAGTACGTCGTTCCGCAGAAACGTGCACTCGCCGAGTCGGTCTTCGGCGTCGAGACGGGCGACGCCTTCGACATCGGTCGGCTCTACGGCGAATACCGTCGGTATGGCGAGCGCCTGGCCGACAGGGACATGACGATCGACGCCGGCGCGTTCTTGACCACGAAGCGCGACGCCGGCGCGGAGATCCTCTTCGAGGGCGCACAGGGCACGCTTCTCGACGTCGATCACGGGAACTACCCCTTCGTCACCTCCTCGAACCCGACTGCGGGTGGCGCGGCGGTGGGTAGCGGCCTCGGCCCGGCGGTCGTCGGGGACGGTGCGGTGATCGGCGTAATGAAAGCCTACCTCTCGCGGGTCGGCACTGGCCCGTTGCCGACCGAGTTAGGCGGCGTTAAGGGCCAGACGCCCGGGTACGGTGGCGAATCCGCCGACGAGGTCGGCGAGGCCAACGGACAGGACGGCGACGCGGCCGACGAACGGCTCGCGACCCACATCCGCGAGGCCGGCGGTGAGTACGGAACAGTGACGGGCCGCCCCCGCCGCGTCGGCTGGCTCGATCTCCCGATGCTCCGCCACGCCGCCCGGGCGAGTTCCTTCTCCGGGCTTGCGATCAACCACGTCGATACGCTCGCCGGAATGGATACGGTGCAGGTGTGCGTGCGCTACGACATAGAGGGCGAGACCCGCGAAACGGTCCCCGCTACGACCGAACGGTGGGCGGCGTGTGAGCCACAGTACGAAGAACTCGAAGGGTGGTCCGACACCGACTGGGGCGCCGTCGTCGAGAAGGGCTACGAGGCGCTGCCCGCAAAAGCCCGGGCGTACGTGGAGTTCGTCTCCGAGGAGGTCGGGGTTCCGATCGCCGCTATCGGCGTCGGTCCCGACCGGGCGCAGACGATCGTCCTCGACGACCCGTTCGATCGGTGACCGGACCGAGAACGTCAGCGGTCGTCGCTTACTGACAGCGAACGGCCGCGTTCCCGCTTCAGAGTTCGCCGTCGCGCTCGGGTACGGCGGGGCCGGCCCGTTCGGTCGGGCGGGTCGCGTCGTCGACGTATGTCCCGATCCACAGCTCGACGGTCGAGACCGCCGCGAGCGTCGTGTTCACGTGGTGGTCCTCTCCCGCCAAGTGTTCGCGCCGGAGCCGGCGGATCTCCTCGCCATCGAAGAAGGACCGTTCGCAGGCGCGGCCGAGGAGTTCGTCGATCCGTTCTCTGAACTCGGCGTGGGTGCGATACCACTCGTCGGGGAGGCGACCGCCGCCGAACTGCTCGTCGAATTTTCGTTTCTTCAGCAGGGAAGCGAGCACGAACCCTGCGGTGTGGGCCCACAGCGGGTATTCCGGGGCGACGAGCGTGCGCTCGTAGGGGATATCCGTAAGCGAGGGATCGATCGCGCCCACCAGGTCGAGTTTCGGTTTCGTGGTGGCGGTCGGTATCTTCCCCTTCGTGAACGGGATCGCCCCGGGCCGAAGCGATAGCGGCATCGAAGCAGCGTGGCTCAACAGGTCGCCGTCCACGTAGGAGACGCGCACCGCGTGTCGCCGGCGTGCGATCGGGTTGTTGGCGAACTGCTGGCGGGGGTAGTAGTTCCTGAAGTGGGCGTCTAACGTCTTCGCCCGTGGGGTTCGCTCGTCGCTCCGAGCGGCTTCGGCCTCGAAGGTCGCTACCGGGTCGACCGCGCCGCCCATGACCTGGCGGACGTGCTCGGCGGGGACGGCGTGTTCCTTCCGGTACATCGCCTCGGCCGCGGAGGCGTACGCGGTAAGGTGGTGTCGCGTCAGGTAATCGCCCATCACCGGCCCTTGGCCGGCGGCTTCGAACACGATGTCTACTTCCTCGGACGGAATATCCGAAACCGTCGTGATCGGGATGAAGACGCTCCAGCGCAACATCCCGTCGGTGAGCGAGACGCCCTCGTCCATCGCCGCGAGAAACCCTTCGGGAGTGATACCGAGATCGGTCAGGTTGAGGTCGAGGCGATTTGCGACTCGCCGGGCGATTCGCGGCTCGCGCCACCCCTTCGGGATGTCGTACGTGTAGCCCCGCAGGCGATCACGGCTGCGGCCACGGTCGCCGTTGCGGTCACGGTCGTCGTCGTGGTCGCCGTGTTCCTCGTTTCCGGGAGCGGCGGGGAACGTCCGGCGCAACTGGCCGACCAGCGCCCGGCTGTCGAGCCCGCCCGAGAGCCAGACGCCGACGTCCCCGCTGCTCGTCTCCCCGCTTCCGATCGTCGCCGCGACGTCATCGACCGTCCGGCGGTACTTTTCGACGAGGTCCCGGCTGTACGTCGGGCTATCGGATGCTTCGAACCCGGGTGACCAGTATCGTTCGGTCGAGACCTCCCCGTCCCGGTGTTCGAGCACGGTCGCGGGCAACATCGCGCGTACCTCGCGGACGAGCGTTTTTTCGCCCCAGACGTACCCCATCAACAGCATATCGCTCACGGCCTGCTCGTCGACGGTCCGGTCGCCAACGCGGGAAAGGACCGCTTTGACCTCCGAGCCAAAGGAGAATGGCTCCTCGTCGGTGCTTTCGGAGATGTAGTAACACGGTCGGCTGGCGAGTTTGTCCGTTCCCAGTACGATCCGATCGGTATGGCGGTCGATGGCGGCGAGCAGGAAGGGTCCTTCGAGCGCCGCGAGCGTTTCGGCCGGAGCGTCGAAGACCCGCCGGAACAGTTCGGTCCGATCCCAGCCGAGTTCGGCGCGATTAGTGATCGCCCCGTGGACGACGCCGGCGCGACCGCCGCCGTGCCAGCTCGTCCGTCCGGGGGGGTCTTTCTTCCCGTGGTGGACGAACCCGAGCCCGAGGTCCGCTTCCTCGAACGTCTCGAACCCGTACCAGGGCTCGCGACGCATCGGCGCGGCCATCCCGTCGAGCGTACCCCTCGTCCCCATCCCCGTCCCGCCGACTACCCCGACCATGAACGGACGCGTTCACGGCTCTACAAGTGCTTTCCGGCTGCCTGTGTCGGCCTCATCAGTCGTTCTCGACTCACGTGTGGACCGAAGTCGAGACACGGGGTAGCCGTCCCTCGGCGTCGGGTACCTACGATGACTGCCTGGTTTCGCCGTCGACGATCACTTCCACCGGCCCGTCGTTGTCGAAGGTCAGCACCTCGCCGGAGAAGCGGTAGGTGTCCGACCCCTGGTTGACCCGCCCGTTCGCGGTCGATCCGTCGATGCTGTCGCCGTCGGGGAAGTTCACGCTGTCGGTGGCTTCGAGCGTGCCCGACACGTCGAACCGATAGGTCGCCGGCTGATCGTACGGCCGATTCGAAACGGTGATCTCGCGGTCGGCCGGTTCGCCGAGAGCGACCTCCTCGCCATCGACGTACACCGCAACGGCGCTCGGATCGTCGACGGTGAACGCCGTCACGTCGCCCGAAAAGCCATAGGAATCGGTGCCGCCAAGGACGTATCCCGCGGCGCTCGATCCCGAAATCTCGTCGCCGCTATTGATCGATCCATTTCTAGCGGTGGTCTTTTCCAACTCACCGCTAACCGTGAAGTCGTACTCGGCGCGCGGGCCGCTGCCGACGATGCTGATCGATCGTTCGGGACCGAACTGCGCGGGGTCGACTGCCTCGCCGTCGACGTAGATCGTAACGGCACTGGCGTCGCTCACGCTGAGGTCGGTGAGTTCGCCTGAAAAGCCATAGGAATCGGTGCCGCCGCCGACGGCACCCGAAGCCGTCGAGCCATCGATCTCGTCGCCGCTATTGATCGACCCGCCGTTGGCGGTGCTCTTTTCGAGATCACCTGAAACAGTGAGATCGTACTCGACGCGGGGGCCGGAGCCGACGATGCTCACGACGCGG
>PXRY01000103.1 GCA_003022925.1 Halobacteriales archaeon QS_8_65_32 | reverse complement strand
CCCGTCGATCCACCGCTCGCCGGGGGAGTTCCGAAGCTCAGCGGTCCGTCGGAGGCCAGGGGAAACTAAAAGGGTCGAGTATCGAAGTCGAGCATGAGCGAGCGCCACGTCGTCGCCGCGTTCTGCCGCGACGGCGGGGAGGTGTTGCTGGTTCGTCGAAGCGACGACGCCTCTCCCGGACGGTGGGACGTCCCGGCCGGCGATGCGGGGAACGAGATCGACCGCGAGCGCGTGGTGCGGGCAGCGATCCACGAGGCGACCGACCTGTCGAGCGAGGCGGTAACGCTCGTTCATGGCGGCGAGCCGATCCGGGTCGGCAGTGAGGACAGCGAGGCCGATCCCGACCGCGCCGACTCTACCGACCATGCTGATGGGAACTGTCGGACCGTTCACCCGTTCCTGTTCGACGTAGCGATCCGTGAAGTCACGGCGTCCTCGGGGGCCGCGCACGAGTGGGTTCCGCCGACCGAGATCCGTCGCCGGGCGACGGTGCCGTGGTTGTGGCGCGCCTACGAACGGGTCGCACCCTCGATCGAGACCATCGAGACCGACCGCGAGCACGGGTCCGCCGCGCTCTCGGTGAGCGCCCTGCGGGCGTTGCGCGACCGAGCCGGCGTGCTGGCCGACCGCACGGGCGACGATCGTTCGCGTGAGGAGCGTCCAGACGGCGATCGCTCGGTCAGCGCGGCGGCTGAAGCGAGCGCGGCTCCGGAGAGCGGTGACACGGAGGGGGACCCGGCCGCCGGGAATGGGTGGCGAGAACTCGCCACGACCGCGCGGCGTCTCCGGGACGCGCGGCCGGCGATGGTCGTCGTCGGAAACCGGGTGAACCGCGCGATGGCGTCGGCCGACGAACGAAGCCCGAGAGGAGTCGAGCGGGCCACCCAGCATGCGATCGAGCGGGCGGCGAGCGCCGATACCGAGGCTGCGACCGTCGCCGCCGAGGTACTCGCCGAGCGAAGCCATGGCGGTGACGGTAGCGACGACGGCGGTCCTAACAGCGACGGTCCCGGCGACTGCAGTAACGTCGCCGACGGCCGCGACGGCGCTGGCGACGGTCGCAGTGACGGCGACGTGGCGGCCGTCAGCGCAGGCCCGCGGGTGCTTACGCTCTCGCGGTCGGGAACCGTTCTCGAGACGATTCGACGACTGGATCCCCCACCGCGAGAGGTCGTGATCGCCGAATCGCGACCCGGCGGCGAGGGCGTCGGCGTCGCCGAGGAACTCGCGCCCGACTACCCGACGACGCTCGTCGCCGACGCGGGCGTCGCGAGCGCGCTCCGTGACCTCGCCGTCGATGCGGTGCTCGTCGGTGCCGACACGGTCTTTCGCGACGGGAGCGTCTCGAACAAGGTCGGAACGAGGGGCACGGCCCTCGCTGCGGCACATGAGGGGGTTCCGGTCTACGTCGTCGCCGCGAGCGCGAAGGTCAGCCTCGATTTCCCTATCGAAGCCGACACCGAGGCACGCGACGCGACCGAACTGTACGACGGCCCGTTGAGCGACGCCGATCTCGACGTCCGGAACCCGACGTTCGACGTGACGCCCAGGGAAGCGGTGACCGGGATCGCCACCGAGCGCGGAGTGCTCGGATCGGAAGCAGTGGCAGCGATCGCCGAGGAGTTCGCCGACATCGCCGCGTGGGACGATCGGGACGGGGTCTGACCGGCCCGCGAGCGTCGGCGAACGACGAGCAATCGGCGAGCGGTGATCGACGCGCGATCGGCTGAGCGCGCTTGGAGAACGTAAGGGTCATTCCCGTCTCGGGAGTCGGTTCGATCGGGCGGTGATGACGAGGGTTACCCCCACCGAGCCCCTTGTGACGATTCTTTCACCCGAACCGCCCGTCTTCCCGACGAGTGCCGACGACGAGGAGCTAAGACCCTGCCGTCCGTGTGAACGGTCGTGAGCGACGGCGGCGACACGGAGACTGGCGGGAATACCGATTCCAACGCTAGTGACACCTATCTCGTCGAGATCAAGCGATCAGCACGACGACGTAGCGCCGCGGCCGGCGAGCACGTCCGCCGCATGGGCCGGTATCGGCGATTCGCCTCGAAGGCGCTCGCCAGGGAGTGGGCACGCGAGGCCAGCATGCCTGGCGATCGGGTCTGGATCCAGGACGCTCTCCCCGCACACTCGAACCGGGCCGACGGCTATCTCGTCGGCGGCCACAGGAGCGGCGGAGCGAGACGGCAGGCGGCGGGAGGCTCACAGACCTCGATCGATGCGAGCGCGGACGCAAGCGAGTAACTGGTTCGCCCGTCGGTAAGGATCCTCAGAGGAGGGCTCCAGTCGCTCGGTTCGGCAGCGAGGCCCTTTAGCCGCTGTGGATTCAACGAGGAGTATGACCGACGAGGGCGGCGGAGAGGGGGCCGGCCTGCTCGACACGGAGGCGAGCCTGAATCGCAAGCAGGCAGTGCTCGCCGTACTCCCGTTTCTCGCGCTCGGTATCGGAGACATCGTCCTGCTCCTGTTCTGGGGGCTCGATCCGCTGTGGGGATTCATGATCCTCCCGCCGATCCTCTTCATTAGCGTGCTCGCCTGGATCGGCTTTCGCAGCGGCTTCATCGCCGATCGCGCCGACGGCACTAACGACACCGACGGACTCAGCTCCGGTGCTGACCGAACCGGCCTTGACTCCGACGGCGAGCGCGAGGACGTCCTCCGCCCGTCCGATCACGAATCGGACATCGATTCGACGTAATTCGACCTCGGTCGACTCCAGCCGATTCCGGCCGACACCATCGGTCTCGATTACGCGACTACGGCCGCGGGATGGGTCGGTTCTCGACGCGCCGAAGACAGGGCGAACGCCCATCGGTCGGCCCAGCGCCGTACGGGCGGACCGCGATGTCGGTCATACGGATGCAGAGTTGTACCGAAAGCAGGTCGGCGGCGGTGGCGGTCGCCGGCCGACCCGTGATGCCGGTGTCAGAGGCGTCCGGCGACTAGTTCAGAAAACGTCTCGAAAGATCAATTGGGCGCTTGGTGTATCAAGGACTACCGCTCGCGCGCTGCTCATAGACGACGGGTGTACGGTACTCGCGCTCGAAGGTCGTTCGTGCGGATACGACGCTATCGGACCGACCTTCTGGTGCAGATTTGAATTGGATTTCTGCACCACTAAGTTAAGATGCCGGCGTCCGAGAAGGCGAGCGAAGTGTCCATGTCGACGAGAGACTCCCCGGTCAGCGAGATCATGACTAGTCCGATCAAAACGGTCGAAGGCGACCTCACGATCGCAGACGCCGCCGACGAACTCACCGATCACCACATCGGATCGCTGCTCGTCGCCGCCGAACGCGACGGCGGCGAGCGCATCGAAGGGATCGTCACCGAAACCGACGTGGTCGCGAGCGTCGCCCGCGGGACCGATCCCGACACATCAGTCGCGGACGTTATGAGTTCGCCGGTCGTCACCGCTCGCCCGACCGATTCGATCGGCCAAGCCGGCCGCCGGATGGCGAAAAACGGCGTCAAGAAGCTGCCGATCACCGAAAACGGCGATCTCGTCGGGATCGTCACCACCACCGACCTCGCACACTTCGCGACCCGCTCATGAGTGGTGTTTGTTGTGACAGCACCAGGGAGAACTACCGGAACCGCTTAGCAGGCCCCCGGACGCTCGACTCGGAGGGCTCGCTGCGCTCCTCGTCGCTCACTGCGTTCGCTCCTGCGGTGCTTACGTCGCCCGCCTTCGTTGAGCGCGAGGTTAGCCCCGCCGACCTCCTCTAACGTGGTCGTTCGAGAGACCTTCGGTCTCTCGTGATGTTGTCAGAACGCGAAGCGTTCTGACTGCGAGCGGGATCGGAGGTCCCGCACTGAACGAACGACGCCCTCGGCGTCTTTCGAACCATGGCGAAGCCGCCACGCGCTCGGCCCCTTCCAGTCCCACCCGGAACGGTTTCCGTCGGTTTGCCTTAGTCCGCTTTGGTGGTGACCTCACAGCCGTCCTCGGTGACGATTACAGTGTGTTCCTTCTGGCTGACGAGGGTGCCGTCGGCTTCCGTAAGCACGGGGTAGCTGTGGACGAGGCCCTGGCGATCGAGGCGGCGCAGCGCCATT
>PXRY01000102.1 GCA_003022925.1 Halobacteriales archaeon QS_8_65_32 | reverse complement strand
ACTTCGAGGATAGCTGATGGTTATATGAGTCGAGAACGTAGGTAAGATCGGGATGACAGGCGTCGGAATCGAATATTGCGTGCCTTGTGGACTGTTGGCACCAGCCATGAAAACCGAACAGGCCCTCCTCGAAGAGTTCGGACAAGACCTAACAAGAATCGTTCTTCGTCCCGGTCATGGAAGGGTCTTCGAAATTCGCGCCGATGGGGAGACGATCTGGCATAAGGAGGTTCACGGCGGTGAACTGGACCTGAACTTAATCACCGATGCGATCCGCGAACGGGCGCTGACTGCATAGTTACTGCCCGAGACGACGATCAACTCAATACGTATCCAGCACAATACCGATGCTCGAACTCTACCAAGCCGAAGACTGTGGCTACTCGGAGACCGCCTGCGAGACACTGACCGCCCTCGGCGTCTCCTACGTGATCCACAATCCACGGACGGCCGCAGGCGAAACGCGCAACGAGCAAACTCACGAGGAACTCACCGAACTCGGTGGCCGGGATCAGATCCCGTTTCTCGTCGATCATCAGCGCGGTGTCTCGATGTACGAGAGCGACGCAATCGTCGAATACCTCGAAGAGAACTACAGCTAACGATGGGAGCAACCGAAGAGGACTGTCCGGTCTGTAACTCCTCACAGAGTGCGAAAGAACAGTTCGCCCGTGGGAAAACAGCCGAACATATCGAGAAGAAGGCACGGCACGACGATAGCCACCGCGAATGGGTCGACGAGCACACCGAAAACGGAACGCTGAGCGAGATTCGCGCAGCGCTTCGCGATAGCGACTCGCCCCGGTCATCGCCAACGTGATCGAACAGTCGGCTCGATAATCGATGAATTCACTATTAGACGATCGAGTCGAATCGCACTGTCGGGATACGTACGAGCGCCCGTTCGGGGATCACGCCCGATGAGTCAGCGTCGCCAGCGGTCGCTGTCCGCTCGACTCGCCGGTTGGGACGAGACGTGGGCGCTCGCGATCGTCTTCGGACTCGCCTCGATTCCCTGGACGTACACGTTCGTCGCCGGACTCTCGCTTCCCCTCTGGCCTTCGTTTATTGCATCAGCGACCTTTTACGCTGCCGGCGGGAGCATCGAAGGGCTCAAACGCGGCTACGCGAGCAACGCCGCCGGCATCGCGTACGCTGCAGCGACCCTCGTTATCGTCGACGTATTCCTCGGTGGGGGCGTCCTCGCGCTCAACGTCGTCGTCGGCGTGTTCATGTTCCTCGCGAGCCTCCATGAGTACGTTCCACTGCTCTCGTTCACACCAGGGGGTTTTTCGGGTACGCGACGATGTTCAGCGTCCACGCTGCGGAGGTAAGCGCGTTCGGATTTCCCGGTCTCGTCGGGGAGACGCTCGCTGCTCTGACGGCGATGTTCATCGGGGCGGGAATCGGGCTTACGACCGACGTTCTGAGCGGTGAATTCGCGTGATCGGACGCAAAGAGCCGCGGCTGGCGGAGGAGACGAAAGCAACGAGGCAGCCAGAAGAAAGCGTTGAAACGGTCGTTGTTCCTCGACCGTCTCGACGGGGTCGCCTGGTCGAATCCTCCGTACCCGGCATCAGCATCCCCGAAGCGATCGGGGTTCGACTCAGTTCGCTTCGACGAACGCGTCGAACGCACCGCTCTCGGGGTGGACGTGACAGTACGTTCCGAGCACCTCGTATTCGACGAGGCCGTCGTGTGAACCGTCGATCCCTTCGCCACGTTCGACGGCGAACGCGAACCGTGCGTCAGAACCGACCTCGGCGGTCGAGTAGTGGAACTCGTGGCCCCGCGCTCGCTCGTCCGCGCTGGCGGTGAGCGTCTCGGTACGGGCACGGAGTGTAACGTGGTCGAGTGCCTGGTACCGGTCGTGCATCTCGATCTCGGCGGGGAGGATACCGGCCATTTCGTAGGTCGTTCCGTCGGCCGTTCGCAGGGATTCGGCGAGCGCCATTAGCCCACCGCACTCGCCGAAGACCGGCAGTCCCTCGGCCCCTCGCGCAGCGAGTTGGTCCAGCGCCGGGGCGTCAGCCAACGACTCGGCGTGTAACTCGGGGTATCCCCCAGGAAGATAGACGCCGTCACAGTCGGGGAGCGTGTCGCCCGCAGTCGGCGCGAACGTTACGACGTCGGCGCGCTCACGGAGGCGTTCGACGGTCGCCGGATAAACGAACCGAAACGCCGCGTCGCGGGCGACGGCGATACGCTTTCCTGTTCGAGAGCGTTCACTGATTAGCTCCGGTTTCGGTGGCGCGCGGGCGAGGTCGACGAGCCACTCGACGTCGATGTGCTCGGCCGCAGCGTCGAGCGCTGCGGGAGCGAGCGGCGCTTCCTGACCCGTGTGCAGTCCGAGGTGGCGATCCGGGATTTCGAGGTCCTCTCGTGGCGGGATTCGACCGAGGTAGGCGAGATCGTCGGGGAGTGCTTCGCGGATGCCGCGTGCGTGACGCCCGCCGTGTGCGCGCTGGGCGATCACGCCGACGACGTCGACGTTTCGGCCAGCGTGTGCGGCGTACTCGCGAAAACCGAGCGCGGTGGCGGCGACGCTCTCCATACCGGCGCTCGCGTCGACGACGAGGACGATAGGGACCGAAAGGGCATCGGCGACCATCGCCGTACTCGATCCGTCGCCGTCGTACAGCCCCATCACGCCCTCGACGACACACACCTCGCCCTCTCCCGAGTAATAGTTCCGCCGTAGTCCCTCGGTCCCTTGGAGCCAGGCGTCGAGGGTCCGTGAGGGGCGGCCGGCGACGCGTGCGTGGTGGCTCGGATCGATGAAGTCCGGGCCGGCCTTCGCCGGCTGTACCGCATAACCTGCCTCGCCGAGCGCGTGGACGACCGCGAGCGTCGCGACCGTCTTCCCAATGCCTGATCGCGTTCCGCCGACGACGATCCCCTTCATAACTCCCTCGCTCCCTCTTCTTTCATCGTCGTTCGATTCACGCTTTCACCGCCCGCTCGTCGCCGGCGACGAGTCGCTCGTACACTGCAAGATACCGCTCTCGCAGGTCCACCGGAGGGACGCCGGCACGCTCGCAGAGCGCCAACGCACCGCCCATCCCGACGCCCTCTTTGGCTTCGCCATCGACGTACGCGTTCGTCGCCGGGTGATCGAGTTCGTCGAAACCCGGGCCCGTGATACGGAGATCGAGTTCCAGATCGCCCGCCAGGTCGTCGATCGCAGCCGAACGATCCTCGGCGACGAAGGTCGTCGTCGCGAGCGTGAGCGACGCTTCGACGCCACCATGACGAGCAAGCGCGCCGACCGTGGCCAGCTGTGTGCCGCCGGCGAGAACGACCTCGATACCGACCTCGCTCGCGCCACGGACGATCCCAGCAGCCGCAGCGAGCACCGGGTCCCCCACGCGCCGAAGCGCCTCGATCGGCTCGCCGGCCGCCTCGCCCGTCTGTAGGTCACTCGCCGCCAGCGCTTCCCGAACCACGCGGCGCTTGAGCGAGAGGGGGTTTTCGGGAAGCGAGGATGAAACCGTGACGCGCTCGCCGAGCGCTGCCAGTACGGCCATCGCAGTGGTCGTTCCTCCCGGGATCGTCTCGCCGATCACGAGTTCCTCGTCGGGGAGCGCCCGACCGAGCCGCCGCCCGTTCTCGAAGACACCCTCCGCATCGAGCATCGGACACGCCTCACGGACGTCTTCTCCGACCGCCTCGCCGACCGTGACCGTCGGAGCGCCCGTCGGCCGGGCGAGGCCCGCATCGACGGCGAGCACGTCGAACCCGAGCAGTTCGCGCGCAGCGCGGGTGACGACTGCGGGCGTCGGACAGCCCGACGGACTCACCGGGACGACCGGCGACAGTACCGGAGCGCCGTATTCGATTATCTCTACGTCCGCACTCGGCGTGTGGACCATCGCCTCCCGGTTGGCTCCGGCAGCGCTGATCCCGTCGATCCGCGCCGTTTCGGTGGTGCCGCCGACGAGAACCGTTCTCATCGAGCGACCGACCTCCGGGCCGAACGACGCCGACCGAACGTTCGAACCCGCGGGCATCGAACGCGAACGGAACGCCGTCGAGGTACGTCTACATCCATTTGACTCTACTACGATACAACCTAACTTTAACTCGTCGGTCGGCAGAGCATGCCCTCCCCTATCGAGGGGGTCTACCAAGTAAGATTGAAGTGAGGGCAATTAGAATTGTACTCATGGTCGAGGACAGCGTGGATCGGGCCGACTCCCCGGACGACGATCACGGCGGGGGGAGACACGGGCGCGTTTCGGGGTCGCTCCCCCCCAGGGAAGCCGACGACGGAGGGCAGATCAAGTACGACACGCCGAACACGAAGGCAGCACCGAGTACGTCCACCGAGCGGGTCGGCAGACGCGAGACCGGGAACCGGGGGCTGTCGGGTTCGGGTCGCACGGCGGCCCGCGGGGAGCGAACGGCTAACAGGACAGCGAGGATAGCGAGGACAGCGGGGGCAGCGAACGGGAGAAACGGCTTCGGTCGGGTCTCGCTCGTCGGCGCGGGGCCGGGCCACCCCGACCTACTCACGAAACGAGCCTACGACCGCCTCGCTACGGCGGACGTCGTGTTCTACGACGCGCTCACGAGCAGCGCGGTCGTCGAGGACCTCACCCAGGATACCGAGATCGTCGACGTCGGAAAACGCCCGCCGAATCGCACCCCCCAAAACGAGATTAACGCGTTGCTGTGCGAGCGATCAAAGCGAGGCGAGCGCGTCGTTCGGCTCAAGGGCGGCGATCCCTGCCTGTTCGGCCGTGGCGGCGAGGAGGCCGAGCACCTGGCGTCGGAAGGGGTCCCGTTCGAGGTCGTTCCCGGCGTGTCGAGCGCTCTCGCCGCACCGGGTGTCGGGGCGATTCCACTCACACACCGCGAACACGCATCGAGCGTAACGGTCATCACCGGCCACGAGACACCCGACAAAGAAGACAGCGCGCTCGACTGGGACGCGCTCGCCGACGTGATCACGGCTGGCGGCACACTTGTAATCCTCATGGGCGTCGCGCGATTGGCCGAGAACGTCCGTGCGCTCGTCGATCACGACGTTCCCCCCGAGACGCCCGCCGCGACGATCCAGAAAGCGACATGGGACGACGAAGAGACCGTTGTCGCGAGCGTCGGAACCATCGCGGAGCGGAACGAGCAGGCGGGAATCGAGTCGCCGGCGGTCACGGTCGTCGGCGATGTCGTCGCCGTTCGCGAGGCGGTCGAACCGTCCCTCCGCCGCTGAATTGAGCGGGAGGCCCGTCTCGACGACCATCTACGGCCGACCATCGACGGACCCGGTCGCCGAGCGGCCGGCCGTTAGCGTCCCGTCGGAGACCAGTGCCGGTTGGTCTCGCTTGTGCAACCGCTCTCCCCTGTCGGTCGGTCCGCGCCGCCCTCTCTGTCCTCACCTCTCCGTTCTTACCGGCCGTCCGCCTTCGCCGGTGGCCAGTGCCGATGGAACTCTCAGAACCGACCCGGGGACGGACGCATGGTCGTGGACCACAACCTATATGCCACTCCCTCTCATCCGTCGAATCAAGCCTAATTGAAGTAAGTAAACTTGGCTTGACTCACGGAACTCATCAATGACGTCGGACGCACTACTGCTCATCGGCCGCGCCGGGGGGAACGCTCGAACCGTGATCGAGACACACGCCGACCGGCTCGAACGGCGAGGCGTCGCCGACGAGGTTCATACGGTGACGTACGAGCACGAGCCGGTTCGCGAACTTCGCAGGCAGTTGAAATCGATCGACGCCGACCGGGTGTACGCGCTGGCGACCTGGATTGCCCACACAGCCGACACGGTTCGTGACGTTCCTGCGGCGCTCGCTGCGGTCCCTGGGGCGGTTCATTCCTGTGAACCGCTCGGGCGGAATCCGGCGGTCACCGACGTCCTCCTCGATCGGGCGTCGTCGTCGATGCCGGCGAGCGAGGACGTCACACTGGTTTTGATCGGCCTCGGGAGCGGTTCCGTGCCCCATCAACGACGAACCGCCGAGTACCACGCGGCGCGCATCGAAGAGCGTTCGGCGTACGGGGAGGCCCGGACCTGTTACCTGTACCAGAACCCGACCGTCGAGTGCGCCCGCTACGCCGCGTCGAGCGATCGGATGGTCGCCGTACCGCTCTTTCTCGCCCGGAGCGACGTGACCGAAGAACGGATTCCCGCGAAACTCGAACTCAACCGCGGCGGCGTCGCGTACGCCGATCCGCTCGGTGACCACCCCCGCGTGACGGCCGCCATCCAAGGCGAAGTGCAGCGCCAGCGCGTGCTCGTGCGCGGTGACGGCGCTTCGTCCCTCGACGCAGGGACCACGACACGACACCCGATCGTGAGCGACGGGGAAGGCGAGTCCGTCCGGCGATAGTCGTCGCAACGATAAGAGGCGTTCACCCAGCCCGAACGGCGAGCACCGAGAGATCCAAAAACGGCGTTTCCTCGGCTCCGCTCCCGCCGGCGTGGGTCGCGAGGGATTGCAGGGTGGTTCGGGTGACCCGTTCGTCGTCGTGGGTCAGTCGTTCGAACACGATCGATTCGAGCGAGCCGGACGCACCCGCGCCGAGCAGGTCCGCCGCGACGTCGCCGGGCATCCAGTCGTAGGGACGCGGGAGGACGAGCAGGTGGCGGTCACCGACGGTCTCGCGGAGCCGTTGGCGATCGGGCGATATGTCGCCGCTTTTGTGCAGCGTGACGAACGTCGTCTCCTCCATCGGCGTCCGCGCGCGACTCGCCGCGACCTGCAGCGAGGAGATTCCCGGCAGGATTCGCACCGGCGTCTCGACCGCGCGCTGTACCTTGCCGACGAACTGATACCCCGAGAAGTTCGGATCGCCCATCAACACCGCCGTGCCGGTCGCGCCGTTTTCGACCCGCCTGGCGAACGTATTCAGGGTTTCGCCCTCGTCGGCGTACCCACAGGTCAACAGCTCCGTCCCCGTCGGTCCGTCGGCCGTCGTCCGGCCGTCGGCCGCGTCACCCTCGTTCGGTGCCTGCTCACCGATCGCCCCGCGGACGTACTCAACGACCGTCTCAAAGCCGACGACGACGTCGGCCTCGCGGATCGCGCGCTCGGCACGGGGGGTGAGGTACTCGGGGCTGCCCGGGCCGATGCCGACGGCGTGAACCGGCCGCCGCCCGGCGGCGCGTTCCGCGTCAGGGTCGGGTTCAGGCGTTGACGTCGCGACCGTCGCCGGGTCGGGACCGCCCCCGAGGGCGTCGGAATCGTTACTGTTCATCCGCGGTCTCCAGGGAAACCTCGCTGTTTCTGACGTCGCTCGCGACGTGGACGAGTTCGTTCGTCAGCCCGGCCGCGAGCCCGCTGCCGCCCCGTCGGCCGACGTTCGTGACCGCCGGCACGCCGTACTCGTTTGCGACCGCCCGAACCCGCTCGCGGCTCTCTGCGGCCTTGACGAACCCGACCGGCGTGGCGATCACGACCGCGGGACGGGTCCCCTCCTCAACGCAATCGGCGAGCGCGAGCGCCGCGGTCGGTGCGTTGCCGACGACGGCGATCGCTCCCTCGTAGACGTCCCGTCGATCCAATTCGAGGACCGACGCTGCGGTTCGAGTCATGCCGGTCCGTTCGGCCAGCTCCGCGCCTTCCCCGATCGCCTTCCGGACTGCACAGTCGTGACCGCGCCCGGTGATCCCCGACTCGACCATCGTGATGTCGGTGACGATCGGGCGCTCCGCGAGAACTGCCCGCGCGCCGGCACGGATCGGCGCGTCCTCGTCGTCGCCCCGTTCGTCCCTCCCATCGAACCGCAACAGGTGCTGGAACTCCGGGTCGCCGGTCGCGTGGACCGCCTTTTGTCGCGTTCGATCGGCGAGCGTCTCGTCGGGGACGAGGTCGCGCACCCGATCCATACTGGTTTCGGCGATCTCCATCGCCTGTGAGGTCGTTGCACCGAGGTCGGCGTAGGCCTCGACGGGGTCGTCGTCGGCTCCGTCGGGGTTCTCGGTTTTCCCGGCTCCGGCGACGCCGCCGTCCGTCCGCGCGTCGTCCGACCGCCGGTCGCCCGTCCGGGCGTTCTCAGTCGTCATCGCTCGACACCCCAATGGTCTCGGCGCTCCCGGCGCGCGCTTCGAGGTCGCCGTCGACCCGAAGGTTGACATCCCGCAGGCGATCGGCAGTTTCGCTATCGGCGTCCCACAGACCCCGGTCGATCGCTTCGAGTAGCGTGTCGGTGATCGAGTCGAGCGCCCAGGGGTTCACCTCGCGCATCCATGCCTGCCGATCCTCGTCGAACGCGTACTTCGCGGCGATCTCGCTCCAGAGGGAGTCGCTCACGACGCCGGTGGTGGCGTCCCAGCCGAGCGCGACGTCCACGGTAGAAGAGAGGTCGCCCGCGCCTTTGTAGCCGTGATCTTCCATCGACGCTATCCACTCGGGGTTGAGAGCGCGCGCGCGCATCGCTTTCCTGACTTTCTCTTCGTTGGTGTAGACATCGATGTTGTCGGGATCGGACGAATCGCCGACGTACGACGCCGGCTCGGCCCCCGAGACCTCCGTGACGGCCGTGATGAACCCGCCGTGGAAGGCGTACCAATCGGAGGAGTCGAACTCGTCCTGTTCCATCGTGTCCTCGATCTTGATCGTGGCCTCCACACTCGAAAGCCGGCGCTCGAAGGCGTCGTGGGCTTCACTCACTTTTCCCCGTTTGCCCATCGCGTAGCCGCCCCACTGGACGTACACGTCGGCGAGGTCCGAGCGGTCCTCCCAGTTGCCCTCGTCGACAGCCTTGTTGGTCCCCGCGCCGTACCCCCCCGGATGAGTAGTGAAGACGCGGTGGGTCGCCGCCGCGCGCGCGTCGTCGGTTTCCATTCCCTCGGCTTCGAGTTCCTCACGTTCTTCCTCGACGTGTTTCTTGACGTAGTTCAGCTCGTGGGGTTCGTCGAGATCGACGACCGCCTCGACCGCGTCGTGGATCACGCCCGCCGCGGCCGGGAACGCGTCGCGAAACAGGCCCGAGACCCGCGTCGTCACGTCGATGCGCGGCCGACCGAGTTCCTCTAAGGGGACCGGCTCGACGCCTTCGACCCGGCCCGCGTCGGACCACTCGGGCCTGACGCCCAGCAGCGCGAGCACTTGGGCGATCGTCTCCCCGCGCGTGCGTACCGTCGGCGTGCCCCAGGCGACGACGCCGATCTCTTCGGGGTATTCCTCTTCCTCGTCGGCATGGCGCTCTGTGACGCCCTCTGCCACTTCCTTCCCTACTTTCCACGCGCTTTGCGCCGGCACTTTCCGGGGGTCCAACGTGTAAAAATTGCGCGCCGTTGGGAGCAGGTCGACCCCGCCACGGGTTGGCGCGCCGCTCCCGCCCGGGGGTATGTACTCGCCGGCGAGCGCGTCCGCGGTGCGGGGGATCTCCTCGCTTGCGCCCTCGACACGCGGGGCGGCCTCCTCGCAGATGTATTCGAGTACCGTTCGGAGGTCGTCGTGCGCGCCGGACTTGGCCCGGGCGTCTCCCAACGGATCGACGTCCACGACGAGTAGATTGAGGTTCGTCTCCTCGTCCGGGCCGGCCTCGCGCTCGCTTTCGGGCACCTCGAAGCCCGCCTCGGCGAGCGCCCGTACGAGGTCCCGGCTCGTTTCGTACACCGCGTCGGCGGCCCCCGAATACGTCATGCCCAGCGCCTCGTCGTAGGTCCCTGGTTCGTCGAGCATCCGCTCGTAGTCGATTCCGAGGACGCCCGCGACGCTCTCTCGCAGGCTCAGCGCACCGGGGTTTTGCAGCCGGGTGAGCGCGACGAGATACTCGATCAAGCGATCGTTCTCGGGCGGTTCGCCCATCGTGTGCAGCCCCATGCGGATTTGGGTGGTCTTCACGTCAGTGAGGTGCTCATGGACGCGCTCGACGAGTTCGTCGATGTCGACGGTGTCGCCCACCACTTCGCCTTCCGCGAGCGTCGAGCCGGCTTCCTCCGGTCCTCGTACGTCCGCACGCTCGGAGATCTCCCCTTCGATCCCGAGTTCGACAGCCAGATCCAATTCATCACACTTCTCGCGCAATAGCGCCTCTATGTGTTCACCGTCGTCGGTACGCGCGTCTCTCATGCCCGCTTCACGGTACCGATCGGCCAGTTCCTCCAGTTCCGCCAGTTCGTCGTAGGTACCGGCTTCGGCCATTGTTGGCGTGAGGTAATCGACGATCGCGGCGTACGACCGTCGTTTCGCCTGCGTACCTTCCCCCGGATTGTTGACGATGTACGGATAGACGTTCGGTAGGTCGTCGATCAACTGGTCGGGCGCGCTTTCGCCGTTCAGTCCTACGGTCTTGCCGGGGAGCCACTCCAGTGACCCGTGGGTGCCCAAGTGGACCACGGCGTCCGCCGCGAAGACCTCGCGCAGCCACGCGTAAAAGGCGTAGTAGTCGTGTGGCGGCTGGAGATCCGAGTCGTGATACACCTTCGAAGGATCCATGCCGAACCCGCGAGGGGGCTGTACGGTCACGAGAACGTTCCCGTACTCGATGCCAGGGATCGCGAACGGGCGGTCGGGAGGATCGCCCCACTCCTCGCGGAGGTTCTCGCGAAAGCGCTCGTCGGCGTCGGTCCACCACTCGTCGTACTGGGCGGGCGATACCACGTCGACGCTTTTGCCCTCGATGTCCTCGGGTGCGACCCAGCGGTCGTCGAGCGTGAGTTGGGCGGTCAATCGATCGATGAGTGCCCGTCCGTTCTCCGGTGAGTTCCCACCCAGATCGTACCCTCGATCCCCCAACTCGTCGAGCAGGTTAACAGTGCTCTCGGGCGAGTCGAGCCCGAAGGCGGTACCGATGCCGTCGTCGCTTGGCGGGTAGTTGTGAAGCACTACCGCGACGTTCTTTTCGGCGTTGGGCGTGTGACGCAGGCGCGCCCAGTTGACTGCGAGGCGGGCGGCGTGATCGACTCGATCGTCGATCGGGAAGTGCTGTTTCGGTGCGCTGCCGATGCCCGCCTCGTCGTCGGTGCGTTCCTTCCCGCTGATCGGATGGGTGATGACGTTCCCATCGAACTCGGGCAGTGCGACCGACAGCGCCAACTCGAAGCCCATTACACCCGTGTTGCTCTTCTCGTAGCGCGAGCGCGAGCGCATCGTCGTCACTGTCTGGATCACCGGGACGCCGAGTCGATCGAGGAAGACGTCTGCTGCCGACTCGCCCTCGTCGCTCGCTGCCCGCCCGCGCTCGTCCATCGACAGCGAGAACATGAACGAAGAAAGCACGCAATCGACGATCGGATCGTCTCGTTCGTCCGTGAGCCATTCTTCCGTTACGATCTCTGCGTCCCACTGATCGTCGCTATCGGTCGCGGGGTTACAGAAGATCGGGAGGACGTTCGCCCCCTGGGACTCTATCGCCCTGACCTGCGAGTCGACATAGCGGGTGTTCTCGTGGGTCCAGTGTGATTCGTAGAACCATATTCCTACTGTCGGCGCTTCGGAGTCGAACGTCGCCACCAGCTTCTCATAAGAGACCCCGGGACGATCGGGGTGGTAGACCCCTTCGGTCGGCAGGGCCACCGGATCGTCGTATTCCCGACCTTCGGCTGAGTACCCGTCGACGAGGTATCGGATGCAGTTGGCGACGTTCGTGGTACCGCCCCGTTCTAAGTACTCGTAGACCCGCTCGCGAGCGGCGACCGAAACTGACGTGTCCTCGAACGCGTAGGCGTCGCCGGTCGACTTGACCACGAGCGGGACGCCGAGGTCTTCGAGCCGGCTCACGGCGTGGTCGTACCCGGACATCGATTCCTCCGCGCCGTGCAGCCAGAAGACCGCCGCCGCTGCTCCTTCCAACTCGTCGAGAAAGGCGTCGACGTCTTCTCGACTACCGAGGTCGCTCTCCGATCGGACCACCAGGTCGGCGTCGACCTCGCTCGCGGCCCGTTGAATCGAACCCAATTCGTTCTCCGTCGCGGTATAGAAACCGATCGTCGGTTCCGTCGTCGTCGATCGTGGCGTTCGTGGCATAACGTTGTTAAACCTCCATTGTACTAAGACAAGTATGATTGATCAGAGCAAAGGTAAAAGTGCTTCGGGTGTTCGGGGAGGTGCCCCGGAGTTCACGGGGATCGTCGGGCAGGCCGAGTTCAAGGAAGCCCTCCTTGCCGTGGCGGCGAACGGCGCGCTGGACGGGCTGTTGATCCGCGGGGAGAAAGGGACCGCGAAATCCACGGCGGTGCGAGCGTTGGCCGATCTGCTCCCGGTACAGGCGGTAATCGAGGGGTGTCCGTACGGCTGTCCGCCCGGCGCGGCAGAACGGCAGTGCTCGGAGTGTCGCACGCGGACGGATCCGCCGACAGTCGATCGGCGGGTTCCGCTCGTAACCGTACCTTTGGGAGCGACCCGCGAGCGCGTGGTCGGGACGCTCTCGGTGGCCGACGCGCTCGCCGGCGAGTACGAGTTCGACCCTGGGTTGCTCGCCCGTTCGAACCGCGGGATCCTCTACGTGGACGAGGTGAACCTGCTCGATGACCACTTGGTGGACGTACTGCTCGATGCGGCCGCGAGCGGCGTGAACAGGGTCGAACGCGACGGCGTGAGCCTCACTCACCCCGCTGACTTCACGCTCGTTGGCAGCATGAACCCCGAGGAGGGCGACCTCCGACCGCAGCTGCGCGACCGTTTTGCCCTACAGACGACGGTCACCGGCTGTGCGGAGATCGACCAGCGCGTAGCGATCATCGAAGGGGCGCTCGGAACCAGCGGATCGGCTCCCGCCACGACCGCCACTACCGCTACCACCGCCGGCAGCGGCGACGAGCGCGGTGGCAATAGAAGAGGCGATGAGGCCGCTGCGGACAGCGGTCACGAGCAGAACACAGCGGCGACCGTGGAGAGAGCACCCAGTGCCCGTCTATGCCGGGCGCGGGAGCGACTCGACGAGGTGGACCTCCCGGGGGACCTCCTCGAGAAGATCGCCCGCCTCTGCCGGGACGTCGGCGTTGAGGGCCACCGGGGTGACATCGCGACGGCCCGAGCTAGTAGAACGCTCGCCGCGCTCGACGGCCGTCCGAGGGTCCTCGAATCGGACGTCCGGCGCGCGGCGGAACTCGCCCTTTCCCACCGACTCCAGTCGCGTCCGTTCGAGGACACCCCCGATCCCGAGGACGTCATCGACGAACAGTTCGACGACCGGGAAACAGCGGGGGGCGAAGCGGAAGCGTCGGATGACGACAGCGAAGGCAGGCGGGGGAACGGTGGCGGAAGCAATGAGAGGGAGAAACGCGAGGGCAGCGGGGGAAACGAGGACGGTAAGGCCGGCGGCGACCGGAACACCGTCGAGGATCGGTCCGGAGCGGACGACACGGGCGACGAGGACGATACCGATTCGCCAGGATCGTCCGAGCGAGTCGAGGAAGGGACTGAGGCCGACGATAGCGACGGTTCGGGAAGTGACCCATCGCCCTCGTCGGGCGACGAACGGGGCGGTGCTGACGTCGAAGCGAGCGAGGGAGGGGACGACAGTAGCGAGAACGACGGGGGCGACGGGAACGAGCGAGGTGACGGAAGCGACGAGGACGACAACTCGACCGGCGCCACACCGCTCATTCCGGGCGGGTCGGCCGCGACGGTTGGCGAGGGACGCGCCCCCGATCTCTCGGCCCCCGACGCCGTCGGTGACGAACGCGGCAGCGACGCCGAGAGCGGCTCCCGATTGTGCGCTCACCCGGACGTTACCGGCGACGGCCCGCGGGTACGAACCGAACAGGCCGAACGGACCGAGGCGACCGACCGGATCGACGCCGCGGCGTCGATCCGGTCCGCGAGCGCCAGGGGTGCTTCTACGGTCGAGTCGCGTGACCTACGGCGATCCGTGCGCCGACGCGAGGCGAGTAACCTGGTGCTGTTCGTCGTCGACGCGAGCGCGTCGATGCGTCCGGCGATGCGGGCGGCAAAGGGCGTAGTGCTCGAACTCCTGAAAGACGCGTACCGGGAGCGCGACGAAGTGGGATTCGTCGCCTTCGCCGGCGACGATGGGGAGGTACTGCTCCCGCCGACCGACAGCGTCACCCTCGCGGCCCGCCATCTCAAGGACCTGCCGACCGGCGACCGGACGCCGCTGCCTGCCGGTCTCGACACTGCCAGTGCAGTCCTCGAACGGGCTGACCCGGCGACGAGCATCGCCGCCGTCGTGACTGACGGACGAGCGAACGTCGCCGAGGGCAGTCCAGTCGAAGAAACCCGCGCGGCTGCTCGGCGCTTGGGCACGGTCGCGAGCCGCACGATGGTCGTCGACGCGGGCGACGAAGGGGATAGAATCGGGCTCGCCGGGCTCGTCGCCCGAGAGACGGGGGGCGAACGGGTCCCCTTGGCCGCGCTGTCGGCCGAACGAGTCGACGCGACGATCGGCGCGGCTCGGGAAATCTGAGTGTATCTTTACCGGAAGTTTTACAATATAGCTTGTCATAACACAATTAGAGTTGCAATGACGGCTACTACTGACACCACCCGTGACCGTATCGACGACGCCCTGGTTCGACTCACGCCGGCTCAGGTAACGATCGCGGTCCTCACGATCGCCGCGCTCGGGTTCGTGCTCCTGTTTGCTCAGGAACCAATGGTGCACGATTCGTTGCACACCTTCCGGCACGCGGCGGGGATCACCTGCCACTGACCGTGACGCTCACCGACCACCTCGTGCGCGGCCTGAAAGCGGGGGCCGTCGCGGGCGGAGCGTACGGCCTGTTCGTCGCGCTGATCGGCAACCCGCTTATCAGGTACGCCGAGACGTTCGAACATAGCCATAGTGGTGGCGGCCCCGTCGTCCCTAGAGCGGTCACTGCCCTCATTAGTACAGCGGGTGGGGTTTTCCTGGGGATATTGTTCGGCGTCGTCGTTATCGGAGCTCTCTATTATTTCCTCGAGCCGGCGATTCCCGGTACCGACGGAACGAAGAGTTACCTGCTCGGGGCGGCCGGGTTCGTGACTGTCTCCGGCGCACCGTGGCTCGCGATCCCGCCACAACCACCCGGCGTCGAGCAGGCGCTCGGGGTCGAGACGCGCATCCTCTGGTATCTGCTCATGGCGACCGTCGGTGCGTTCGCCTGTGGCCTATCGGGATACGTCTACACCCGTCTCCGCCCGCGATACGGTCAGGCACCGGCCGGTCTCGGCGCTGGGTTAGTGTTCCTTTCGATTCCCGTCGTCGCCACTATCGCGCCGGCGAATCCGGTCTCGGGTTCCCTTCCCGCCGAACTCGCGTTCGTCATCCAGGCGGTGACCGGCCTCGGTCAGGTCGGCCTCTGGTTCGTGCTCGCGAGCGCGCACGCCTGGTTGCTCCGACGGGACCGTGACGAGGAACGCACTGGGTACGGCCGCGTCGATCACCGCGATCCTACGGAACCGCTCGGAGTGGACCCGTGAACCACCGAACGACCGACGTGCGCGAACAGGGGTTTTCCGATCACGTGCTGGTCTGTACGAACGCCCGCGACTCAGAGTACGCCTGCTGTGCGGACGCGGGTGGGCAGGCAGTCCTTGCAAGAGTCAAAGACTGGCTGCGCGAGCGCGACGTCTTCTGGTCGCAGGTGCGTGTCGCCGAGACGAGCTGTCTCGGACTCTGTAGCGCCGAGGGCACGGCGGTCACGATCCACCCGCGCAGCCACTGGTATTCGGACGTGCGCCCCGAGGAGGTCCCCGACCTTCTGCGGAGGGAGTTCGGTTCCGAAGCGACCCGACTCGGCGTCGGTCCCGAACCCGCCATCGAGCCGAGCTCTATGAACTGAATAGCGCGATTCGAGCAACGCTGGGTGACGAGCCCCACCCTCGACGATTCGTTACGTGAAACGCTCACGAGAGCGTGTCGAACGACGATAGGGGATCACCTCCGGAGCATCGTCGACTTTACCCGAAGGGAGTTCGAGCAGCTTTACCTTCGGGACGACTTCCCGGCGGAAGCGGATGTCGAGACGTTCGTCGAGAACGAGCGGACCGGGTTCGCTCGGCGGGAGACGTACGACGACCCGGGGCTGGGCGAGCGCCAGTAGACCACCCACGGTTCTGCAGCGGAGCCTCGCTCCGGGTCGTCGCGGACGACCACGCCGTGTTCGTCACGACCGACCAGCTCCCGATCGAACGGTTCGAGGGGGCCGTGACCGCCATTCGTGAAGCGCTCACGGGAGACAATCGCTAGTTACCGACTTTTTCCCGTTAAGACCTCTCACCCTCTATCCTCTTGCCCGTCGAAGACGGAACCGGGAAGCCGAAACCGAACCGATCAGACCGAGCCGACGTGCAGCCGGTAGGCTCCTTGTTCCGTCCCCTCGTCGTGGTAGATCACGGGTTCTTCGATCGCGGCGAC
The DNA here is from genome assembly GCA_003022925.1 of Halobacteriales archaeon QS_8_65_32. Classification (GTDB taxonomy): domain Archaea; phylum Halobacteriota; class Halobacteria; order Halobacteriales; family Halococcaceae; genus PXQR01. Next base: position 15,611 of record PXRY01000102.1, on the reverse strand, counting down.
CGTCCGCTCATCGATCGTCCCAGCGGTGACGATCCCGTCGGTCGCAAGCGTGGTTCGCGGGCCCTCGCGCACGTCGAAGACGCGGAGCCCGTGGCTCGTCGGGTCGCGCGTCCGGAAGTTCTGCCCGCAGGGCGCTACGAGGCGGTCGCCGTCGGTTCCGATCTCCGTGACGAACCCGCCGACGTCGGCGCTCCAGTGCCGCTCGCCATCAGGTGTGTAGCCGAAGACGGTGTGTTCTGCGGGATGGCACGATTCGGTCTCCCGGCTCTCCCGGGCGTAGGTGTTGCCCGTGATGAAGACGGTCCCCTGGTCAGTCGCGTGACAGTGGTTCGGATAGGCGTAGAGCCGCTCGTCCCCGACCTGTGCTTCGGTCGCTAATTTCGCAGCCCAGAGCGGCTCGTAGTCGGCGTCGAGGCGATACCCCCGGTAGTCGGCGTGGCTCGTACAGGCGAGGCCGGTGTCGAAAAGCGAGAGGTCCCCGATGCGCCGGTCGCCGTTCGCGGTGTCGGCAGTGCCCTCGGTGAGGGGGTCCCACGACGCCAGTTCGGTTCCCGTGTCGGCGTCGAGCACGATCAAGCCCTCCTGATGACCGCCGGGACAGCGATTGAACGCGACCGCCACCCGGTCCCCGCGGACGTCGAGGGCGATCGGCGAGGCGTCCGTTCGGTAGGTCCATTCGACAGTGCCGTCGGTGGCGAAGGCGTAGACGCAGCTCTCGAACGAACGGTTACTACCACCACTGTCGCCACTACTACCGCCGCTACTACTACCGCCACCACTACCACTATCATCGCCGCTATTGTCACTGCTGGTATTAGCACTACCGCTGCCGCCGCGCTCGTACCGGCGGGCGGCGGCGTAGAGTCGGTCGTTCTCGCTCACGAGATCGACGACGAACGGCAGGAAGAATCGCGTCTCCTTCTCGGGGTCGCCCACGTCCGCGGTGGTACGGTAGCGCCACCGCGGTGCTCCGGTCGCTCCGTCCTGCAACCTGATCTCGCCGTCGACGCCACGCTCCCCGACGGCGACGCCGCCCTCGAACGCCGTCGCCGAGACGATTGCCCCCGGCTCGCGCTCGTCGTCCCGGGCGGTCGTCCCGTCCGCACGCCACCGCTCGTCGAGGGTCGGCCGATCGTACGCATGAACGCCGCCGTCCGCCGTCCCCACGACGACCGCGTCGTCGGTTAGCACGAGGGCCGACCGGCGGCCCCCGTGGCGCGACCGGGCCGGGTCGATCGCGCCGAGATCGATCGTCCGGTGTGACGTCGGTCCGTGCGCGGTCGTATCCATCGTATCACGCATCGTTCTCACTCGTCCGCTCACTCCTCAACCGGGAAGGCCTCGTGCAGGACGTCGTGGGCCTCGCCTAACCCTCCAAGGACGCTCTCGCCCTGTGTCGTCAGCCGGGAAACGGCGCGTTCGGCGTCCCGAACGGCGACCAGCCGCCCGCGCAGGTAGTCGTACTCGGGCTCACCCTCGTCGGTTGCTGCGATCTCCTCTTCGAGGTCGACGAGCGCCGCGTCGAGGTGACGTTCTACCGCCGACAGCGTTTCCGCCGCCGCGAGCGCCCCGATCGGGCCCTCCAGGTGACCCTCTAGTTCGGTCTCGGCGTGCTCGCGGGTGCTGCGCTCGGCAGTACCGAGGACGTTCATCAGTCCGAGTCGTAACGCTTCCAGTTCGTAACAGCTCATGGTTTCTCGTTCGTCGTATTCCGTTTGCCGTGTTCGTCGATCGGATGTCGTTCGCACACTCGTGGTCCGTTTTCGCGCTCGTCGATCGTCGTCAGAGCGTCTCGCTGACGAGACCGCTTACGATGCGCCCGCGATCGAGGTGCGAGGAGACGATGCGCTCTGCGTCGGCGGTACCGACGCCGCCGTACCAAACCCCGTCGGGGTAGACCGCGACCATTGGTCCGTCGCCACAGTTCCCGAGACACGACGAGCGGGTGATCCGAACGTCACACGCGTTCGAATCGCGCGCTTCCTGGCGGAGGCGCTCAAGGACCGCTGGCGCGCCCTCGGCGGCACACGTCTGATTGGTACAGACCGCGACGTGATTTCCGGGTGCGTCGTGAGCGTGGGGTTCCTCGGCGACGTCCTCTCGGTCGGCGTGGCTTCCCTGATGGGTCAGCGCCCGGAGCATCGCCCGCCCACCACCGAGATCCTCCTCGTAACCGTCGAGTTCGACCTTGTATTTACAGGTGTCACAGGACATCCGTACGCTGTCGGTCCGGGCCTCCTGCCAACGGTCCGCGAGGACATCGAGTAGCCGTGAGTCGGTCCCTAACGGATCGCCCACGGCTGCCGCGACGTAGGGGTATTCGTCGTCGAAGTCGGCGACCTGCGATCGAACCCGCTCGGTAAGCACGCCGTCACCGAGCATGTACGGTACGACGACGACGGCGTCCGGCCGCCCCTTGGCGACCGTATGCAGCGTCTCGGGGAGCAGCGGGTCGGTAATGCCGATGAAAGACGTCTCGACCCGTGAGAAGGCCCGCCCCTCGTACAGCAGTCGGGCGAGTTTGTGCGCATCGCTGTTGGCGTCCGGATCGCTCGAACCGCGCGCACAGAGCACGCAGGCGACGTCATCCGTCCCGCGGTCGACGCCTATATTACGTTCGACGGCCGCCGCCCGGTCGTCGAGCAGATCGACCAGCGCCGGGTGTACCCCGAGGTGCGCGCCGTTGTGGATCGTCGTGTCCTCGTGTTCCGTGCGGGCCTGATTGACCGCGAGGGGGACATCGTTTTTGACGTGGCTCGCCGCGAACAACGAGAGCTGAACCACCGCGATCGTAGAGACGGCCGCAGCGAGGCCCGTGATGGCCTCGGGGATCGACGGCGACGCGAGTTCGAGGAATCCGGCGTCGACGGGAACTCCTAACCGGGTCTCCAGGTCGGCGGCCAGCTCGCGCACCCCCTCGTTCGACCGCTCGCGCCGGGAGCCATGGCCCACCAACAGGACGGCTTCGTCGTCGAGCGTCGTCGAACGGACCGTCGAGGTGCTCGCCGTCATCCCGAAATCGACCCCACCTCGACGCCGGTCGCGCGTTCGACGCTCCGGCGCAGTTTCGTCCTTCGAGTCTCGCTGTAGAGGCCAGACGCGTCGCTCCCGGCGTAGACCCACCGGGCGAACGCGGTCGTATCGGCGTCCTCGGCGAGTCCGAACCAGTACTCTCCTGAGGACGTCGCCGCGAGTTCCTTCGTCGGAGCCCCGGGGTCGGCGTCGCCGAGCAGCGAACGGATCCGTTCGAGCAGGCGTTCGTCGTCGTGAACGAACGAGATTCCGACCGACCCCGCCGACTCGCGGAAACAGACGGTCCCACAGGCTTCGAGCGATCCCCGGAGCAGTTGTGCGCGGTACGCCGAGAACGCGTCGAAGCGATAGCCGCCCGGCCCGCCGTCGAGCGGGAGGCCGAGTGCCGCCCCGGCGCGCTCACCGGTCGGTCCGAACACCGTGAGTTCGTGCTCGTCTTCGTACCGGACGATCGAGGCGTCGTGGGCGGACTCGCGGGCTGCAACGCGGTGTTTCCGATCAGCATGATCGACGCCGGCGACCGCTGCCAGCGCGTTGGCCGCCCGCTCGTCGCCCACTCGGACGGTTACTCGATCGCGCGTCACCTCGCCGCTTCCCGCCACGTGTCCCCAGAAGTACGCCGTCCCCGGCGTGGCGGCGAGTAGGTCCTCGGCGGGGTCGGGCGTCGTTGCCTCCCGACCGGCTTCCCCGCTCGCGTCACTCACGGCCGCCCTCCGTCGCGCCGACCCGGGCGTCGGTTTCGGTCACGTCGATCGCATTGACCGGGCAGGCGCGGGCGGCCTGCCGGGCGTCCACGATTCGGTCGTCGGCGAACGTCGCGCTCAATTCCTCGCTCCCTGCTCGGGCCTCGAACGCGTCCGGATCCACGCCATCAATAGTCGCTACCCCGTCCGCCGCTTCGACGAACCGATCGTCCCGGACGAGACACGCGAAGACCCCCTCGCAGGCCCCGCGGTCGAGCCGGACCCGGTAGGTGGTCGGCTCGCTCGCAGTCGTCTCACTTCCGGTCGGTTCGCTTTCGCTCGCTTCGTCCCGGGTCGCTCCCTCAGTAGTCATATTTCGACTCGTAGCCACGCGGGGTCACCATCCGGTCGCCCCAGACGTACGTCTCCTCGTTGCCCACGAGGATCGTCGTCGTCATATCGATCAGGTCCGTCTCGCCGAGTTCTTCGAGCGCGCCGAGTTCCGTTGTCTCGCTCCGTTCGTCCTCGCGGCCCGCGCCGTGGACGACCCCGACCGGTGTGTCGGGCGCGCGGTGTTCGAGGAGGATCTCACAACACCTCCGGAAGTTCTCGCGGCGCTTGCGGCTCCAGGGGTTGTAGATCGCGATCGTAAAGCCCTCCCCGGCGACGGCGTGCAGTCGCGATTCGATCGCTTCCATCGGCGTCAGGTGGTCGGATAACGAAACACTCACCGTGTCGTTGACTAGCGGCGCGCCGAGTCGTGCCCCGCAGGACTGAGCGGCCGGTACCCCTGGAACGACCTCGAAGTCGACCAGTTCGGGCGTCCCGCCCTTCGACTCTAAGATCTCGAGTGCCAGCCCCGAGAGTGCATAGACGTTCGGGTCGCCGCTGCCGATGATCGCCACGTCGTTGCCCGCAAGCGCCCGGTCGATCGCTTCCTCGGTCCGGGAGACCTCCCCGCACATCGGCGTGTCGTACAACTCCTCTGCCGCCTCGGTTACTTCGTCGGGCAGGAGGTCGACGTAGGTGGTATAGCCAACGATGTGCTCGGCGTCGAGCAGTGCCGAGCGCGCACGTTGGGTCATACCCTCCGGCTGACCGGGGCCGAGTCCCACGGCGACCAGCCTGCCTGGGTCGGCGTCGAACTCGGCGACCGTCGAGCCGACCTTCTCGTCAGTACTCTCCTTCTTTCCCGCCTTCGACGTGCCACAGGTCGACTTCGAGTCGGACGATGTGGGCGACGTCGCGCCACCACACTTCGAGGCGCTCTCGGCGGACCCCGAAGTGCTCTCGGCACTCGCGACGCCGCCGTCGGTTTCTGCCGTCGTCGCTCCACACCCGGAATCGGTGTCGGCACGTTTCGATGCGCCGCAGTTCGATCCGGTATCGGCGCTCGTTTCGGTCGTCTCGATGCTATCGATGTCGTCGGTCGCGTCGGTGGTATCGTCGGTGCTCATGGTCTCAGAAGTCCTCTACGTCACGCCCGCCGCGCGGGGTGACGAGGTATTGTTCGTAGTCGTTCTCCCAAACGCGCGTCTCGTGGGTTCCCACGAGGATCGAGGTGCCCATCCCGCCGACTTCCTCGTCGTGTGCGGTCGCTTCGGCGAGGGTCGTGATCGTGTGAGTCTCGTCCTCCAGATTGCGGCCGGCGTCGCCGCGGCCGGCGTCGTTGAAGATCGCCACTGAAACGTCGTCGGCGCGCTCCTCGCGGAGGACGTCGATCGCGCGCTCGTAGTCACGCCAGCAGTTATAGAGGACAATTACGAACCCCGAGATGGCCGCCGCGCGCAGTTTTTCGGCGATCTCGTCCCAGCCGCGCCATTTATTGGACAGCGAGATCGTACAGAAGTCGTTCGACAGCGGCGCGCCGAGGTTCGCCGCACCACCTAAGGCCGCCGTGACCCCTGGGACGACCTCGATCGGGACGTCCTCGGCCCTCTCGGCGTCGGCCATCGTGAACAATAGATCCGATTTTCCGTACACATTCGGGTCGCCCCCCGAGACGTGTGCGACCGTCTCGCCCGCGCGTACGCGCTCGAAGGCCTCTTTCGCGAGTTCGACCTGTTGGCCCATCGACGAGCGGACGATCTCTTGGCGAGTACCATCAGGACGGGCCGCGACGCCCCCGTCGGTCACCGCCTCTTCCGGTGGGAGGGTGCCGTCCCGGCGGAGGAACTCCTGGTAGAGATTCGATGCGATGACGCAGTCGGCCGTCTCGACGACACTTTTCGCCCGCTGAGTCATCGCGTGGGGCAAGCCAGGACCGATGCCGACGATGTAGAGGGTGCCCATCCCGTCGGGTTCGATGTCCACGGCGGCGTCGGTCTCGCCCGACTCCGTGGCCGGGGTCACGTCGCTTTCTGCCGTTCCGCTCATCGACCCACCGCCACGGTCACTGCGTTCTCGAACCGTTCTTTCTCCCGAGCGAGGTCGTGTTCGCTCCCGCCAGCGATAGCCGACGCCTCGGCGATGCCCGGCCAGCCGATGAGCTCCTTCGATCGGGAGGGAGAGGGACCTTCGAACCGCTCTAAGACCTCCTTCTCGAAGAGCACGACGCCCGTGCCGATCGCCCGGGCGGCCTCGTACAGCCCTTCCTCGCCTTCCTTGCGAGCGGCGGTGGCGACGAAGTCCACGTCCCCGAACGTCAGATCGAGGTCCGCTAAAACTACTTTCCAGGCGTCGAGGACCTGGGACTTCTTCACGCCCGAAACGGTGCCCGTCCCGATGACCACGCCGTCGGGACCGTTGCGTTTCAGTACCGTGACGTCGTCGCCGACGAGCACGACTCGGGGCCCGTCGAGGCGGGCGACGGGGCCGAGGTCGTCGTTCAGGACGGCGAGGTTGGTCGCGACGGTCGAATCGCCGTTGACGACGTGGGTGTCGAGCGCCTTCGCTTTGCTCTCGACGCCCTGTTTGCCCGCGGCCTCGCTCGCGGTGGTCATCGCCGGTACCGCCCCAAGCTTCGAGAGGTCGTGGGCGACCTGGTTTGCGCCGTGGTGTCCACCCGTGATCGGGATCGCCCAGGTGAGTGCCTCGTCCACGATGACGATCGCCGGGTCGTCCCACTTGTCGTCCAGCAGCGGGGCGGTCTTTCGCATCGCGATGCCAGAAGCCATGAGTCCGATAAGACAGTCATACTCGCCCCAGAACTCGGCGAAGACGTCGCTGTGGTACTCGATGATGTCCACTCGCTCGTAGTTCTCGCCGATGCCACCGACGATCTCTTCGGCGGTGTCAAGCTTGCGCTCGAAACTGATGATCGCTATCTCTTCGGCCACCTCGCCATCCGAATCCGGCGTGGAGCAGTGGCCGCTCGATTCCTCGGCCGTGTCGTTCGTGTTGGTCGTCTCGTTGGTATCGGTATCTGTGCTCATGATTCAATCATCGGCCTTCCCTTCCGCGCTGCCTGATCGGTTCGCCCAGTCGCCGTACAGGTACGAACGCTCGTAGCTGGCCTTCCGCGCGGCGTCGCCGATCACCACGAGCGCCGACGCACGATAGCCGGCCTCCGCTACCCGCTCGCCGATCGTTTCGATCGTCCCTTCGATGACGTCCTCGTCGGGCCAGGAGGCGTGATAGACCACGGCAACCGGCGTGTCGGGGTCGTGGTCCGCTTCCAACAGTCGATCCATCGTCTCTCCCACCGCGTGAGTTCCCAGATACACGCAGGTCGTCACGTCGCCCATCGCGACGAACTCCCCAATGTGGTCCTCCTCGGGCGCTAAGGTCCGGCCTCGCGGGCGGGTGAACGCGACGTGGTTCGCCACCCCATTGAGGGTGAGTTGCGTCCGGAGGGTGGCGCTCGCAGCGAACGCCGAGGTCACCCCCGGGACCAGGTATGTCGGAACCCCCTCGTGCTCCAAGGCGTCCATCTGTTCGAGCGCCGCGCCGTAGATCGCCGGGTCGCCGCTATGGAGACGAACGACGGTCCGACCCGCCTCGAAGGCGTCGCGCATGAGCGGAACGAGTTCCTCTAATTCCTTGCCGACCGAGTTCACTTGCTCGGCGTCGGCGCAGTACGAATCGAGGAGTTCGCTGTTGACGAGCGAGCCGGCATGGACGACCAGATCGGCCGATTCGACCAACTCACGACCGGTAACGGTGAGCAATCCCGGGTCGCCCGGCCCGGCCCCGATGAACGGAACCCCCTCTTGAATCTCGCCGGCGGTTCGCTTTCCGATCCGCGAATCGCGTTCGGTCGTGCGGGCGGTCGTCTCCGCGTCGATGGCTTCCTGGGGGTCGGTCGGATCTCGCTGGGTTCCGTTCTCGCCAGCTATCTCCCCTGTACCGGTCATCGCGGCGAGACCTCCGGAATCTCGTCACCCCAGGCGATTCCTTCCGCGCGTTCGGTCGTGATCGCCTCGCTCACGTCCGTCCGACGCTCGTCCGGTGGGGGTGAGGAACCACCGTCCGCTTGTGCCGTTGTATTGGTGTCGGAGGTCCGAGCGATCTTCGGTTCGGTTTCCTCGAACGTTGCGGTCACGGGTTCGGAATCCAGGTCCCGTTTCTCGGCATACGCGAGCGTGTAGTAGTCACGATCCGCGAGCGCCGCGGGATCGTCGGTCACGCGCGTTTCGCCCTGTTCCATGAACAGCCGGCGGCCGTACACAGCGTCGTAGCCCGCCGTGGTGAGCTTCTCGTGGGTCACCGGCACGTCGGTGACTTTGAACAAGAGCAATCGGTCGGGCCCGACCGGAGCCGCGCCGCGGGCACCTTCGCGCAGCGCGAGGCTCGTCCCCGAGGCGATCTCGATCCCGAGCGCAGTGGTGAACGCGGTCACGGCGCTCACCCCGGGGACGACATTGATCCCAATATCGGGATGAAACGCACGGAGAGTGCGTCGGAGATGACCGAACGTCGAGTAGACGTTGGGATCGCCGAGCGTAACGAACGCGGCGGTTCCTTTGCGCGCTCGCGGTGCGATCTCCGCGGCCGCTTCCCTCCAGGCTTGCTTGAGTTCACTCTCGTCCCGGGTCATCGGGAAGTCGATGTCGCCGATAGCGTCCTCGGCGACGTGGTCGGTGGCGACCGACCGAGAGAGTCGTCCGGGCGAGTAAACCACGTCGGCGCGTTCGAGGACGCGCTTACCACGAACGGTTACCAGGTCGCTCTCGCCGGGCCCGAGTCCAACGCCGAAAAGCGTCATCGGGTCCCTCCATCGGTTGCGATCTCGCCTGTTCCGGACTCACGAGCACTGCCGACGAGCATGTAGACCGGATTGTCCGCATCGAAGCTCGTCGCGCCCGCGAGGTCGTAGCCGTGACTCACCTGGAACTGACAGACCTCTTCGAGGAGGTCGCGCTCGCGAAAGGCTTCAGTTGCACGTCCGGCCACCTCCAACCGAGAGATGTTCATTACCACGCGGGAGACGTTCGTTTCGACCGCGTGGTCGAGTACCGCCTCGTAGTTGCGGCTGCCGCCGAGAAAGAGGACGTCCCCGTCATCGGGCAGCCCCTCGGGAGCCTCCGCCTCGTGGAGTTCGATGTTCCCGCGAACTTCGTTCGCGGCCAGGTTCTTCCGAGTGACATCGAGCCGTTCGGACTTTCGTTCGAGCGCCGTAACCCGACCGGCGCGCCGGGCTGCTTCGATCGTCACTGCCCCGGTACAGGAGCCGACCTCGACGAAGTGGTCGGTCGCCGTGAGATCGAGTTTGCCGTGAAGGACGGCCCGAACTTCCGGCTTGGTCGGCCCTGCCTTCGCGTCGTGTGGAAGCGATACGCGTGCCATCGGCGAAGACAACTTCTGTGATGCATAAAACAATTTCGGTTGTTATAGTTCAATCTGATTTGCTCAGAGTAGGTTTCTTACCGGTCGAGAGACAATCCAGCCGGTATTAACCCAAAACTACTTTAATTGGTGGCATCGAACATGCATAATGGTGCAGGAGGCGGACGCGACCGAAGGCATCAGCGTTCTCCAAAGCAAGCGTAACGCTACTCGGTACCAAATCCTCGTCCAGATCGCCGAGCGGCAGCCGGCGGTGAGTCAGCAGGAGGTAGCGGACGCTATCAACGTCACCCCGCAGGCGGTGAGTGACTATCTCAAGGGGCTCGTCGAGGAAGGGTACGTCGAGAAACACGGCCGCAGCCGGTACGAGGTTACCAAAGACGGCGTCGATTGGCTCATCTCGCAAACGGATACGCTACGTGAGGTGGTCACGCACGTCTCCGAGGCTGTTATCGGACAAGTCGAGATCGAAACCGCAATCGCGACGACCGAAGTGAGTGAGGGCGAATCGGTCTCGCTCACGATGAGCGAGGGGGTTCTCCGCGCGGTAACAGGTTCCGCCGGGAGTGCAACCGCCGTTGCGATGACGAACGCCGACGCCGGCCGGGACGTCGCTATTACGAACGTCGAGGGTGTCGTCGATTACGACCTGGGGACCGTTACCGTGATCCCCGTCCCGCAGGTACAAAACGGTGGGAGTTCGGTCGTACGCTCGACCGACGTCGTGGCCCTCGCTGAGGACCACGATATCGTTGCGACCGCAGGCACAGAGGCCCTCGTCGCGGCTCGTACAGTCGATGTCGAGCCCGATATTCGATTCGGCACACAACACGCCGCACGTGAAGCGGCGACGAAGGGACTCGACGTGTTGTTGCTCGCGGTCGCGGACGAACTATCGGCTCACACGGACGAGCTTCGCGAAGGGAACGTCAGTTACGAAGTCATTGACCTGCCCGATGAGTAGCCACCCGGGGAACGCGACTGCGTCTCGTTTCGAGTCGTGGATCAAGCTGATAGATCGGACATTATACCGACGGGTGGTACTCCTTCTCTCCACACCAGGTCGCTACCGGCGACCACTATTTTACTCGCTATCGTCGTGTGTCTCGAAGACGTCAGAGAATTCGCTGTCCGCTAGCACCGTGCCGATCCGGAAGTACTCCTGTGCGGTCGAGACGAGCTCATGGACGATCTCACCACGCGTCAACCCTTTTCGACGGGCACCATCGCGCCACGGTAGTCGAATCAGCGTTCGTCAGAACAGTTTCGTGCGTCGGTCTGTACCCAAGCATGGACTTTTCTACCGAAGGTAGCGTCATCGAAACAGTCTTGTCACCCAGTTAGCATGGTTAAAGGACAGGGCCTCTGTTATGTGTGCTAACGTGAACGGAGCCGACCTCTACTACGAGGTTCTCGGAAACGACGATGCGCCCGCCATTATCTCACTACACGGCGGGCCAGGGATCAGCGATCACGAGAAGGGCAAGCAGGCGTTCGAGCCGCTGACCGACGAGTACTGTCTCGTCGTCTACGACCACCGTGGCTGTGGGCAGTCGAGTCTGACACCGCCGTACTCGAACGAGCAGTACGCGAGGGATGCCGAGGGACTCCGCGAGCATCTCGGTCTCGATGTAGTAGTGTTCATCGGCGGATCGTACGGCGGGTTCATCGCCCAAGAGTACGCTATCCGCTACCCCGAGCACCTCGCAGGAGTTATCCTCAGAGACACCGCACCCTCAGGAGAATACGACTCGCGCTCGGTGGAGAACGCCCGCAGGCGGTGGCCGGCGATGGAAGCGTCGGACCTCGACGTGCCGACCATCACGTGGGAGGAGTTCGAGCGAGTGATGGACGGCGACGTCCGTTCGGACGAGGAGTTCCGGCGGGTCTTCCACGGAATGGCACCGCTGTACGCCCCGTCGCTCGACGAGTTCGACGCCGAAGCCGCACGGGAGGCGACCGAGACCCGCTCGTTCCACCACGAGACGCACAACACCATGTTCACCGAGGCATACCCGAACATGAACTACACCGACGAACCTGCCGAACGTCGACGCGCCCGTCCTCGTTACAGTCGGTCGTCACGATTGGATCACACCCCCCGAAGCCAGCGAGGAGATAGCGGACCTGCTTCCCGACGCCCGGTTCGTCGTGTTCGAGGAGAGCGGCCACTCGCCGAACCTCGATCAACAGGAGGAGTATCTCGCGTGTGTCCGCGAGTTCCTCGACGAGATCGGCTACGGGTCGTAAGGACCGTCGCTCGCGGTCGCGTTTCGCCGCGCCGAGACCGGCACTGGGGACGAGCTAACGAGGTCAGGCGTCGATGTCCGGAATCACCTCGTGGGCCTCGCGTAGTTCCTGGACGACGGCGTTCTGCTGACGTTTCAACTGGACCTGAAGGAACTTGATGTCGTTGCCCTCCAGAATCGGGAACTTCCTCGCGGGCGCGAGTCGCGGAACCGGCTCGCGACTGACCGCCGGGTTCTGTTCGAACTGGCCTCGCTGGACGAGGTTCAGTCGCGTCAACACGCGCGAGCGCGACGTAATGGCGTCGTTCGCCACCGCGGAGTCGATTCGACCGTCGTGGGCGGCTTCCTGAAACGCGTCGATCTCGGACGCGAGCGCTCGCAGTTCGGTGAGCGTCGGTTCGAAGTCGAACTGTTCGCCGGCATCGTCGTCGTACGACTCGACGTACTCGGTGAGTTTTCGGGCGTTTCGCGCGTGGTCGAACGGGAGTATCTCGGCGTTCAACACCCGGAGGAGGCTAACGGCGTACACCCGGATGTCCCGAACGAGTTCTTCTTTCCCCCTCTTTGTCCTCGATTCCGTCGTAAATCGAGTACTCGTCGGTACAGAGGATGACACTACCATCGCCGTACTCAGCGATGTCTTCGTCAGCGTCTTCCAAGTCCTTACACACGAGAAACCGAACTCGTCCGTCATCCCGACGGACGAGTGTCACGATTGGTGGTTCGTCCCCTTCGAAGTCTCCGCGTCCCTTTTTGAGAGTCCGCGCTGGCGCGGACTCTCGTCCTTATCTTCGAGTCCCTTCTCACCAGCAGTCACATAGATTTCGTCGGCTTCACACACGCCGTAGAGGTCAAATTCGTCGATGTTACCGCTCACGTCCTGCACTTTATGGACGAAGTTGAGAACAGCTCCGTAGTCCCGATCAAGGTCCCGAGCGATCTGAGCGGTCGGCTCAGATCGCATCTCCTTGCTGATGTAGAACATCTCTTCGAGTCCGAAGCGATGCTGGCCGACGATCGTGTCCGTGAGGTCGTTGAAGTAGGTCTCGCAGTTCTTGCACCAGTACTGCTGAGCGTCTTTATCGGTCGTTCCCTGCCTGACAACGTTGTCACTCTCGCAATGGACACACGTCACCGTCTCGCCAAAGCGAGCGAGACGGTGACGCTCGAAGCACCGCTCACCTGGTGGAAGGAAAACCTGAGCTGACTTCTCGTCCATCGTTGACCGACAATTAATCCGCCAGCAGGATTGACGTTACAATCTATCGAGACGAGCGATGTACGAAAACGGAGCTGGGGCGGTGAGTTAGAGAAGGGTCACGAGCGATACGTCGTATTCGTGACGTCGCTGTCGGGACCGACCACAGCGCTCATCGAGTGGTACAATGATCGCTGGGACATCGAGAACGGATACAAGAGCGCAAAGCGGTTCATGACGGCGACGACCTCGAAGCACTTTACGACGAACGGGGGACGAGCGGTCACATGTCGATCCGTGAGGTGACTGAGATCACTCCGGATGGCGAGCACGACTACCTCGCTCCACACGGCGGTCGACGGGGAGTCGGCGACGTTCCCTACCGAGCGGACCCAGTGCTCGCTCAGACCGCCCCGCGTCACCGATCGATCGAAACCACTTCAAAAACAGCTGCTCCTACACCGAAGCCGGGGAAACAGCCAGTCGGGCCGGCGATGCCTTCGACACGGATCGTGAGACGCAACAAAAAACGGCCACCCGAGCAGCCCTTCGGTCACGGCGGCCGATTTAGTTGACTATCGACTCGGTCCTTCCGCCCGCTGCGACGACGCACTAGTTTCAAGCACGTGGCGCGGATCGGACTGCTCGAGGATCGCCCACTGCGGCGATCGCCCGTCGTGAACGACGAGATCCGCCGGTGTTCCGGGGCCGTCCCTGATCGACTGGCAGCGAACGCGCGCTCGACAGTGCTCCTCATACACTCCCGAGCGCCACGGCGACACACGTTCATCCACCATCGCTTCAACGAGTACGTGTTCCGACCGGTTCGTCGATCGTGTGCGCTCCCAAAGTTCGTTAGGTGGATATAGGCTCGTATTGACATTGAATCCGCGAACATCGGCAGTTCCTCGTCCGCAGCGACAGCGTCGAAGCCGACAATGCCCACCAGGAGCGCTGTTTAGTTGAACGGCTTCGATCGATGGATTACTGTGATTTCGACCTCATTAGTCGACCGCTCCGGCTGTAGAAGAGCTAATCCAGCCGGTCACGACTTGAATTACCGTAAATCGTGAAACACTGGCTGCTCAACCAACGATGCGCGGAAAGCACTCGTGTAATCGATCGGACTGACCAGTGCTCGATCCTCGTCCTATCTATTGATAGAGATTGAAACGTTGGAAAACTGAGCCAATTAGGACCGCGATTGGGATGATCTCCAAGCGGGCTGGACCGGTGATTCCGGAGTCCAACCCGACGTTACTCTGCGCGCTCATGACATCGAAGATCACATACTCCAGCGGATGGGCCGGTGAGAGGACGCGTAACAGCACAGCGACACCGATTAGCAAGAACGTAATCCAGAGCACGAACACAACTGTCGCTTCGGCGTACTCACGTCGGACCTGTTCCTCATTGAGTTTACGCTTCCCGAGCTGCAGGTACCGAACTGCAGAGTCGGGCTGAAATACTTCCCGAACCTGCCAGAAGGTTCCCTTGACGAGCGTAATCACACGAACCAGCTTGAGGCCACTTACTGTCGACCCGGCTGCTGCCCCGGTGAGCATACCCAGACATGCCAGCAGCGTCGCGCCAGCACTCCAGACTTGACTAGTCCCACCGCCGATCGCTGCACTCCCGAAGCCGGTGTTCGACGTCGCGGAAACGAATTGGAACAGGCTCACTCGAAACGTTTCCTCTAGTGTCGCGTACTGCCCGTTCGCGTACAGAATCCCCGTTAATGCGAGCGACCCGACGGTAAACCAAATGAACACCCACCGTGTCTGCAGGTCAGCATAGAGATTCCGGACTTCACCTTTGAGGATCAGGTAATGAATAGGGAATGCGATACTTCCGGCGATCATTATGGGTACTGTCGCGTACTCGATCAATGGACTGCCGTAATGGCCGATCGAATCCGCGTGGACGGAGAACCCACCGGTTGCGATTCCGGTCATTCCGTGGTTGATCGCATCCCACAACGGCATCCCGACGAGGAGAAACAGAACGATCGAACCGATAGTGAGCCCTACGAAGATTTTCCAAATCTCCTGGACAGTCGTCACGATACTCGGATGGATCCTCTCGGAGCGAGCCTCACTCTCATAGAGTGTGTATGATTCACTGCTCCCGCCGCCACGTCGGAGAATCGCGACAGTCAGCACAATTACGCCGACGCCACCGATCCACTCGATGAACGACCGCCACCAGTGTAGTGACCGAGGGAGTTCCTCTTCCACAGCAGCCATCGTGAGGCCAGTCCCAGTGAACCCGCTCATACCCTCGAACACCGCGTCAAGCGGATGGAGGAAGATTGCAGTCGTTGCATCCATCGGTGGGGTGTTCGTCCAAACGGGGAACGGATCGATCCGAATCGTCCACGCAATAAAAAGAAAGGGTAGTCCGCCGAGGATTCCGACCATGGCCCAAGCAGTCGCAGCGGTGACCATCGCTTCGCGTTTCTTTGGAGGGGCCGCTCCTCGACACAACCGGATTAGTCCGGTGCCGAATCCGGCCATGATGGCGGCAGAGACAACGAATGCCGGAATGGCGTAGAACTCTCGATTGACGGCTGCTACGACGATGGAAACCACCAGCATCAGGGAAACAGCCTGCACGATGCGACCGACATCCCGTCCGACAGCGTTCGTGTCTACTCTCATTCAAGCTTTGCCACTTACCGCTCCAGCAGCCGCATTATTATACTTACGCTCTTATGTAGCA
>PXRY01000101.1:5439-35086 GCA_003022925.1 Halobacteriales archaeon QS_8_65_32 | reverse complement strand
AGCAACGACGACGAAGCGGTCTACCTCCAGCAGGCCGCGATGCTATTGAAGGGGCAGCTCACGATGACGTCGGAGACCCCGATCGCCTTCCGGCCGTGGTTCTTCGTCATGGAGGGCAACGAACTTTACTCGAAGTACTCGCCGGTGCCCGCCGTCTTCTTCGCGGCCGGACTCGCGGTCGGGGTTCCCCGGTTGGCGCTCGCCGGCGTCGCTGCGGCGAACGTCGTGCTCGTCTCGCTCCTCACCGCCGAAGCCTTCGATCGCCG
The DNA here is from genome assembly GCA_003022925.1 of Halobacteriales archaeon QS_8_65_32. GTDB lineage: Archaea > Halobacteriota > Halobacteria > Halobacteriales > Halococcaceae > PXQR01. The sequence continues at coordinate 34,820 of PXRY01000101.1, read as the reverse complement.
GACCGGAGTCCTCGCCGCCGCCGTGTTGGTCGCGACGCCGTTTTTCCTCATCTCCTCATCGGTCTTTCTTCCCTATCCGCCGACGACGCTGCTCAACTTCACTTTCGCCCTCGCCTATATCCGGGCGATCCGCCGGCGCTCTGTGGCGTACGCTGCCCTCGCGGGAACCGCGATCGGGCTTGCCTTTTTCGCCCGGCCGTACACTGCCGTATTGTTCGCCGTGCCCTTTCTTCTCCACGCCTGCTGGCGGCTCGTCCGAGCAGTGCGTGCGCGCGACGGCGGCGCGCTCGTGCGGGAGGGCCGTCGGTACGCGACGGTCGGCGTCTTCGGACTGGCCCTCGTCGGCGTAACCCTTTGGTATAACCGAATCTTGACCGGTTCCGCCCTTCTCTTTCCCTATCAGGAGTTCGCCCCGAAGGACGGCCTCGGCTTCGGGTATCGCGAGATCCTCGTCTACGGCCGGGATTACACCCCCCAGCTCGCCCTGATCGCGAACTGGCAGGTCGTCTCCGAGTCCGCGACCCGCTGGACGTTCGCCGCTCCTCTCGGGACGATCTTAGCGGTCATCGGCGTCGCAGCCCACGTCAGGTCGGCGGGGATCGTCGGCGGTGTGCGTGCGTTCGCCGAACGCGTCGCCTGCCGGGCGCGCCGGGCGCTCATTACCCCCGAAGACGGCCGGGAGATCTCCTCTGACGGCGGCTCCGACGAGCGGGACGGGCGTTCGGTCCGGCGATCGATCCGACGGACGCTTCGATCCGCGCGCCGTCTCGAAGCCGGTGTCCGGTCATTCCCCAACGGATCGAAGTCGTCGGAATCGACCCAGGCGGTCGGACCGGGGCTCACCGACGAGACGGTGCGGACGCTGCTCGCCGGCCTGTTCGTCTCGGTGATCGTCGGCAATATCTACTTCTGGGGGAACCTCAATATTCTCGCCGGCGTTTACAACCCTAAGGACGGGCTGCTCGCGCTTTACGGTCCCTTCTATCACTTCGATCTGCTCCTCCCACTGTCGGCGTTCGGTGCGTTCGGCCTGTTGGTCTCGATTCGGTGGCTCCGGCGCTTCTTCGGGGCGCGGCTCCCTGCTCGGGAGGCCCGCGCCCTCGTGCTCGCGCTACTACTAATAACGGTGCCGATCGGAGCGGTGGCCCAGGCGAACGCGCTCGACTCGCCGCTCGAACGGCACACGACGAACACCGACCAGTTCGAGCGCGCGTACGCGCCGATCGAAGCCCAGGAGTTCGACAACGCCCTCGTGTTCGTCCCGCCGATCTACGGCGACTGGACGAATCACCCCCTCCAATACCTTCGGAACGACCCCTCGCTGAGCGGAGACGCGGTCTACGCGCTCAAACGGTCGCCCGGCGCGGACTTCACCGTAATCGAGAACTACGAGAACCGGACGCTCTATCGGTACAACTTCCGGGGCGTCTGGGGCACGTGGAACGAACAGCCCGTCCGGCCCCAACTCCGGCGCGTCGCCGTCAGGGAAGGCAGTCGGCACCGGATTACCACCGCCCTCGGCGTACCGCCAGCGTCGACCGCCGCGACCGTCCGGATCGAAGCCGGCATCCCGCCGCGAAAGGAAGTCTCCCAATACGCCGTAAACGACGAGCGCCTCGATCGCCTCCAGCGATCGAACGAGTCACTCGATGTCGAGTGGCTCATGAACACCGAGCGCGCGCGGATCGCTCCTGGGCCTGGGCTCCAGCGCACAGCCGGTGCCGAGACGGTACCCTTGGATCGAAGCCAGCCGGTTTCGCTCGAAGTGACCTTCCTTCAGCCGGGCGGCGGCACCGTTACGTACCATTACGAGATCGCCGTCTCCGCGGAAAACGGTTCGGTGCGTGTGATCTGGCCACCCCGGATCGAGGTCTGTCGGCTAACGGCCAACTGCGGGCGCACCGACACCTACATTGCCGGGCTCGACGACTACCCGACCGGCGTATCGGTGGACTCGACGATCGAAACGGTGAATCGAACGGCCGAGCCGAGCGTAACTCGGTCGAACACGAGCACGAACCGACCGGAATCGAACGGTGCCGAACGAGAGCGTGGAACCGACGCAACCGAACGAGGCCATTCGACCGCAACGTCGGCGGTCCCGGTTCTCCGTTGGCTTCGATCGCCCACGAATCACCGGCAGTAAGGACAGTCCGACCACGTTAGCCGAGGCGGACATCGACGCCCGCGTTTCGGAGCCGCTCTTCGAGGCTCACGGTCAGGATCGATTTGGCGATGGCCGCGCCGCCCTCGATGGGGTCTAGCTTCGTCTCGCCGCGGCGTTCGTCGTACTCGATCGGGAGTTCCCGTACCGTATACTCACGCAGCAGCGGTCGGAGCAACAGTTCCGCCGACAGGCCGGTGTTTTCGGTCCAGTCGATTTCGTGGATGAGCGATCGGCGATAGGCGCGCATCCCGGTGGTCGTGTCGTGAACCCGCTCGCCGACGAGCGCGCTCGCGAACAGGGCGAAGGCGTGATTGCCCAAGCGGTTGAACGCCGGCATGGCGTCGGCACCGTAGTACAGGCGGTCGCCGCTGACCACGTCGTAGCCCTCGTTCACCAACGCGAGGAAGTCGGGGACCTGTTCCATCGGGTAGGTGTCGTCGCAGTCGGCCGTGATTACGACCGGCCGGCTGGCAGCGAGGACGGCTTCCCGGACCGCGACGCCGTAGCCCTGGGGCTCCTGTTCGATGACGCGTGCGCCCTCCGCCCGGGCGATCTCGGGCGTGCGGTCGTTTGACCCGTCGACACAGACGACTTCGGCCGCGCCGTCGGTGACCGTCGCGACGTCCTCTAACACCGTGCCGATGGCGGCTTCCTCGTTGTACGTCCCCATGACGACGCTTACGTCCGAAAGCGTGTACTCGCGCTCGTCGTGTGAGAACGCGGCTTCGTTCATTGCCTCCGATCGACACCGCCGGCACTTGAACGTAAAGATTCGTGTCTGCGCGCCCCGATCGCGGCTGTTCGGCCCGCTCGTCGGTACCGGCCCGCTCCCCGTCCGGTCGCGCCCCCGTTCTGTCGGTCGGCGCGCCGTCGGTACGCCGCCGTGCAACAGCGCTCGGCGATATTCGACGGTGCTCGACGGCAGGACTGCGCTCGGCGGCGCTATACCGTTCTACACCATTCCTTCCTGCTGGAGGCGGTGCCACACGCGCTCGCCCCCGTCGGTGATGCCGTAGACGCGGCCTTTCTTCTGGTCTTCGGAGACGAGCAAATCGACCATCTCCCGCTCGCGAAGCCCCGAAAGCGCCCGCGAAACGTGCGCGATCGCGATGTCGGTGTCCGTCGCGATCCGGGAGGGGGTTGCCGGCCCCTCCACCAAGCGTTCGAGAACTGCGACCCTGTACTGCGACCTGATGACGAAACTGATCATATCCCACTCGTCGGACATTGTGTGTCTCCTTCGCCCCGTCCCGTAACTGGCTACTACACGAAGCCATGAAGCACGTGCACATAGTAATTAAGTTGTTATTCGCTATTATAGCGGACGATTATCACCTCTCGACCGATGGCGGCGCGGTCGAATCGGGGGTCAACTGGCGACCCACCCCATCGATCGGTCGCCGATCAACCACTCGTTACCGCCCGTTGCCGCCCGATGTTGCCGTGCTCGTACCGGCCGACCCGCGCTGCGGCCCGCTACGCGCGTCACGTCCCGTCAGCATAATCTCCCGTTATTCACTCCGCCCGCTCGGTTCGATCCCCTCTCGACGGTATCGACGCCCGCTGACCGCCCGTTAAACGACGACCGACCGCCCCCGAGCCGTCGGTTCATCGCCGAAATTATTGCACGCTCTATAATTCGCTAATAACTATATTCACGAGGTAGACACGTGAATATAGAATGAGTAACCGAACTGATACAGTCCCCGAATCGGTCGACGGCGGCTCGTCGGGAGCCGAGCCGTCGGGCACCGGCACGCACGACGGGCCGACCCCACCGCTGTCGAAGGACACGATCTTCGAACTGCTCAAGAACCAGCGGCGGCGGTACGTCCTCCAGTACCTCGCCGACGACCCGGGGCCGGTTCGCCTGCGCGACCTCGCCGAGCGGATCGCCGCCTGGGAGAACGACAAGCCGATGAGCGCGCTTTCCTCCGACGAGCGAAAGCGGGTCTACGTCGGGCTTTACCAGTGTCACCTCACCAAGATGGACGACGCGAGCGTCGTTTCGTTCAACCAGGACCGCGGGCTCATCACGCTCGGCGAGCACGCCCCGCTGCTCTACGAGTACTTAGATCCCCGGGGCAGCACCGAGGGGACCTGGAGCCTCGGATACTTGGGGCTCGCGCTCGCAAGCGCCGTGCTCGCGTTGCTCGCCGAGGCCGGTTTGTTGTTCGGAACGCTTTCGGCCAACGGCGTCACCGGCGTCGTCGTCGCCGGCTTTTGTCTACTCGCGCTCGTCCACGCGGCGACGGCCTCGGTGCTCGATCTCGACCGCCCGACCGCCCTGCTTGACGCCGTAACCGACTCGCTCGCCGACACCGGCCGATCGTGATTCCCCGTTCTACCGCGTGATCGCCGCTTCGCTACGTTCGGCCGTATCGACGTCCGGACCGTCGATCCTCGGCCGCCCGCTTCGGGATCGCTGTGCGTTCGATGCCGCTCGCGGGTTCGGAGCCGCGGTGGCCGAGGGGCGTCGGACTCGGCTACCGCCGGTAAAGTCGCGATAACAAAGCCTTATGCGTAAACATCCGATACAACCGCGTCGATCAGCGTGACCGAGGGACGAACGTGAGCCGTGATTCGCTCGACGACGTCAGGGCCGACGGATACGCGAGCGCCGAGTCCGTCGGCTCGATACAAGCGGTCCTCGGCAGCCTCGTCGCCATCGTGTTATACCTCGCGCTCGCGTGGGCCGTCATTACCCTCCCGGCGGTGAACACCACCCCGGTTCGGTTCGTCGTCGTCGTGCCGCTGCTGTTGTTCTTCCCGGGCTATGCCTTCCTCTCGACGCTCTTTCCTGGCCGCCAACCCCGCGAGACCGAGTCGGTGAGCCCGCTGTCGCGGTCGGCGCGGTTCGGTTCGGTCAGGTCGATCGAACAGCGCGGGATTACCTGGGGCGAACGCGCGGCACTGTCGTTCGGGTTGAGCCTCGTCTGGCTGCCGATCCTCGCATTGATACTCGCCGCCTCGCCATGGGACCTGACGGTCGAGCCGATCTTCGCAATCGTCTCGGGATTCGTACTCCTGTTCGCGACCGTCGGCGGCGTTCGGCGCGCCCGTCTGCCGCCGAGCGAGCGCTTCGTGATCCCCTATCAGCGGTGGCTCGTGGACGCCCGCGCCGCGTTCAGCCGCTCGCCGGCCGACACTCTCCTGACGGCGGTGCTTGCACTCAGCATGCTCGCGGCGCTTGCGAGCATCGGCTACGCGCTCGCGGTGCCCACCGACGCGACGAGTTCCTCCGAGTTCTACGTCGGAACGATCAATCAATCGAACAACACCGACACCCTCGTCTACGACGGCTACCCCGACCGGTTCGTCCAGGGCCAGCCCGCCCAACTCACCGTCGGCATCGAGAACCAGGAAGGGCGCACCGCGCAGTACACCGTCGTCGCCCAGTTCCAGCGCGTCGGGATCACGAACGGGGAGACACGGGTGCTCGAACGCAGCGAGGCCGCTCGGTTCCGCACGACGATCCCCGCTGATAACACGGAAGACACCTGGAACCGGACCCACCGGGTAAGTTCGCCCTTTACCAGCAACGGTCAGGACGTCCGGCTCGTCTACTTGCTGTACGTCGGGGACGCACCGCCCGCGAACCCGACGATTGCGAACTCTGAGTACCACCTCTGGGTCTGGCCCGGCCCCGAGCCGACCCGCCCCGATGCCAACGCCGCCGGACCGAACGCCAGCGGCCCGTCGAACGCTACCGGCCCCAACGCCGGCGGCGGCCCCAACGCTAGTGCTGGTCCCAGTGGCGGTCCGAACGGGAGTGGCGGCCCGAACGGGTCGAGCGGAACTAATGGGACGAACGATACTGGAGCGTAGAACCGGCGGTATCGCCTCGTCCGACCCGCTCGGCGCTCGGTATTCGACGCCCGATTCGCATCGAGTGCTGACACGGATTTCCTGTACCGCACTCGGACCATCGATGTACGCCGGACGAAGCCGACCGCCGAGTCGAGCCGACGACGCCCGACGACGAGCGGAAGGTCAGCGCAGTCGCTTGTAGGCTTCGGCGGCGAGTTTCATTGCCGGGCTCGCCCGTTCGGCGTTGTGGAACGTCCGCAGGTCGGGGCTGAACTTCGCCTTGTAGCCGTTGAGCCGGGGGTTGCTCGCACCCACTAGATCGTAGGTCTCGATGCCCCGGTCCATCGCGTCGGTCATGATCCCCCAATCGAGCAGGTCGTTCGCCGACACGTCCGCGTCGTGTTTCGCGCCGCCCTGCCACCGATAGATCGTATCGTCGTCTTCGAGAGTCACCATCCCGCCGACGAACGCGCCGTCGACCGAGATGCTGTACGGCCGGCATCGATCTTCGGGCAGTGACCGATACAGATCGGTGACGAACTCGGGGGTAATCCCGTAGAACACCTCTTGAGCCTCGTGGCGCTCGATCATCTGGGTAACGATTCGGCGAATCGCCTCCTCGCCGCCCTCCTCGACGGTATATTCGATCTCCTCGCCGCTGCGAACGTTGCTCCGGGCGTCGCTCGAAAAGCTTGCTAAGAGTTCCTCTTCGCCGACGGTGAGGTCGACGGTGTAGGTGTAGTCGGGCGTCACGTCGAAGCCGGTCCACTTGATCGGGCGCAGGTCGGCGTACCGACCGTCGGTCCGCAACGAGACGTATCGCGGGCTTACCTCCTCGAAGAGCCGCTCGAAACAGCCGCGGACGAACCTACCGTGGCGGCGTTCGGCCTTCCGTCGTTTCAGTTTCTCGATGTTGAGAAGCGCGGGGCCGAGGTAAGGGATCAGAAGGTTCGGCGGCGGCGAAAAGGCCACGCTTTGACCCAGGGTTCCGCGTTCGAACACCGGGAACAGACCGACTACTTCCTGGCCCTTGTAGCCGATCAGCCGGTGGCAGTCGGTCCCTGAGTGGTCGGCGATCACCGCCAGGGCCTCGTCGTAGTGAAAGGCGTTGCCCTGGGGCGATCGGTCGACGTAGCTGTTCCATTTCTCGATGTCGTCCTCGTCCGCGATTGAAACCTCGACCATGGTCGTACTATCTACCGTTCATATCGCCATTGTCGCTATTCGATGTATCCGAGATCGCTCAGTCTGTTCTCGACGCCCCTATCGTCGGTCGCGACGCGCTCGTCGCGGTCGGCCGTCCGGTACGCCTCCGTGCCGACCGACGGAACGACCGAAAGGACGTCACCGTCCATCCGCTCGGCGCGCGGGAGCCCGAGCGTTGCGAGCACCGTCGGTGCGACGTCGAAGAGGTGTGCCTGTTCGATGTCGACGCTCGCCCCCGCATCCGATCCGTCCGCGTCGGCTGTGTTCGATTCCTTCGCCGCCCCCGACTCGTCCGCGACGGCCGCCGCGTCGGTCCCGTCGATGGCCTCGCCGCGCGCGGCGACGATGCCCGTTAGCTTGTGGTTCCACGGCTCGGTCGGAGGTCCGAACTGAGTACCCGTGAGTGTCGCCGAGAGGAACTGATCGAACTCGTTGGGAACGACCACGACGTCGACGGCCTCCCCGGCGGCCGGCCCGTCGAAGAACTCCTCGCGCGGGCCGACCCGCTCGAACACGGGCGAACCGTCGGACGTGCGGACGCTCCCCAATCGATCGATCAGGTCCTCGCGGATGGTCTCGTACTCGCTCTCGGGGACGACGCCCGCCGGCTCTCGACCTTCGAGGTTGATCCTGACGCCGAGTTCGATCCGCTCGCGCATGTACGCCCGCGAGGCGGCGAAGTCGACCTGCTCGGTGCCCGCCCGGACCATCCTTTGGGGAACGACGTCGAGTACGAGGTCGGTGAGCCCGAGCGAATCGAGCACCCAACCGACGCGCTGGCTCGTGACGCCCACTCTCGCCGCGAGCGCCATTCCGCGTTCGAGGGGTCCCGGTTCACCGCCACCGCCGTCGCGCAGCGGGCCCCAGGCGGGCATTCCCTTCTCGCCGCCGCGTTTGGTCGCCACGTAGCCCGCCTCGCGGAGGAACTCGTTCACGCGGAACTCGTCGCCCTCGTACCGCCCCATCCCGTGATCGCTCGCGAGGATCACGTTTTCCGGCTCGCAGGCGTCGAGTATCTCGCGTACTTGCTCGTCGACCGCCTCGTAGACCGCCCTCACGGCACCGATGTCGCCGGGCCGCTCGTGAAAGACCGAGTCGGTGACCTGAAACTGGCAGAAGCCGAAGTCGGGATCGAACTCGCGAACCAGGTAGCGAAACGCTGCGCCGCGCATCGCCACGAGTTCGCGGTAATTGTCGATCATCTCGTTTCTCCCGCCGTCGCTCGCGTTCTCGTGGCGCGGGTACACTCGGTAGTCACCGATCGCCTCCCGGACGTCGCTCATGATGCCTTCGGGGTGGCCCTCGGGGTCCTCGGGGGCGGTGTATCCCGGGAGCAGTGCCCCCGAAAACGGCCGTGGGGGGTGAGTTACCGGGACGTTCACCACGACGCTCGACAGCCCCCTCGCGTCGAGCAGTTCCCACAGCGCCGGCTCGCGGACGTGGGTTGCGTTCACCACGTCCCAGTCGTACCCCGCAAAGGCGAGAAAGGAGTAGACCCCGTGCTTGCCGGGGTTCGTCCCGGTGTAGAGCGAGGGCCAGGCGCTCGCGGTCCAGGGCGGGGACGAGCAAGGTTTCGACGCCCGAACAATCATCCATGTGATGATCCCCTCTCGTGCGAGCGTTGTTATGAAGGGAGTAACCCTTTTCGACACGATCGTCAGGTCCCGACGACGTGACGGCCGGACGGCCGATCGGTCCGTCCCAGCGGTGCTCGTTCGCCGCCCTCCACCCTATTTTCTTAGGCGAAAGTGTGATAGAAACTCTTTTATCCGTTAATAGTGAATTAACGCTAATGACCAAGCGTCACACGCGATCGACCGCCCGCGAGCACGCGGGTTCGTCGGCCGACGACGGCCCGAGCGTCGGGCGGCGATCGTACCTCAAACTCGCCGGGACGGCCGTCGGATCGGTTCCGCTTGCGACCAATGCGACAGGTACGGCCGGCGGAACCAGCACAGTCGGCGCGAACGACGCGACCGATGAGACCGTCGGTGAGCCGATGAATGGTGCCTCCGGTTTCTCGCGGACGGTAGACGCCGTCGCGGCCGGCTGTGATCCGACCGGTGAAAGAACCTGCGACCGGGCCTTTCGGCGCGCCGTCGCTAACGGTGGGCTCGTCCGCTTTCCGGCCGGCACCTATCGCTTTTCCCGCCCGCAGGTCGTCCTCGGCGTCGAGAGCGTGGGGGTCGTCGGCGACGGCGACGTCACCTTCGTCGTCGACCCGGGGTTCGAAGGTAACCTACTGACGGTCGCCGGCGGTTCGCGGCTCTCCTTCGCCGGTATCGATATCGATATGACCGCGCCGAGCGCGATAGCGGGGCTACGCCTCTGTGCGCGCGACTCGCTACGTATCGAGAACGTGACCGTCCGCGGTCGGACGCGGGAGCGCCCGACCGACCGCCCGGTGGCGAACGTTCTCTCGCCGGTCGTCCGTTCGCCTGACGGGACAGGGATCGTTCGGAACGTCGTCGCGCGCGACGGCGGTCCAATGGGGCCCGCCCACCGACGCCCCGACGGCCGGGCCGGCATCCGGGTCGGCAGCGCCACCCGGGGAACCGTTACGATCGCCGACTGCGATCTCGAAGGGTTCCCGGCCGGCGGGGTCTACGCCAGCGAAACCAGCGGGACGGTCCGGATCGAAGGGGGCCGATACCGGGACAATGACGTCGCGGGGATCCGCCTCGGTGCTAACGGCGCGGTCGAGAACGCCCGCATCGTGGCCGGTTTCGAAACCGATCCGGCGACAGACCCGCCGGTCTCAGGTCTGCTGGCCTCGGGTTCGGCGGCAGATCCGTCGGCTTCGGGTTCGACGGCCGCCTGTGGGGTTCGCCTCGAAGGCGGCGGCTCGGGCGCGACGATCGCGGGCTGTGACGTGCGGGTCGGTCCCGACGCCGGCGGCGAGGGCGCGGTCGTCGCCGCTCACGACCACGGCGGGTTCGCGCTTCGGGATTCGCGGATTCGGGTTCGAAAGGCCGACCTGCCGGCCGTCTGCGGGTTCGATCCGCGGACCGGCCGCTACTCGCCCCCGCGCGACTCGCTCGGAACGCGCATAGAGAACTGTGCAATCACCGGATCGGACGATGGGCCCTCCGTCCGGCTTGTCGGCCGGCCGGCCCCGCGCCTTGAACGCTGTCTCGTCGACGGATTCGTCTACGACGCCCGTGCCTCCTCGCCGCCCGACCACACACCCGACGGCCGGTAGACACGCCGACTCGACGCCGACCCGCTGGCGAGAACCCGCCGGCGACGATACGACGGCGACGACCCGCCAATGACGGATCCCGGTCGCCGATCCGGTCGGCCCGGTCGATCCGATCGGTTCATGCCATCGCTCGCGACCGATCGGCGAGGGGGCGTATAAAAACAGCCTTGGAATAGTTAAATGAACTCGGTCGTATTACCGTAGTATGGTTTCTCGGCGCGATCAACCGCCCGCCTCCCCTCGGACCGTCGTGCTCGGGTTCGACGCGCTCTCGCTCGCGTATCTCGACGACTTCTCGCTGCCCGGCTTCGACGCGTTGCGCTCGCGCGGTGTCGAGGCCCCGCTGCGCTCGACCCATCCGCCCTGGACCGCGAGCGCGTGGCCCTCGATGTTCACGGGCACCGACCCCGGAGTTCACGGCGTCTACGACTTCTTCGATCACTCGACGGGGTACCCCGACGAGGCGGCGATCGTCACCCGCGAGGACGTCCGCGCGCCGGCGCTGTGGAACTACTGTTCGGCCCGGGAGCTCCCGTCGGTCGTCTGCAACCTGCCGGTGACCTATCCCGCCGACCGGATCGACGGGACGTTGATTCCGGGGTATCTCGCGCCCGAGAGCGCACCGGGCCACCCTGAGGGCGTCCGTGAGGAACTGAGCGCGGCGCTCGGGACCGACTACCGGATCTACTCGCGCGCCGAGACGTCGAACGACACGGAAGCAAAGCTCGCTGGCTACCTCGATCTGATCGACTTGCGCCGCCGGAGCGCCGAGTACCTGCTTTCGACCCGCGAGTGGGACTTAGCGGTGATCCAGGTGCAAAAGACCGACGCGGTCTTTCACAACTTCGAGGACCGTGACGCCCACCGCCGGGTCTACGAGGCCGCCGACGGGGTCGTCGAGACGGTGCTCGAAACGATTCCTCCGGGGACGAACGTGATCGTCTGTTCGGACCACGGGGTCGGGCCCGTCCCCGGCTACCGGATCTACGTCAATGAAATCCTGCGACGGGAGGGGCTCGTCGAAGCCGCCGCCGGCAGGGCAGAGGCGAGCTTCGGCGCGGCCAAACGCCGCCTGCTCGACGGCAATGAGAGCGCCAACGGGCGCGAGGAATCGAGCGTGGCCGAGAGCAACGGCCGAAACGTCGGCACCGATGGCATCGGCGACGCTGGCGCGAACGGCAGGACCGGCCGGAACGGTGAGGACGGCGGGAGCGGTGGCGACACTAAGAAGGACTCGTCGGTCTCGCCGGCCGCCACAGCGGTGACGGCCGCCACGTCGGCGTTGGGGCACGTAGGTATCACGCCCGCCGACGTCTACGCGACCGCTCAGCGACTGGGGCTCGCCGACGTGCTCAAAGCGGTGGTCCCCGACGACGCGCGCGGCGGCGTCACCGAGACGGTCGACTGGCCCGCTTCCGCCGCGTACTGTCGAGGACGCAACGAACTCGGCGTTCGGCTCAACGTAGACGGCCGCGAACCGGCGGGCGTCGTCCCCGAGAGCGAGTACGAGGCGACCCGCGAAGCGGTCATCACGGCGCTCCGTGACCTCCGGACGCCCGACGACGAGCCGGCGTTCGAGTGGGTCCGTCCCCAGGAGGCAGTCTACGAGGGTCCACGTACCGAGGACGCCTGCGACGTCCTGTTCATGCCGAGCGAAATGGATCACGTCGTCGAGACCCAACTGGTCGGCCGGCGGTTCGTCCGCGCGGAGTGCTACGATCACAAGCCCCTTGGTTCCTTCATCGCGAGCGGGCCGGCGTTCGACTCTTCGACCCCCGACGAGCTCTCGCTAACTGACGTCGCCCCGATCGTCATGGCGACGCTCGGCCAACCGATCCCCGAACGGATGACCGGCACCGTCCCCGATGGCCTATTAAATGTCCCGGTATCGACCGCCGAGTACACCAACGTCGCGGTCGACACTGGTGCGGACGAGGCCACCGACGATCGGATCACCGACCGGCTCTCGGATCTGGGCTACCTGTGACCGACGCCGACGTCTCCGAGGCTGCCGACCTCCCGCCGGACGCCGAGGCCGCCGATGTCACGAGCGGGTCGGACGTATCGAGCGCCTCGAAGGCGGACGACGAACACGACGGGCGCGCGGAACTCTCGGCGCTGTTATCGAGCGCGACGCTCGTGCTGCTCGGTACGCTGTTGTATTCGGGATCGACGCTGTTAGAACGCGTCGTCCTGAGCCGGGCCGTCGGCACCGCGGCGTACGGCCGGGTCGAACTCGCACTCGGCGTGCTCCAGTTCGCGACAACACTTTCGCTCATCGGGTTCTCCCAGGGGATCCCTCGGTTCATGTCCCGCTTCGACGACGAGCGCGACGTCCGAGGGGTCTGGGCGACCGGACTGCTCGTCGCGCTTGGCCTCGGGATACTGATCGCCGCCGCGCTGGTCACGAACGCCGAAAGCTTCGCCGCCGTCTTTTTCGACCGGCCCGACCCCCGCTCGCAGCGCCTGCTAACGCTGTTCGCGCTCGCGATCCCGGTGTATGCGGTCATGAAGGTCGCCATTGCGGGTATTCGGGGCTTCGAGGTCACGGTCTACCGGAGCGCCACCCGGGACGTACTCTATCCGGCCTCGCGCCTTGCCGTTCTCGGCGTGTTGTTGTACCTAGGTTTCGGCACCGAAGCCGCAGGCTACGCCTACCTCCTCGCGCTCGTCCTCACGGCCGTCGTTGCCCACCTCCTACTGCGGCGGCTCATGGCGCTTTTCGGCCCCGTCCGAACTCACGCCCGGGAGATGGTCGCCTTCTCGCTGCCGTTGATCCTCGCGACGCTCATCACCGTGATGCTATTTCGAACCGACACCTTCCTCGTCGGTTTCTTTCGCTCGGATCGGGCCGTCGGTCTGTATGGGTACGCCTACTCGCTCGCGGGGGCGATGTCGCTCGTGCTGTCGGCCTTTGGCTTCCTCTACCTGCCGATGACCTCCCGGCTCGACGCTGACGGCCGGATCGATGAGGTAAACACCCTCTATCAGGTGACGACGAAGTGGGTGTACGTTGTGACCTTCCCGGCGTTTCTCGCCTTCACCGTCTTCGCGCCCGACGTGCTTACGATCTTCTTTCCCGACGACGCCGCGGCGGCGGCCCCGGCGCTCACGATCGTCTCGATCGGCTTTTTCGTGAGCGCGGCGGCCGGCCGGAGCCGCGAGACCCTCTCGGCGCTCGGAGATACGGAGACGGTCTTTTACTCGAACGCGATCGCCTTCGCCTGTAACCTGCTGCTCAACGTCGCGTTGATCCCCCGGTATGGCATCGTCGGCGCGGCGGTCACGTCGGCGATATCTTACGTGTTGCTGTACGCGATCGTCTACGCTGTTCTGCGCCGGCGGTACGCCATTACGCCCTTCTCGCGGTACTCGATCCGCACGTTCGTCGTGCTTCCCCTTGCCCTCTTCCCGCCGACGATTCTCCTCTCGGGGTACGTCTCGCTCACCGTCGTTACCCTGCCGATCTTTCTCGTCGGTGCGGGGTTCGTGACCGTCTCCCTCGTCTCGGTCGCAGGCTGTCTCCAGCCCGCCGACGCCGTTCCGCTCGACCTGATCGAGGAGAAGATCGGGGTCACGATACCGTTCATCCGCCGGTTCGTCCCCGACGGTGACGGCGAGGTTGAGTTCCTGTGACCGGCCGTCCCGCTCGTCGCTCGCCGCTCGCCTGGCGGCCGAAGATCGGTAGTCGACGGGCGACGATCGGCAATGAGGGGCGACGATCGGCAATGAGGGGCGACGATCGGCCAGGACTACCGACCCGTAGAAACCGCTTGTCGGACGGAAAGGGTTTTATAACAAAGGGATAACGACCGAATAAGACGTATACGCCGCTGCCACTCCGCATGTTCGCTTACACGCCAACCCCCACGACTTCGACTGCGGCCCGTGTCGCCGCCCGGCCGCCCCCACCACCGGACGCCCCGCTCGCCGACGGCCTCGGACGCTCGCGCTCGCGCGCCGGCGAACCGCCCGTCCAACGGTCGTCTCGGCCGATGGGATTTCGGTCGGCCGGACTCCGGCCGACGTCACGGCGACCACAGCGGGGACCGCCATGATCGATTCGATCGGTCCGACCGATTCGAGCGCCGTCGAGATCGGCCCCGGAGCCGACGTCGACGAGACCGCCGTCGTCGGCTACGAGCACGACCCCGACGCCGGCCCGACCGTGATCGGGGCCGAGGCCAGAATCCGTGCCGGAACGAGGATCTACCGCGACGTCGAGATCGGGAACGGCCTCGTAACCGGTCACGACGTACTCGTCCGCGAGCGCACCGAGATCGGCGATAGCGTCGTGCTTGGGACCAAAACCGTGATCGACGGGACCTGTTCGGTCGGCTCGCACGTCAGCTTCCAGACTGGGGTGTATGTTCCGACGCACACGACGATCGGAAGCCACGTGTTTATCGGCCCGCGGGCGGTACTGACGAACGACATGTACCCGGTTCGCGTTCCGTACGACCCCGCCGGGCCCATTCTCGAAGACGACGTCTCGATCGGGGCGAACGCGACCGTGCTCCCCGGCGTCACCGTAGGCGAGGGCTCGTTCGTCGCCGCCGGTGCCGTCGTCACCGCGGACGTCCCCGCGGAAACGCTCGCCGTCGGCGCGCCCGCGGCCCATCGCTCGCTGCCCGCGGAGCTACAAGGGGGCAACGACCTGTGATCCCGATCGCGAACCCCGAGTTCGGGGCGCGGGAAAAAGACGCCGTCGCCGAGGTGCTCGACGGGGGCCGGGTGGCTGACGGGCCGGTGGTTCGGGAGTTCGAGTCCGAGTTCGCCGACTTCTGTGGAGCCGATCACGGCGTGGCGACGACGAACGGGACGACCGCGCTCCACACGGCCTTCGAAGCGCTCGACATCGGCGAGGGGGACGTCGTCGTCACCTCGCCGTTTTCCTTTGTCGCGAGCGCGAACTCGATCCGCTTCGCGGGCGCGACCCCCGTCTTCGCCGATATCGACCTCGCGACGTACAATCTCGATCCCGCATCGACCGAGAAGCTGGTACGGGAACACGACGCCGACGCGATCCTCGCGGTCCACCTGTTCGGCCTGCCCGCCGACATGGCTCGACTGCGCGGGATCGCGGACGAGCACGACTGTGCGCTCGTCGAGGACGCCGCCCAGGCCCACGGCGCGGTCCACGACGGCGTGCGGGCCGGCTCGCTCGGCGACGTCGCCTGTTTTTCGTTCTATCCGACGAAGAACATGACCACCGGCGAGGGCGGGATGATCACGACGGACAACGAAGCGGTCGCCGAACGGGCAGCGAGTTTCGTCAACCACGGCCGCGCCGCCGACCGGCCGGCATACGAACACGTCCGGGTCGGGCACAACTTCCGGATGACGAGCGTGCTCGCGGCGATCGGGCGCGTCCAGTTCGACCGCCTGCCCGAGTACAACGAGTCCCGGCGCGCGAACGCCGCCCGCCTCACGGAGGCGCTTGCTGACGCTCCAGGCATCCACGCGCCCGTCGAGCCGCCGGGAACGCGTCACGTCTACCATCAGTACACGGTTCGGACGGCCGACCGCGGCGTTCTCGCCGACCACCTCGAAGCGGAGGGCGTTTCGAGCGTCGTTTACTACCCGAAGCCGATCCACTTCCAGCCGCCGTACGAGGACTCCGACGTGACCGCTCCGGCCGCTGAATACGCCGCAGAGAGCGTGCTCTCGGTGCCAGTCCACCCCAGCCTGTCGAACGAAGACGTAGCGAGCGTAGCCGACGCGCTTCGGAGCTACGAGGGGGGCGAGCAGTGACCGCCCGGGAGCCGACGGCGGGCGGCGAGGAGACACGGGACCGCGACAGGGACGCAAGCGACGACGGTAAGAGCGCGGAACGGCTTCGCGCCGGGGTGATCGGCGTTGGTAGCATGGGCCAGCACCACGCCCGCGTTTACAACGAACTACCGGACGTTTCGCTCGTCGGCGTCGCCGATGCGGACGCCGCCCGCGCCGAGGAGATCGCCGCCCGTCAGGGGACGACCGCCTACCGGCGCGACGCATTGCTCGACGCCGTGGACCTGGTCTCGATCGCGGTTCCCACGGCGTACCACTACGAGATCGCCCGGACGTGTATCGAAGGTGGCGTCCACGCCCTCGTCGAGAAACCGTTCGTCGCCGACCCTGCCAACGGCGAGGCGCTGATCGACCTCGCCGCCGAACGCGACGTTCGCGTCGGGGTCGGCCACATCGAGCGGTTCAACCCCGCGATCGAGGCCGCCCGCGACCTGCTCGCGGACGAGGAGATCATCGCCGCCGACGCCCGCCGGCTCGGCCCGCCGCTCGATCGCGAGATCGAAGACAGCGCGGTGTTCGACCTGATGATCCATGACATCGACGTCCTGCTCGCGATCGTCGGCGCGTCGCCCGCGCGGGTGAACGCCCTCGGCACACATGGAAATCGTTACGTCGACGCGCAGATAGGGTTCGCCGATGGTGTCGTCGCGAGCCTCACGGCGAGTCGGGTCACCCAGGAGAAGGTCCGCAAGCTCTCGATCACCGCCGAGAGCTGTTGGATCACGATCGACTACCTCAGCCAGTCGGTCGAACTGCATCGCCGCTCGTTGCCCGAGTACATCGAACGCGACGGCGGGATCCGCTATCGCCACGAGGGCACCGTCGAGCGCCCGATGGTCGAAAGCGGCGAACCCCTCCGGCGCGAACTCGCCGCCTTCGTCGCCGCCGTCCGCGACGGCAGCCGTCCCGCCGTAACGGCCGCCGACGGTCTGGCCGCCCTGACGATCGCACAACGGATCGAGGACTTAGCCGCCGACCCGCAACGACGACCCCAGCCCCATCCACGCCAATGAACGTCGACGACCTCCCCTCCGATCTCGAACGCCGAGACGAACACGAGCACGGACAGGAACGACACGGACACGAGCGCGAACGCGACGGCGACCACGCCGGGGTCGATACCGACTTCAACCCTGATTCCGACGATTCCGACGGCGAGCCGGTATCGCTCTACGGGAGTTCCCTCGCGCCCGAGAGACAGCGCCGAGCCTTTCGTAACGGACGGGTTCCAATCGCGGTCTACGGCCTCGGGAAGATGGGCCTGCCGTTAGCCGCCGTCTACGCCGAGACGACGACGAACACCGTCGGCGTCGACGTCTCGACGGCGGTGGTCGAAGCGGTCAATCGCGGCGAGACCCACGTCGTGCGCGAACCCGACCTGGACGCTCTCGTCGAGGCGGCGGTCGCCGAGGGGCGGCTCTCGGCCCGCGCGGACCCCGCGGCGGCGGCCGCCGACGCGAGCGTTCACGTGATCATCGTCCCGACCCCGATTCACGCCGATAGCACGCCTGACCTCTCCGTACTGCGGGAGGTCTGTGCCGACGTCGCCGCCGGCCTCGCGCCCGGCGATCTCGTGTGCGTCGAGTGTACGGTGCCGCCGAAGACCTGCCGCGAGGTCGTTTTGGCGCTGCTCGCCGACGAAAGCGGGCTGAGTAATACCGAGTTCGGGGTGGCCTTCTGTCCCGAACGGACCTCCAGTGGACGGGCGATCGCGGACATCCGCGGGGCGTACCCCAAAGTCGTCGGCGGGGTCGATCCCGAGAGCTCCCGGGCGGCAGCGCTCGTCTACGACGAGATCAACTCCCAGGGAACGATCGAGGTAAGCGACGCGACGACGGCGGAAGCCGTCAAGGTGTTCGAAGGAGTGTATCGGGACGTCAACATCGCGCTCGCGAACGAACTCGCCCGTTTTACCGACGAGTTGGGGATCGATGTCAGCGAGGCGATCGACGTCGCCAATACGCTTCCGTTCTGTGATATCCACACGCCCGGTATCGGCGTCGGCGGCCACTGTATTCCGTACTACCCCTACTTCCTGATCCACGGCTTCGAGACCGACGCCCCCCTATTGCGAACCGCTCGCGACGTCAACGACTCGATGCCAGGGTTCGCGCTCGCGAAACTGCGCGAGGAGTTCGACGCCGAAGGCGAGGCGTTGCGTGGCAAGACGGTCCTCGTCTGCGGACTGACCTACCGGTCGGGGGTCAACGAGACCGCAGCGACCCCCGCCGGCCCGCTCATCGATGGGCTTCGCGAGGCGGGTGCGGCGGTGCTCGCGACCGACCCGATCCTCGCAAACGAGGAGATCGCCGCCTTCGGTGCCGATCCCGTGACGCTTGACGCGGCTCCCGACCAGGGGGTCGACGCGGCGGTACTCGTCACGGCCCACGAGGAGTTCGACGCGCTCGCGTGGGACGCGTTCGATCCGCTGATCGTGATCGACGGCCGGGACGCACTCGACCTGGCGGGGACGAACCACCGAGTCTATACGATCGCGGGCGGATACTCCAGCTAAATGTACGGGGGCAAGACGGTCGGGGTGGTCGTACCCGCGTACAACGAAGCGGCGCTCGTCGGGGGCGTGATCGATACGATGCCGGCGTTCGTCGACCGGGTGTACGTCGTCGACGACGCCTCGACGGACGACACCTGGGCGGAGATAACCCGCCACGCCGGGGCGGCCAACGACCGTCGAGTCCCCGAGACGACGCTCGCCGACGGCGGCGAGGCACGCTTCGTCGTACCGATCCGTCACGAGGCCAATCGCGGCCCCGGCGGGGCCAGAAAGACCGGGTACGCCCGCGCGTTCGCCGACGGCTTGGAGGTCGTCGCGACGATGGACGCCGACGGCCAGATGGACCCCGCCTATCTCGGACGGATCGTCGGTCCGGTGATCGCCGGTCGTGCGAGTTACGCGAAGGGCACACGACTGAGGAACCGGGAGTCCTGGCGCGAGATGCCGCCGTTCCGGTTGTTCGGCAACCTGTTGCTTACCTTTCTGACGAAGGTCGCGAGCGGCTACTGGGAGATGACCGACCCACAGAACGGCTACACCGCGATCTCCCGAGAAGCGCTCGCCGAGATCGGCATCGAGACGCTGTACGACGACTACGGGTATCTGAACGACGTCCTCACCTCGCTCAACGTCCGCTCGAAACGGATCGCCGACGTCCCCCACCCCGCCCGCTACGGCACCGAACACAGCGGTATCCGGTACGCGACCTTTATCCCCTCGCTGTCGGGCGTGTTGCTCAGAAACTTCGGCCGCCGACTACAGAAGCGCTACCTCCTGCTCGACTTTCATCCGCTCGCCTTCCTCTATGGGTTGAGTCTCGTCGGCTTCCTCTTGAGTACGCTTTCTGCCGCCGGCGCGATACGGACGCGGCTCGCGGCGCGCCTGACGGGACGCGACCGATCCGGATCCACCTCGCGGTCGGCTCGCCGCCCATCGG
This sequence comes from Halobacteriales archaeon QS_8_65_32, assembly GCA_003022925.1. Classification (GTDB taxonomy): domain Archaea; phylum Halobacteriota; class Halobacteria; order Halobacteriales; family Halococcaceae; genus PXQR01. Next base: position 15,190 of record PXRY01000101.1, on the reverse strand, counting down.
TTATCCGCGGTCTGGCCGCGCTCCATGCCGCCCTGTTCGCGGTGATTACGTTAGTGCTCGCGATCGCCTTCGACGCGCGTGCGAACGAGGGGCTCGTCGTCCGGGCCGACGACGCGCCGACTGACGACGGAGTTTCGACGAGCGACACACTGACCGACGGGTTGCCAGCCGACGGCGCGTTCGGCGAGGAGGCAACGAGGGGTGAAATCGACGCGAACCCGACCGACGGCGAGGAGGGATCGAACCCGTGAAGGTACTTTCCGTCGTCGGCGCGCGCCCGCAGTTCGTGAAGGCCTTTCCGCTGTCGCGGGCGCTGCGGCGTGAACACGAGGAAGTCCTCGTTCACACCGGCCAGCACTACGACGCGGGCCTGTCGGACGTGTTCTTCGCGGAACTCGACATCCCCGGGCCGGACCACCACCTCGGGATTGGTTCGGACACCCAGGGCCGTCAGACCGGCCGGATGATGATCGAACTCGAAGCGCTCTACGAGGCCGAAACCCCCGACGTCGTCCTCGTCTACGGCGACACTAACTCGACACTCGCGGCCGCGATGGTCGCCGCCAAGCGCGAGGCGGCGCTCTGTCACGTCGAGGCGGGCCTACGTAGCTACAACCGCGCGATGCCCGAGGAGGTAAACCGCGTACTCACCGATCACGTCTCGGACCTGCTGTGTGTCCCGGCCGAGCGCGCCCGCTCGGATCTCGCGGCCGAAGGGATCACCGAGGGGGTGGTCGTGACCGGCGACGTGATGTACGACGCCATCCGGTGGGCGCGCGAGCGTGCGGTCGGGAGTTCCGACCTCCTCGCCGACCTTGACGTCGAGGAAGGAACGTACGTGCTCGCAACGGTCCACCGGGCGGGCAACACCGACGATCGTAGTACCCTGAAAGCGATCCTCGGGGCGCTGTCCGCGCTGCCGAAACCAGTCGTCCTCCCGGCACACCCTCGGACGGTAAGCCGTATCGAGGAGTTCGGCCTGGAGGACGTCACCGGAGGGATTCGACTGGTCGATCCGGTGGGGTATCTCGATTTCGTGCGACTGCTCGACGGGGCCGAACGCGTCGCCACCGACTCGGGAGGGGTGCAGAAGGAGGCGTTTTACCTCGATACACCCTGTGTTACCCTCCGCGAGGAGACCGAGTGGGTAGAAACCGTCGACGCCGGTTGGAACGTCTTAGTCGGGGCCGAGTCCGCGGCGATCCGGGCCGCGCTGATCGACGAGATTACCCTCCCGGCGAAGCCGAGCCTGTACGGCGACGGCAACGCCGCCGAAGCGATCGTCGCCGCGCTCGCCGGCCTCAAAGGAACGACCGCCGACCCGACCGTTGATCCGGCCGCCGACCGGCGGAACGGCGGCGGTAGCGATCGCACGGCAGGTGACGATCGCGATAGCCGCAACAGCCACGACGACCGGGACGACGACAGCGACGACAATGAGTAATGCGGACGTCCCGACTCCGGAGTTCGACGGCTCCTTCGCGCTCTGTCTCACCCACGACGTCGACCGGCCGTACAAGACCTACCAGTCGCTTTTCTACGCGGCGACCGACCGACGACTCTCGCATCTCGAAAGCCTGCTTCCCGGCATCAACCCCTACTGGCAGTTCGAGGAGATCATGGCTATCGAAGAACGCCTCGGCGTTCGGTCGGCGTTTTACTTCCTCGACGCCGAATACCTCCTCTCGCGACCGGTTCGCGAGCAGGTTCGGCCCTTCTACTGGCTCGAACGGCTCGGGAGCTACGACGTTACTGCACCCGCCATCGCCCGAGTGATCAGGCAGTTCGACGACGGCGGCTGGGAGGTCGGCCTGCACGGCTCGTATGGCACCCACCGGAATACGGAGCGCCTGGCGGACGAGAAACGGAAGCTCGAAGCGATCCTCGGCCATAAGGTGCAGGGCGGCCGTCAGCACTACCTCCGGCTGTCGGACCCGCCGACCGGAACGTGGACCGACTACCGGAGCCTCGGGCTCTCGTACGACGCGAGTTTGGGGTCGAGTACCGAGTACGGCTTTCGACACGGCTACGAGCTCGTAGCGCCGTTCGACGACCGCTTTCGGGTCTTTCCGCTGACGCTCATGGAGGTCGCGCTCGAAAACGCCCCGGGTGTCGGCGGCGACGGCGGTGTCGATGGTGGATCTCACGGCGACGATGCCAGCCGTTCCGGGCCGGGCCGGGCCCCACAGCGGCCGCGGCGGGGTTCGAAGCGCGGGATCGACGTCGAGGCGGCCTGGGCCGAATGCGAGCGGTTGCTCGACGAAGCCGCCGCGAACGGGGCGGTGATGACCGTGCTCTGGCATCCGCGCTACTTCAACACCGAGGAGTTCCCCGGCTACCGCGAGCTCTACCGGCGGCTGATCGAACGCGCGCTCTCGCGGAACGCCTGGGTCGGCCCGCCGGGCGACCTGTATGCGACGATCCCGAGCGAGGCGAATCCGAGCCCAGAGGAAGCGAACGCGAATCCAGGCGGAGCGAACGCCGGACCGGACGGGGGAGGCCCCCAGTGATCGATGCGCGGCGGCGTTCGCGCGCCGTCCGAAACGGCAAGCCTTTTGATTTCTACCTGTCGAGTTTCGAACGAACCTCCTACGGGGTGATGTCACTACCATGAGAGTCGAACGACTCACGATGGAGGAATGGGCCGCGGCCCTCCCCGCTTCGGGCTTCGAGGTCTTTCACACCGCGCCGGCCCTCTCGGTGCTCGCGGAGCACGCCGCCGGCGACCTGTACCTGTTGGGCGGGTTCAACGGCGATCGACCGGTGGCGTTAGTGCCACTGTTTGTCCGCCGGGGACCCGCAGGGACCGCGATGATCTCCTCGCCGCCGCCGGGGTTCAACGTCCCCCACCTCGGGCCGATCGCCATGCCACAGAGCCCGAAACGCCGCAAACGCGAGAAACAGAACGGCGAGTTCACCGAGAAGGTGGTAGAAGCTATCGACGCCGACGACTCGCGCACGCTCTTCCGTACCGTCTGTGCGCCGACGTACGGCGATCCCCGGCCGTTCCGGTGGGCCGGTTTCGACGTCGACGCCGCCTTCACCTACCGGTTAGCGGTCGGCGACGCGCCCGACGACCTATTGACATCGTTCAGCAAGAGCCTGCGCCGGGAGATCCGCGACGGCGACGAATCCGATATCGTCGTCTCGCAGGGCGATATCGAGGCCGCGGAGGCGGTCTACTGGCACACCGCCGCCCGCTACGCCGAACAGAACGAGGAGATCGGATCGAGCTGGGAGTACGTTCGCAACCTGTTGGAAGCGCTCGACGCCGAGGGGCGCTATCGGGTCTACACCGCAGAAACCGACGACGGCCGCTTTCTGGGCGGGATCATCGTGCTGTACTCGAACGACTGTGCGTACTACTGGCTCGGCGGCGCGCGAGCGGTCCACGACGGCGTGAGCGTCAATAGCCTGTTGCACTGGCATATCGTCCGCGATGTCGCCGAGGCCGGAACGGGAGAGGGAGAAAACGAGGACGACGCGCCGCTCGATTCGGTGGATCGATACGATCTCGTCGGCGCAAACACCGAACGACTCTGTCGGTACAAAGCGAAGTTCGGCGCGGATCTGTGTCACTACTACACGATTGAGTCAGCCGGCCCGCAGATGACCCTCGCGAAGACGGCCTACGAACGACTCAGTGCGATGCTGTAAGGTCGGCGGCCCTATCAACGCCGAGTCGATACCGAAGAGCGACGGGTCTCATAGATCACGACTCCTCGGCAGCCGTCGCCGGATCGAGCCGGTCGACGAGGCCGTCGAAGTCGTCGTCGAAGCTCAACACGGCGTCGAGTCCATGCGCCTCGATCAGCGCGATCGTCGTCGTGTCGGTGAAGCTGAGCGATTGGTCGTCGTATCGCCCGAAGATCTCGATCGTCGCCTCGAAAGCCGACTCCGTGACGAAGAGCATCGTAATCGCGTCGGGAAAGTCGCCGACGCCACGGATGCGGTCGCCCGTCGTCTTCGCCTCGGCGAACCCGCCGGTTCGCTGTCGAACCAGCGTCACCGCCTCGTCGTATACGTAGTCGCTCGTGTACGGTCGGCCGTACGCACCCGCCAGCACGGCTGAAAACGCGTCTTTCGCCACCGCGTGTCGGTTCGCCCGCTGGTTCTGCAACGCGTAGAACAGTCCCGTATCAATCAGCAGCGTCACCGTACAGTACCCCGTCGATCTCCGCCTCGCTCGTTTCGATCTCCCAATTCGAACGCGCTCTCGCGGAACGAATCGACGATCTCGTCCTCGGACGCTGCGGCGTTCTCGACGAGTCGGGCGAGCAGTTCCTGCTGGGTGACCTTCCGTTCCGTTTCGAGCGTGATCCTCGCCTGGAGTCGTTCGAGAAGCCGCTTCGTCCCCTCGTCCATTTTTACCGACGTCGCCATAGGGTTAGTAGTGTCCTCTACCAAATCAACGTTTCTACCGGTCCTGTCGTACGTCCGATGGAACGGTCAGCGCATAACGGTAACTGGCACCGGCGACCCCTCGACGACGTTCGACCTCGACGTAGGCGACGATCGGGCCGGCCGCCCCGTCTCGGTCGTCGTCACCGTCGCGTCGCGTTCGTCCGCGCGCTCGCGTGCCGTTGCGGCGATCGCCTCGGCGCGCTCGTGCTCGCTTCCTTGGACCGCTTTCTCGTCGGTAAGCACGCTGCCCTCGCTCATCGTCGCGTCGAGCGGGGTAACGACGTTGAGAACGGTGATCTCCGCCGCCGGGAAGACCGCGAGCGCGTCGGTCGCGAGCGGCGAGCCGTCGAACGCGACGAGTACCCGGCCGGGAACATCCATGTCGCTCGCCTCGCGCCCGACGGCAATGTATTCGACGGGTTCGGGACCGAGAGCGGGACGCTCGCCGGAACCGACCGGTGTCGTGCTATCGCGACGATTTTCTTCCCCTCAAGCGGCGGAGGACCGTCGATCAGGCCGGGCGGAGCACGGGTTGGCGCGACAGGCCATCGACTCGTGCCGGTATCGCCCCGTTGAGAGCGACGTCGACGATCAGGGCGGTGAGGTTCACCTTACCGGCCATATAGGCGTCCCGGCGCTCGCGCCAGGTCTCGGTGACGGTGTCGTCGGCGATCAGTTCTTCGGCCGTTTCGATCACCTGCTCGAAGTCCGCGATATTGTAGATGAGTTCCTCGCGTTCGAGTTCGACGAAGTTGCCCATATCGTCCTCGCCGACGAAACTGTTCGAACGGATCGCCGGCGTCCCTAACAGGGCGGCTTCGGTGACCATCGTCTGCGTGTCGGCGACTAACAGGTGGGCTTCGGCGAGGGCGTCGTGGATGAGCCCGGGATGGAGGTCGAACGGGCGGGCGTCGACGTCGTCGTAGTTCATCGAGCGGCCCTCGTCGGAGACGAAGACGGTCGCGTGCTCGGCGAGGCGTTCGATCAGCGCGCGGCGGCGTCCGGGTGTCAGTCCGGAGTGGCTCACGTCGTGGTGCGATCCGAAGGCGTTGAGCCGGAGCACTGCGTACTTTTCGTTCTCGTTGACGCCGAGGGCCTCGCGGATGTCGACGCCCGGTTCGTAGACCGCGGGATGGAGATAGGCACACTCCTTGAAGCCCCGGAATCGGTAGTGCTTGTCTCCCAAGTCCTTGCCGAAGACGTGCGGCGTGAGGATGAGCTTCGCGAACGGCCGGGAGACCATGTGGTCGATCCCTGTCGGCTCCGAGTCGAGCAGCAGAACGACCGGCACCCCCGCGAGCGCCCCGGCATGTGCGGAATACGCTCCCATGCCGAAAATGAGGTCGGGGTCGTAGCGCCGGACGGAGCGCGCGATCCGGAGGTAACTGCCGGGCAGCGATTTGAGCAGCGACGTCTTTGTCGTATCACACCGACCGTAGATCCGGTAGGGTAGGTCGTAGTATTCGAGGAGGCTCTCGGTCGGGCCGTAATCCCGGCCGAGGACGAGCACGTCGTGGCCGCGCTCGCGTAACTCGCGGACGGCGTGCTTGTAGAGGTGGACGTGGGCGGGGGTGTTCGTAAAGAACAAATATCTCATGTGTTCCTGTTCGCCTCCTTCGACTTCAACGATGCTAATTAAAGGCTTCCTACCGACCATAGCGGTGAGCAGTAGATCGAACCGACGGAACGATCTCGGAAGCCCCCTCCCGCTCGACCGGCCGCGGCTCGCTGTCGTTCAAAAGGCGCTTCACGCCTTTTGTGATGATCGAAAGACGCCGGAGGCGTCTTTCGAACCACGGCGAAGCCGCCACGCGGTCGGCCCCTTCCAGTCCCACCCGAACGGCTCATGATGGCCTTCATCGCTCGACCGAACACTGTTCTACCGGAGTACCCGTTCACCTCGCTTCGGCCGCGACGCGCTCGTAGAGATCAAGTAGCTGGGGGAGGACCCGCGACCAGGTGTAGGCTTCGACGCGTGCGGCGTTGTGTTCGCCCATCTTGCGTACTGCCTCGGGTCGCCCGACGAGCGAGGCGAGCGCGTCGGCGAGCGCCGCCGTGTCCCCCGGGGGAACGAGTTCGCCGCCGTCGTCGTCCACGGCGTCGGGGACCCCGCCCACGTCGGCCGCAACGATCGCGTTGCCGCCGGCCATCCCTTCGAGCACCCCGATAGGGAGGCCCTCGGCGTAGGCGGGCAGGACGTAGATCGACGCCGCACAGAGCAGTTCGCGCTTGCGCTCCTCCGAGACGTATCCGAGGGAGGAAACCTCGGGATGCCGATCGGCGAGGTCCGCCGCGAGATGGTCCAACGGTCCGCTGCCGCCGATCGTCACGTCCACGTCCGCGCCGCCGTCGAGCAGTCGATCGATCGCGCCGACGAACTCCCTGATTCCCTTCCGGGGGACGTGATTGGCGACGAAGACGACGTGTGGGCGCTCGGCGTCGAAGCGGGGCTCGTACTCGGCGGTGTCGATGGCGTTTCCCAACACCACCACCTTCCCCGCCGGAAGGTAGGGGGAAAGCGCCCGTTCCCAGTACGGCGAGAGCACGACGATCGCCGCGCTCGCCCCGAAGACGACCCGTTGGAGGACCCGCAAAGGAACCGACGCGTCGACGATGAACTCGTCGAACGTCGGGCCGTGGACGTGGAGAATCGCCGGCCTGCGTAGCACGTAACGAGCCAACAGGACGTACGCCGACTTGCGCAGAAAGCTGAACTGCTCTGCGGTGTGGACGTGGACCACGTCGGGCCTGCGCCGGCCGCGGAAGCGAACCGGGAACGAACAGGCGTCGGCGAGCGCCCCCAGCAGGCCGCGCGCGAACCGGATCGGCCCGGACCCCTCCGGGGCGGCCGTGTCGTGGACGGCGACGGTGACCCCCGCGGACGGGAGGCGCGCTCGCAGTTCCGCGATGTAGCGGGCGATCCCGCCGGTCGCCCCCTCCGGTCCGACCAGAAGTACCCGGAGGGCTCCTTCCTCGCTCGCGCCACTCCCGTTCACGTCCCCCGCCGCGCGCTCGCGCGTGGCGGCCGGGGCTTGGCGGGACCCTTCGATCTCGACCGCCGGTCGGTCGCGATTATGGAACGAGGCGGTCGCGCCCGGATCGGTCGGGTCGGCCGTCCCGATACCGGCGTCGCCGGCCATCGCTCGCGGCCGTGATCCGGCGTCGTCGTCGCGGCTGACGGGCGCGTTCCGGCCGACGCCGATCGCGACATCGAGCGCCGAGCGGACGGTAGCGAAGGGGAAGGCAGCGGCATGCGCGAGCCTCATCGCCTCGGGATCGCAGTCGAGCGCCCATAACGCCACCGTCGGCAGTCGACGACTACCGATCCGCCGACGAACGTCGATTCTCGGTGGCGATCGGGTAGCAACGAACTTATACGATGGGTCGACAAATCCGAGAGGAGAACTGGTCCGTCACTCGCGGACCGCCACCGGACCTTCCCCATGAGTCGATCGAGGACGGCGAACCGAACGGGCAGGCGCTACAAAGCAGTGCTTACTATTGGCTACCTCGCGATCACCGTTGCGGTGCTCGGGGCCTTTCTCTCGCCGGCGACCGACTACGAACTCGACATCTACGCGGCGACGCCGACGGTGTTCTGGCTCGGTTTAGGTGTCGCGGTCGCGACCTCGCTGTTCGTCTCGTTTTACGCCCCGCGAGGCTACCTGAGCACTGCGAGCCTCGTGTTGGGCGGGAGTTCGATGCTCGCCGCCTCGGCCCTGCCGCTCATGCGGGGATATGTCTACATCGGGACCGGTGACGCGATGACCCACCTCGGGTGGGTCCGAGACATCATCAACACCTCGTTTAGTCCCTTCGGCCTCTTCTATCCGGGACTGCACACCGTCTCGATCGCTTTCCACCGGCTCATCGGCTTCTCGCCCAACCGGTCGATCATGTTCTTCGTGCTCTGTGTCATCGCCGCGTACTTCGTGTTCGTTCCCCTGTGTGTGCGCTCGATCACCGGCCAGGACGGCCCGATGCTCATTGGCGTGTTCGCCGCCTTTCTCGTCCTGCCGCTCAACCAGGTCGCGACGCACTACTCCGCACACCCGATCACGGATACGGTCTTGCTTTCGCCGATCGTGCTCTACGTGCTCGTCCAGTACCTGCTCGCGTCACCCGACCCCGACGCCGACGCGCGGCCGGGTGCGTTCGACTCGATCCCAACCGTCTCGCTTTTGCTCGCGGTCGTCTCGATCGCCGTTGTGCTCTATCACCCCCAGCAGGCGGCGAACACCATCATCCTCTTCGGTACGATTTCGGCAGTTCAGTTCGCCGCTCACCGTTATGGCGCAAGCGGTCGGATCCGTGCCCACCGAACGCTTTACGGACAGACGACCTTTCTCGTCATCGCCTTCTTCGTCTGGGCCGGGAGCCGCGATACGTTCCGCCGGGCCTTCGGGACGATCCTCACCGAGATCGCCGGCCTCGTACTCGAAGGCAGCGACGACGCTGCACAGATCGTCCAGCAGCGCGGCGGATCGCTGTCGGCGATCGGTGCCAGCGCGACCGAACTGTTCCTCAAGCTCTTTTTCGTCTCCGCCCTGTTCGCCGCGCTCGTCGCGTTGCTCATGCTCATCAGCCTGTTGGGCGACAACGACCAGTTCGACCCCGACACGACCGGTTTGCTCCGGTACTTCTCCGTTGGGCTGATCGTGCTCGTCCCCTACTCGTTTGCCTTCTTCGTCGGCGTCGCCTCGAACCTCTTCTTCCGTAACCTCGGATTCATCATGGCGATCGCCACGATCTTAGGGGCGATCGCGATCCACCGGTACGTCGCCGCCCTCTCGGAGATGGTCGCGCCCGAGCGGATCCGGCTCGCGACCGTCATGGTACTGGGATTCATGCTCGTGCTCTCGACGGCAGTGCTCTTTCCCTCGCCGTATATCTTCCAGGCAAGCGGGCACGTGAGCGACGACCGAATGAGCGGCTACCAGACCGCGTTCGAACATCAAAACGATAGTGTCGACATTTATAGCGTCCGCGAGGGGCCCTGGCGCTTCCGCGACGCGATCGCCGGCGTCGAGAACGTCGACTCGAGCCGGTACAGCGATCAGGGGTACTATGGGGACAACATCACCCACCTACGCGATCTATCGCCCGAGGACCGGTATTTCCTCTATACGGGAGCGTCGGTCGCCGAAGAGATCGAGGTGTTCAGGCAGCTTCGCTTCAGCAGCGAACAGTTCGGCTCGCTGTCCCGACAGCCCGGCGTCAGCCGTGTGCAGACCAGCGACGAGGTGTTTCTCTACTACGTCAACAGCAACAACACCACCGCTCCCGAGTCGAGCACGTCGATGCGATCGCCGGCCCCCTCGACCGACGCCGGCTCCGACCTCGACGG
>PXRY01000101.1:0-5303 GCA_003022925.1 Halobacteriales archaeon QS_8_65_32 | reverse complement strand
GTCTCCGTTCCCGCCCCATACTTCGGCCGGAATCCGGGCCCGAGACCGTCTCCCAGGGCCTCGACCCCCGCGCCGGGAACCGGAACGTATGAGTGTAGTCGGCAACAGCGTATCGGTACGTGAAATAAACCTGCGCCCGTCGCGGCGAGGTCGACAGCCACGTCATGGCCCATAACCGGGTCGTGGTATCGCGGGTCGCGTCGGAGCGGGCGGCAAGCGGAACAACGAGATACACACCATGACGGATACAACGACCGCGGACGGGACGAACCGGGCGTTCGTACTGGGACTCGACGGGGTCCCCTGGCGGCTGATCGAACGCTGGGCCGGGGCGGGCGAGTTGCCGAACTTCGCCCGACTGTTCGACGAAGGCGCTGCGGGCACCTTGGAGAGCACGCGCCCGGCGAACACCGCGCTCGCGTGGCCCTCGATCGCGACGGGCGTCTGGCCGGACAAACACGGGATCTACTCGTTCCGACGGTTGGGTTCGGACTACCGCCACCGGCTCAACACCGCTGCGAGCGTTTCGAGACCCGCGCTCTGGGAGATGGTCTCGCCCGCGATTACCGGCAACGTCCCGGTCACGTATCCCGCGAGCGCGATCGACGGGACCATGGTAACGGGCATGCTCACGCCCGAGATCGACGAGCGATCGACCCATCCCCCCGACTTTCCCGACGAGTTACGCGAGCGTATCCCCGAGTACCGGGTCGGTCTCGACTGGAACGCCTACCGCGACCGGCCCCGCGAGTTCCGCCCGGCGCTCACCTCGCTTCTCCACACTCGAAAGCGCCTGATGCGCGTGCTGCTCGACCGCCAGTGGCGGCTGGGCTTTTTCGTCTACACCGAACCCGACCGGCTCCAACACCTGCTGTGGGACGAGGCGGTTCTGCTCGATCACTACAAGGACCTCGACGCGATCTTAGGGGAAGTGTTGGCCGAGGCCGACGAGCGCACGACGATCTACGTCGTCTCCGATCACGGCTTCGCACCGATCGACAAGTACGTCTACGTGAACACGATTTTGCGCGAGCAAGGGTTCCTCCACGAAAAGGAAGAAACCGGCACGCGCGGTACCCTCTCGCGCGTCGGCGTAACGAAATCACGGGTCAGAGGCCTGCTCTCGCGGGCCGGTATCGACGACAAGACGCTCGTATCGCTGCTGCCCCGATCGTTCGTCGAGCGGGTCGCCGACGAGATCCCTGGCGGTCACGAACTCCACGACGTCGATTACACCCGCACCGAGGCGTTCGTCCACGGTTCCGGTAACCTCTACGTCAACGACGCCGACCGCTTCGCAACCGGGCCCGTCGCGCCGGCCGATCGCGAGGCCAAGAAGAACGAGATCGCCGCGGCGCTGTCGGCCGTGACCGACCCCGAAACCGGCGAGGAGCTACTGATCGTCCACGACGGGAACGAGCTCTTTCCCACCGATCCCGAGTCGCCGGACCTCGTGCTCGAACCCGCGGCGGGGTACAAACCCTCGCTCGGGCTCTCGGATTCGATCGTCGTCTCGGAGGGGGTTCACGACGCCGACCACCACCCTGAGGGGATCTTCTTCGCGTATGGCCCCGACGTCGCGCCGGGATCGTCCCCGACCGAGGCTGCGGTCGTCGACGTTACCCCGACCGTGCTCCACGGACTCGGCGAAGCGATCCCCCACGACGCCGACGGCCGCGTGCTCGCCGAGATCTTCGCCGAGGGGTCGCCGACCGCGGAGCGCCCGATCGAAACCCGCGAGTACACGCGCGTCCGCGACCGTGACCGCGTTCGAGAGCACGACCCGGCTCAGGCGAGCGTACCCGAGGCGGCTGGGGCGGCAGGCGCGGAAACCGACGAGACCGAAGAGGACTTCCAGGACGTCGAGGATCGCCTGCGTGGCCTCGGCTACCTCGAATAGCGCCGAAAGAAGGCGTTCAGTCGGGCCGCGAACCACCTCGGGCGGGACTAAAAGGGGCCGACCGCTCGGCGAACCCCGGCGAAGTAAGGACCACAGGCCGAAGGCCGAGGACCGCGCCGAGCCGCGGGAGCCGAGCGTGTCGGGGGCTTTCGAACCGTTCTGTACTGCTCTTCTGTCTCATTAGCGCTAACGTAACACTGCCTTCGCCGAGAGCACAAAAGCGAAGTCACTCCCCGGTGAAGCGCGCTCATGACTTCGAGCCCGATCGCTCTCAGTTATCCCGTTACTCGCATGGAGCACGAGTGAGATGCGGATCTGTCTGCTCTCGCCCGACCGCTACCCCGCGAACGGCTACCCTACGGACCCCCGTATCGCGCTCGAAGCCCGCGGCCTCCGCGACGCCGGCCACGACGTCATACTGGTCTGTCGCGGCGACGAGACCGAAGCGGGCCGCGAGATCGTCAGCGACCTCGACGTCGATCGCCTCCCGGTCGACGCTTCGCCGTTCGACGCCGCCGGCACACCGGAAGAAATCGGCTACGCCGCGACGAACACCCACTCGGCGTTCGAATCGGCTGTCTCGCGCATCGAGGAGGAAGCGCCGATCGACGCCGTACACGTTCACGGCCTCGCGCTCGCGAAGACCGGCCTCGACGCCGCCGAGGACATCGGCGTGCCGGCCGTCCTCGACTTCGCCGCCGATCCCGTTGCACGCCTCGCGGGCCGCCGACAGGCCCGCAGGACCCGGGCGCTCGTCGGCCAGCCCGCCGCGCTCGCCTCGCGGGCGCTCACCTCCACCCGACGGCTCCGGTCGCTCGAAGCCGACTACGTTGCCCGCGCCGATCGGATCGTCGTCGCCTGCGAGGAAGCCCGCGCGCGCTACGTCCGCGACCGCGACCGCGACGTTTCCTCCGAGGAAGTCCGGGTCGTCCGCAGTACGGTCGACCTCGCCGCCTTCGACGTGGCGAGCGAACGCTCCCCCATCGGCCTCGATTTCAGCCCCGACGACGAGTTCGTCGCCACGTACGCCGGCCCGATCGTGCCCGACCGCGGTCTCGGGGTTCTCGTCGATGCCCTCGCACAGGTGGCCGAGGTCCTGCCCGACGCCCGTTGTGTGGTCGTCGGCCGTGGCCCCGCCGAATACGAAGAGGACCTCCGCGAGCGCGCGAGCCGTGCGGGCGTCAACGATCGGCTCACGATCGCGACCCGCGCCGAACCCGCGGACGTCCCCGCCTACCTCGCGCTCTGTGACGTCTCAGTGCTCCCCTTTCCCGAAAGCGAGTACGCGGAAACCGCGCTCCCCGGAACTCTATTCGGCTCCTTTGCGGCCGGGACGCCCGCCGTCGTCGGCGACGTCTCGCCGCTGCGCCGCGTCGTGACCCGCGCCGACGCCGGAATCGTGGCATCCGAATCACACACCGACCTCGCCGCCGCGTTGCGCGTGCTCGCCCGGGACCCCGAACGCGCCGCCGCGCTCGGAGTCAACGGCCGGCGCGCGAGTGAACCCGGCGGAAAGTTCGACGCGGCGCGCGACCGACTGGCCGTCTCCCGGCTGTACGACGAGCTCTGAGCACCGTCCCGGCCGGACCGATGACTCGAACGCGACCCACCTTCTTCGCCGGTTCCCGCTCGCGCCGTCGGCCTTCCTCCCGGCTTCGTCGATAACCCGCATCCGGCCGACCCCGCCCGACTTCGGCCGGCGACCGACCTGTAATCACCACCGACCGAGCGCTCGATTCCCGGGCGATCGGCCGCGTCGAGCTGTTACGCCCGATTGCTAACTTTCACTAACTTCTACTTACGCTTACGTAGGTTTATTTGCAATTGGGCGGGAACTAAATCTCGGGCTACTAGCGATGGAAAAAGACTCATCACCGATCGCGGACCGACGTAGGACCGAGGAAGCAGCACCGACGACGCCGACGACCGATGGAATCGAGGCGGCCACAGCGGCCGAGACAACCGAAACGACTGGGGCGACCGGGACGACCGAAACGATCGAGACGGTTGGAGCGGCCGAAACGGACGGGACAGCCGAGGCAATCGGGGCAATCGGGGCGGCCGACGCGACCGGGTTCGCTCGCCGCGGGTATCTGAAGCTGGCGGGGACGACGGCCGCATCGCTCGTCGCCCTCGGCGGGGTCGGGACGGCGGCGGCCGCGTCCGACTACGGTACGATCACGGTGCCGGCCGGCGAGCGTTACATCAAACGCCTCGGCGACGGCGAGAGCTTCACGAACACGCTCGTCGACGTCTCCGCTCGTGGGGCGGAGTTCAGGCTCATCGCCTACGGGGCCGGGTGGGAGGTCAGGAACGTCGGCATCAGCGGGCGCGTCGATTCCTCGGAGCACACGAACGTGCTCAACTTGAGCGTCACCGAGGGCGGCTCGGCGCTGGTCGAGAACGTCTACCTGGGCGACGGCGCGGTCCCCGGCGAGTACGCGCCGTTTTTCGTTCCGCTCCGACATGCCGGCACGCTCACGGTTCGCCACAGCCACGTCCGGGCCTGGCCGAACAACGGCCTGTACGCGAGCGCTCCGGGTCGTGATTCCCGGGGCGGCAAGGAAGGCGTTGTCCGGGTCGAGAAGGCCTACGCGCGCAACAACAACATCGACGGCTTCCGGTTGGGGACCGACGGGTCGTACGTCAAGGACTCGGTCGTCCACGTCGATGACCGGCCCCCTGGCGTCTTCGGCGGGAAACACACCGCACGCGGCATCTGGGTTCGAGAGGGCGGGAACGTCCGCGTCGAGAACACCGACATCCTGCTCGATCACCCCGACGGCCACGTCGGGATCATCGAACAGGGCGGCTCCGTTACGGTCGTCGACTCCGAGGTCGAGACCCGCAACGGTGCGAACGAGCGGTTCCGGGGCGATGTCCGCACGCGAAACGTCGGCTCGGACCCCGACGTCACCCCACCGGCAGGGGTTCCCATGTCCGCGGTCGAAGCCGCGAGCGGCGAAAGCGGCGGCGGTGGCGGTGACGGTGGCTCCGACCTCCCTCACCACGTAGAGATCACCGGCACCGGCGACCTGGTGCCATACGACTTTGCGGTGTCGGGCGATCTGGAAGCCGGCCCGGAGTTCGACACCGACGGCACCGACGGCATCGACGGCTCGACTGCGAGCGGCCAGGTCAACCTCACCGGCACCGACGACTACTATTTCTCCGGGCGGATCACCGACTTCGCCGCCGAGGGCGACGTCAAGGTGTCCGTCGACGGCGAACGCGTCGACCCCGACTCCTTTTTGCCCCGCGAGTTGCGCGTCCAGGCCGTCGGCGACCGGGCGACCTACGAGTTCGAGGTTTCGGGCGACCTCCAGCCCGGCCCGACCTTCGATACCGACGGCACCGACGGGATCGACGGCTCGGTCGGCACCGGCCGGGTCGGCGGCACCGG
>PXRY01000100.1:28110-84703 GCA_003022925.1 Halobacteriales archaeon QS_8_65_32 | reverse complement strand
ACGGCCGGGCAGTCGGTAACGTCGCGGCCGGCGAGTACTACGACGATTTCTGGAAGCGCGCCCGGACGGCCGCCCGCGAAGCCTGGGAGCGACTGGCGAGCGCACACGACGTCGTGACCGCCGAGGGCGCTGGGAGTATCGCGGAGATCAATCTGCATCACCGCGACCTGGCGAACGTCGAGACCGCCCGGTTCGCCAACGCCGAGGTAATTTTATTAGTGGACATCGAGCGCGGCGGGGCGTTTGCGAGCCTGTACGGGACGATTCGCCTCATGCTCGCCGACGTCCGCGACCGGCTCGTCGGCGCGCTGATCACGAAGTTCCGGGGCGATCGCGACCTGCTGCGGCCGGGTATCGAGGAAATCGAGGCGAAGACGGGCGTTCCGGTGCTCGGAGTACTGCCCTACGACGACCCCGGGCTCCCCGCCGAGGACAGCGTCTCGCTTCCGCCCGAGGGCGAGCGGCGAGTGCTCGGCGGCGACGACGGCGTTCCGGCCAGCGAGTGTGTCACGATCGGCGTCCTGCGCCTACCTCGGATCTCGAATTCCACCGATGTCGCCCCGCTCGCCCGCGAACCCGGCGTGAGCGTTGCGTACCTTCCGGTGGATGCGTCGCTCGAAACAGGCATCGACGCGGTGGTGGTTCCAGGCAGTAAGAATACGGTCGACGACCTGCTCGCGCTTCGAGCGGCGGGCTTTCCCGAGCGGCTGCGGGCCTTTGACGGTCCGATCGTCGGCCTCTGTGGTGGCTATCAGCTGCTCGGCGAGCGGCTCACGAACGCCTCACAGGAAGGGACGGGTTCGGTCGGCGCGCCCGACGCGATCGATGGCATCGGCTTGCTCCCCGTCGAGACGCGCTTTTCGACATCGAAGACCGTCACGCCGGTCACGCGGAAGCTTCGGGGCTGTGGCCCGCTCGCCGGCGCACGCGGGCCGGTAACCGGTTACGAGATCCACCACGGCCGGACCGTCCTCATCGGCGAGGCACGTCGGCCCTTTGCAGCTGGCGACGGAAGCGACGACAGCGATGAGAGCAATGAGAGCGACGAGAGTGGTGGAGACGAGCCAGGAAACGACACTGTAGAGAAGGGGGAGACGGCCGAGGCAAGCGCTGTGGCCACCGACCGGGTGTTCGGGACGTATCTCCACGGCCTGTTCGAGAACGCCGTCGCCCGCGAGGCCTTTCTCGATGCCGTCTTTACCCACGCCGGCCGGTCCCGCCCGGCGGCCGCCACCGAGGCGAGTCGGTCGCCGCACGACCGGGCGGCCGCGCTCCTCCGTGATCACGTCGATCTCGATGCGCTCGATCTGTGAACGCCGTCCGTTCGGAGCTGTTCGGGGCACCTTCGTTTCGAGTCGGTTCGCCACCCGTCGTTCGTCCCTCATCGGTGTCGGTTACCATTCCTCATCCTCAGCCCCTCGACGCGGTATCGCCTCATGGCCGCCGACACTGCGATCACGGGGGACGGAGCGCGAGCGAGGTCGACGCCGACGCGGGGTGAACGATCGTCCCGACTGCGAAGGGGCTATGCCCGCTCGGTCCCTCCCGGTGTCTGTGACAGTTCTCGTCGCCGCTCCGGACGACACGGCCTCGCGCGTCGCCGACATCCTGTCCGATAGGGAAGTCAGGGGGACTTCGCGCGTCGCCGACGCTCGCAACGCGCTCGACGACGACCCGGCCGCCGTGCTCGTCGCTTCCGAATTGCCCGACGGACCGGGCACTGACCTCCTCGCGGCCGTCCGGTCGGGCGAACGCTGCCGGTCGAATACGCCGGTTCTCGCGCTCCGCGACGTGGACGACGCCGATCTCGCGAGTAACGATGATCTCGATGAAACCGACGATACCGAAGGTAGCGACGATCTTCCGGAAGCCGACGACGCCGCCGGGTTCGACGATCGCGTCTCGGTGGCCGACCGGGACGCGCTGGGAGCATCGGTCCACCTCGCCGTCGCCGTTGGCGAGTATCGCGCGGCGACGGCCGAGCTGTACGACCTCTCCCGACGCCGATCCGACGGCGAGTCGATCGATCCGGCCGACCTCGACGACGCACGCGACGCCGCGAACGACCGGCTCACCGACGTCCAGCGCGCTGCCAACGGCCGGACGCCGTTTCACCGGCTACTCTCCCAATAGGGGCTGCTTCCGTTCTCCGGTCTTCCAACATCGTTCGCACGCCGTCGCTCGGGTCCCTACGTCCGTCGGACGAACCGAAACCGATAATACCCGATCGTCCAAAGCGCGAGGTACAGCCGGGGTAGCCTAGCCTGGCCAAGGCGGTTGCCTCGAAAGCAACTGTCCTCACGGACTCGTGAGTTCAAATCTCACCCCCGGCGCTTCCGAGTTTTCGTGTTCGTGAACTGGTAGTGTTTATTAACTCCTTCTGAGAGGGTTGCTGAGACGAGAACTCCGTTCTCGTGAATGTGGTCAGAACGCGAAGCGTTCTGACTGCGAGCGGGACCTTCGGTCCCGCACTGAACGAAAGACGCCGAGGGTGTCTTTCGAACTACGGCGAAGCCGCCGCGCGCCCGACCCCTTCCAGTCCCACCCGGACCGGTTTTCGTCGCGTTCGTCGCTCGCTTATCGCTCGGCCGCATCTACGCGATCGCTCCGTCCGGGTTCCCATCGGTTGGGCGGCCGCCAGGGCGCTGACTTCACGCCGTCGACCGCGCGCAACCGCTCGAACAGGCACTCGTCCATCGCCCGAACGCGCGGCCGAAGCGACCCGGCGACCTGAGCGGAACCGGGTACCCGCGCCGTGACCGCGGCGTTCGCTCTACCGAATGTTCACAGCGGGTCCCGTCGGTCACCGGCGAATGCGAGCGGAGACCCTAATGAACGAGGGGAGCGCGAGAAGCGGACGACGATCGTTCCGAGCGAGGGTGAGCGACCGCTTCAGGCGACCGCGCGCGCTTCGCCCTCGACTTCGAGGAGTTCCTTGTACCGATTGCGGATCGTGACCTCGCTGACGTCGGCGACCTCGCTGACCTCGCTCTGAGTGACCCGCTGATTGGTCAACAGGGCAGCGGCGTAGACGGCCGCAGCGGCGAGTCCGACGGGACTCTTACCGCTGTGAGCACCCTCGCGTTTGGTGGTTTCGAGTAGTTCGCGTGCCCGCTGTTCGACCTCGTCGCTCACGTCGAGATCGGAGGCGAAGCGACCGACGTAACTCGTCGGGTCGGCGGGCCTGATGCCGAGGCCGAGTTCGCGAACGATGTACCGATAGGCGCGCTCGAACTCCATTTGTTCGATCCGGCTGACGTCGGCGACCTCGTCGATACTCCGAGGGACGCCGGCCTGGCGGGCAGCCGCGTGCAACGATGCGGTGGCGATCGCCTCGATCGACCGCCCGGGCAGGAGGTCCTCGTCGAGCGCCCGGCGGTAGATCACGCTCGCGGTCTCACGGACGTTCTCGGGCAACCCGAGTGCCGAGGCCATCCGCTCGATCTCGCCCAAGGCCTGCTTGAGGTTTCGTTCCTTTGCGTCTCGGGTCCGAAAGCGTTCGTCCCAGGTCCGGAGCCGCTGCATCTTCGCGCGCTGGCGCGAACTCAAGGTGTTACCGTAGGCGTCCTTGTCGCGCCAGTCGATGTTGGTAGAGAGACCTTGGTCGTGCATCATCTTCGTCGTCGGCGCGCCGACCCGGCTCTTTTCGTCCTTCTCCCGGGAATCGAACGCACGCCACTCGGGACCGCGATCGACTTCGCTGTCGTCGACGACGAGCCCGCAGTCCTCACAGACCGTCTCGCCGTGTTCGGCGTCGGTCAACAGGCGGCCGCTGCACTCCGGGCAGGTCACCTCCTCGCTGCTCTCCTCGGTGCGTTCACCCTCGCGTTGCTCGCGCTCGTCGGTGCGCTCCGGTCGCGCTCTGAATCGAGTGTCTGTCATGGTTTCGTCACCGGTCGAGGCAGGGTTCCGACTCCAAGGTCAGATTGACCGAAAACCCGAGAGCCACAGTTCGTATCCAACGAAACGAGTCGATTATACTTAAATGCTTCGTCGTTTCGAGCCACGATATCGTTCCGAATAATGTTTTGAATGTGTCACACCGGTTCGACCCCTGTTTTGGGTTCGCTTTGTAGTAGCTTCGCGGTGTATTCGTAGCGTCTCCGCGGCGCGTGAGTGGAGCCGTCGAACGCCCGGCGAACGGCACCCGGTACGCCCCGCTCAGTGGTCGGTCGTCTATAGTTTCCCTTCGCTCCCCGCCCGGACGGAGCGGTATTATCGTACCTGCCTGCACGGGCAGGCAGTACGCACAATAATTGCCCGTTCCTCGTTCCGATATGGTCCGCGACCTCACTGAAGCGGTCGTCGACGCAACCGTCCACACACCCGACGGCGATCGCCTCGGCAGCGTTGCCCACGTTGACGAGGGCGTCGCCTACGTCGAACCGGCCGCCGACGCCCCCGAGACCGTGCTCGCGACGCTCGGCTGGGATGCGACAACCGAGAACGGGGACGGCGGCGACGGTAGAGGCAGCGACGGCGGAGGCGGCGACCATGGGGCCGACGACTACCCGCTTCCTCGGATCGCGATCGACTCGGTCGCCGAGGACGGCGAGGCGATTACCCTGCGACGCGGCGACGCCGAGGCCGACCGTTCGGCGGACAACGAACACGACGCCGACGTCGACCTCGCCCGCGCAGCCAACGAGGAGGGTACCGAGGCGAGCGAGGAAGCCCGCAAACGTACCCAGGAACAGGAAGCCGAACAGGAGGTCGAAGAGTCGGTAGAACGCGAGGCCGCCGCCCGCGAGTCGTCGAACCCCGACGCCCACCGCGACGAGGAACCGTTCGACAGTTAACCCTTAGCTGTTCCGTGCTGGCCGTTTTTGCGACTTTCAGGAGAAGAGCTGGCGAGACCGTTTTGAAAGCCCCCGACGCGCTCGGCTCCTGCGGCTCGCTGCGCGCGCTCGCTCCTTTAGTTCGTTCATCGCTCACGTGCTTGTGTCATCACAGGATCGCACCGCGATCCTGTTGGCTCACGAGAGTACTACGAGAGACGCTTCGCGTCTCTCGGCATGACAAGAGAGCTCCGCTCTCTCGAACCACTTCGTTCTCGCGAACGCGGTCGGAGCAAAGTTCTTCCCTGCTCTCGCTCGCAAGAACGCTGGGGTTCTACGAAGGACTTGCTTCGCTCGTCCTTCGAGCTCTCGTTCGCTCGTTCCACTCGCTTACAAGAACGCCGAGCGGTCGGCACCTTCCGGTCCCACCCGAACCGTTCTCGTCGGTCTTCATCGCGCAACTAAACACCGCCCCTCGTGCCTGAGCGACGAGGCCGATCGTCACTTTCGACCCCTATCCGTGTCGGCTCCCGGTCGTTTGCATCGCCGTAGCGGGTCCGTATCGGAGCGTTTCCTCCCTTCGACCGTCAGTCGGCGGCGTCGTCGGGATTGTGCTCGTCGAGCCCCTGGAGGTCGCGTTCCGCGTTCGCCTCGTTCATCGTCCCGGCCTGGCCGGTGAGCTCGCCGTAGACCGCCTCCCTGACTTCTTCGGGCGAGTCGTACTGTTCGCCGGCGAGCCGGTCGAAGACGCTGCCGAGCGATTCGGTCTCGTTCGCCATCTCGATCTCCCGGTCGGCGTACTCGATCGCCAAGTCCTCGCTCGCCACGGGGTACTCGATCGCCTCGAAGTCGCCCTCCAGTTCACGCGAGGCCTGTTCGGCGCTTTCGGCACGCTCGCGTCGCCGCCGTCCCGCGGCGTCGGTAACGTCCTCGGCGGCCTCGCTCGTCGCCCGGTCGTCGGAACTCGATCGGTCGTGTGCCATGATTCTCCTTGCGGTGTCGCTCACAAAACGATGGTGCCAGCACATACGGCGGTGGTCGCCTCGGCCGCTTTCCGGGGGAAAAAGCCGCCGGGACTATACATATCGGAACGGGGACGGCAGGGGTCGGTACGGACGAACGCCCGCCGGCGATCACATGAATATCCGGTCATCGTACCGGGTGTCGTCCTGAGTGTCTTCGACGTGTTCGGCGGGGCGCTCGTGGTGGCCGGCGACGCTCGCAGCGAACTCCTCCAAGGGCGCGGTGTCGACGTCGAGCCCGTAGATGTCGACGACCGTTTCGAGCAGGCGCAACGCGCCGTCGACGTCCGGCCCCCGGGCATGGACGGATGTCGAAAGGACGTTGACCACGAGCGAGTGGTCGAGCCCGTGGGTCACGAGCGCGCCGTTGACACCACTGAGATAACCGTTGCCCATCGGTGCCGGGGCGTGTTCGGAATCGAGATCGACGAGGCGTTGCTCGCGGTAGTCGTCGGTTGCGATGTGAAAGGTCCGATGTGCGTTGGGCCCGTGGTGATCGGGACCCCGAGAGAGCGGCGATTTCCTCGGCGTCGTTTCGCTCGATCCACTCGATGACCGCGCTCGCGAAGGCATCCGCGGCCCCGAGCGAGACGAACAGTTCGCCGACGAATACGGTGCGATCGAGATCGGGCTTCGAGAACAGCCGGGTGTGATGGCGAGGCACACCCCCCGAGAAGGGCGCGATCGGCGGCAAGTTTTCCGCAGTGACGTGGCTGGTCCTTCCGAGTCGAGCTGGTCGATGAGGTAATCGACAGCAGTGAGCCCTGTCGGGCCGAACTCCGAGAAACCGGCAAGCAACACGTCGGACGGAACTGTCTCGTGAACGACGTCGAACGCCGTTCCCGTGTTGCCATGGTCGGCCGGCGTATTCGGGATACGATCAGCCGGCGATTAACGGGTTTCTCGTGAGCGACGCGTCGAGACCGAACGGGAGACTCGGTCAGGGCGGAACCAGCGCATCCGCGAGCGCGGAGCGCAAGCGGTTCCCCGCAACCAAGCGAGTCGAAGACGAGCGAGAGTCGCGGCTTTCGGTGCGGACTTTCGTAGGAGTGGTTTCCGCAGCGAGCGTCGGAGGCACGAGCGAGGAAACCCGACGAAAAAAAGGTGCGAGCGAAAAAGCGGGTGTCGGAACGTTTTTTCCCTGTGGGTCGAAGCGACCGTCATGGGCCTGGCGGGTGTGGTGACCGTGGTGTCGCGCGCAATAGCGAGTGCCGCGTTCGTTACCCTTCCGCTACAGACCGGGGTCGGTATCGGCGCGAACGGAACTACGACGAACAGTTCGGGTAACACGAACGGGACGGACAACGCGAGCGGACCGGCACCGGGCCAACAGATCGACGAAAGTACTCAGCGAACCGTCGACTTCCTTGGCGATCTCTGGCCGGACTGGCTGCCAATGATCCCGACGTGGCTCGTTCGTCTGGTGCTCGCGTTGATGGTACTACTCGTCGCGTGGTACGGCTCGAAACTCGTCGTCCGCCTGCTCAGCCGGCGGGTCGCCCGTCGATTCCGACGACCGAGCGTCGTCCAATCGGTGCTCGGAAGTATCCGTAGTGTGATCATGCTCGCCGCGGTATTCGTCGCCCTCGGTGTCGCCGGAGTCCTACGGATCAGCGACCTCGTGCTGTCTGCGACGGTGCTCACCGCCGCGACGGTGCTCGTGTTGACGCCGATCATCGGTAGCATCGTCAATGGACTGTTGATCCTCGCCGACCAACCCTACGAGATCGGCGACATGATCGAGTTCGTCGACAGCGCAAACCGCAATCAGACCGGCCAGCGAGGGTTCGTCGAGGACATCACCCTTCGTTACACCAAGATATTCACGCTCGACAACACGTTCATGGTCGTTCCGAACGCGACGATGCGCGATCGCGACGTGATCAACTACTCCGCCGAGGACCCCCGGACCCGCCTGCGTCTCGACGTCCTCGTTACGTACGAGGGCGACTTAGCGGAGGCACGCACCCTCATCGAGCGCGCCGCCCGGAAGGTAGAGGTCGTCGTCTCCGGTGGCCCGGATATCCGGATCGGTAGCGCTCGGTACCCGGCCGCGCCGACGTGTTACATCAACGAGTTCGCCGACCACGGCGTGTTGCTCACGCTTCGGTACTGGGCCCGCGAGCCGTACAAACTGCTCACCGTGCGCTCCGCGGTCCAGGAGAACGTCTGGGAGGCCCTGGACGACGCCGACGTCGAGATGGCCTACCCCCACTCGCATCTCGTGTTCGACGAGACGAGCGGCACCCTTCCGATATCGCTCGACGAGCGGGCCGGTGGCGCGGGAGACGACGAAAGGCGACGGTTCGGCGACGGCGAGCGCACCGGTTCCGGACCCGGGTTCGAACCCGAACCGGAACCGGAACCCGAGTCGGGCCACGGAACCGACTCCGGAACAACGACCGAGGCGACGACTGAAGGGGAAACCGGCTCCGGTTCCGGAGCCGGCGCCGACGGTCGAACGCCGGACGACCGGTAGACGGCACGGTTACTGGACGCCGAACTCTCGCTGCACCGACGTTACACGAAGAGGGTTAGCCCGATCGGCAGCGACGATCCGGGAACGAGCAGCTAGGGTCGTTCGCGTCGGCGTGGGGCGCGTCGACGGCGGCAGGTCCTCCGGCCGGTGGCCGACCGCTCAGGGATATTAGGGCTCGGCAACGGTGACGACCTTACAGTCGAGTTCCCGGCGCAGGAAGCGTTCGACGTCCGGGTCATCCGCGATCCGCCGGAAGACCCGCCGCCAGCGACTCGCCTGACTCTTGCCGATCACGACGATGTCGGCACCTTCGGCGGCGACTTCCTCCAAGATCGTCTCCTCGATGAGAAAGCCCGATCGGACGAGATAGCGCGCCTGGGGGAGGCGGCCGACGACGCGTTCGGCGGCGCGTTTCAACTCCCGGCGGGTCACGTTCTCACTCGCGTGATACGGTGTGACGTGCAACACGACGAGGTTCGCCTCGCGCTCGCGGGCAAGGCGAGCGCCCTCCCGGAGGGTCGTCTTCGAGAACTCGGAGAGAGGATAGCGAACCGGGGCCAGCACCGACACCATTCGGTCGCCGTTTCGACCCGAGCGTTCTCAACCTTTCTATTCGACGGGGAGCCGTTCGCCGGGGAGTCAGCGACGGGCGTTCGAAACGTCCCGCTATGCGGACTCGCTCGCCCGATCTCACCTCTCACTCGCGGAGGACGATTCGGCCGTCGATCCGGGGATCGATGCCGCGCTCGCGGGCGTAAGCGGCGAGTACCTCCCATTGAACGTCGAGATCCCGCGATCGGTGGGCGGGCGTGAACGTCGAGACCTCGTAGTGCGTCGCGAGCAGGTAGTCGTTCGTCGCGAGCGTGTACGTCCGGTCGGGGTCGAGGAGTTCTCCGCTATCGTCCTCGATACCGTCGTTCTCACTACCGTCGTCGCCCTTGTCGCCGTTCTCTCCATCGTCGCCCTCGTCGTCGCCGTCGATCCAGCACTCGACGACGGTTCGGTTACTCGTATCGTGGACGACCCGAAGCCCGCTCACGTGGGCGTACCAGTTCGGCTCGCCGCTCCCGCGGGACGCCCGGTATCCCTCGGCGAGGACTTCGCGTAACTCCCGCCCCGTGATCTCACAGCAAACGACCCGCTTGTCGAAGGGGACGAGGCTCACGAGATCGGCGACCCTGACCGCGCCTGCGAGCGCCGGCCCGTCGCGCATCCCGCCTGCGTCGTGCAGCCCACAGTCCGCGCCGGCCGCCCAACGGTAAGCGTTCGCGACGAAGTTCCCCGCTCGACACTCCCCGCCCAAGCGCAGCGCCCGCGACCGGGCAATCGGCTCGTCGATAACGGCGACGACCTCCCCCAGACCCGTTTCCTCATAGGTCGCCTCGTAGGCCGCCTGTACCTCCTCGTCGAGCGGCCCCTCGGCAGTCTCGTGGAATCGCGCTTCGCCCGCGTCGAGATCGATTTCGCAGATCCGGCGGCCGTTCGCGTTCAGCCGCGTACAGACGGTCCCGTCGATCGTCGCGATCCGCTCGTCGTGGACGTGCCCGCCGAGGACGGCGTCGACGTCACAGCGCCGGGCGATCGCCGCGATCGGATCGTCGATGTCGAGGTCGCCCGCGACTGGGGTCATGTCGGTCGTCGCGGGGTCGGTGACGCCGACGAACCCGACGCGCCGCCCGTCGACCTCGCGGACGGTGGCGGGGCGAACGCCCTCAGCGGCCCCGAAGCGCGTCCCCTCGACGGCGACGTTGGCGCTGATCCACTCTTGGGGCGACTCGCGGACGATTTCGAGCGTGCGATCGAGGCCGTAGTCGAAGTCGTGGTTGCCGAAGGTTTCGATGTCGGGGCGAACGGCACGGAAGAAGGGAAGCGCACACCGACCCCGGGTCGCGAGCGAGCACACCCCCGGCGCGAGGTCGTCGCCCGAACCGACGACGAGGGTGTCGGCTCCGCGTAAGCGGTTCAGAAGGCCGGCCAGCCGACCGATCCGCTCGGGGTGGTCGTAGGCGTTTTCGAGATCGGAGTACTGGAGGGTCCGTGGCGTCATGCTATGAGGTCGGTCCGGTAGGGGTGTTCGACATCTATTCCAGTCCGTGTCGGATCAAGCGCCCGTCGGTTTCGGTCGGAATGCCGAACTCCCGAGCGTACGCGATCATGGCGTCGTGCTGTGAGCCGATGGTTTCGAGGACGCGCTCGTCGGTCAGACGGGGGAACAGCGGATCGTACGTGATGTTGTAGTCGAACGTCGTCAGCGTATAGGTTCGCTCGTCGTCGATCGGCTCGCCGCCGACCGTCCCATCTACGAGCTCCCGGGACGGGTGATCCCAGACGATCGTGACGTTGCTGAAGTGGCCCGGCCACCAGCGTTCGTCGGGGAGATCGAGGTGGCTACCGCTCGCCAGACGCGCCGTCTCTCGGAGTTCCCGACCGGAGAGTTCGAGCGTCACCAACTCGTTATCGAACGGAAGCAGCGAAACGAGATCGCCAACGGTCACCTCGCCGACGAACGGCTCGTTCGTATCCCGGACGGACCCCGCGTGGACGAGACCGACGTCCGTCTCGCCGGCGTGCCGGAAGGCATCGGCAATGAAGTTGCCGACGGCGGTCTCGCCGAGCATTGGCCGTCGGTCGATCGGCACATCGAGCGTCGTGACGACCTCGTCGAGACCGACCGCCCGCATCCGCTCGCGCAGACGGTCTGCGACCCCCTCGTCGAGCGGACCGTCGGTAACGGTGTGCCAGGTCGCCGTCGGCCTATCGGTGTCGAGATCGACCTCGACGAGGTGCTCGCCACTGGCACCGGGACGGACGACCAGCGTGTCGGCCACGATGTCTTCGCGCGGCTCGTGATAGTGACCGCCGCAGATTGCGTCCGCCTCGATCGCCGCCGCGAGATCGTCGTCGTCGCCGCAGTGTGAGAGGCCGAGAACGCGATCGACGTCCCGCTCGCGAAGGGCGGCGACCGCGTCGCGGGCGGCGTCGATCGGATCGGTGAACGAGAGCGACGCCGCAGGCGGCGATATGTCACCGGTGTCGGGCGAGGCGACGCCGAACACGCCGACCTGGCTGCTTGTCGTCCCGACGACGGTCCACGGAACGACGCCCTCCTCGACGGCAAAGGGCTCGTCACCGTCGAAAGCGTTCGCACACACCCACGTTTGTGGCGACTCGCGGACGAGCCCTCGGGTCGTCTCCGGTTCGTAATCGAACTCGTGATTGCCGAACGTATCGGCGTCCGGATCGACGGCGCGGAAGAAATCGAGCGACTGCCGGCCGTTCGTCTTCAGTGCCAGGACGCCGGGGCCCGTGTTGTCGCCGCTTCCCACGACGATCGTCTCGCCGTCCCGCCGGCTTCGAACGAGTCCGGCTAGCCGACCGATCCGTTCGGGATCGTCGTAGGCGCTTTCGAGGTCGGCGTAATGGAGGACTCTCGTCACTTCCTACTTCTCGGGGACGGGCCGGCGAAAACTCTTCGATGCCGACCAGTGGAGCCGTACTTCTCCGGTCGATACATCGTCGAGCTACCGGGCCGGGCGCTGACTCGTCGGTGCCTTCTCATAGGGGCTTGTCGAACTCGTGGCAACGGACCTCATAGCCGTGTCCCTCGTAGGGGACGCGCCCCCGTTCGCCGCTACCTGCCGCCCGACGAAGTCCCCTTCCAGGTTGACGACGAATAGACCGGCCCGCACACCGAGGAGTAAGTCGCCACTGAGTCGATCGCCCGTCTGGCTCACAGCCGTGCCGTTCGCCGGCCGTGGCACACAGCGGTTCGGGTTCGACGGCGGCGGGCAAACCCTTTTTGAGAGGCTCCGAAGTACGGAACAGTGATGGTGAAGCTCCCGTGGAACCGGGACGACGGTGAACCGACGGGCACCGATCCGGCGGCCGAACACGCGGACGCCCACGCCGATGCCGTCGTTGTCTGTGAGTTCCAGGACGGGACCCTCGCGGTGCATGACGACCGCGTCGTCATCGAACGGGTCCCGCGCTCGAAGTTCGACGACAAGACGATCCCGGTCGACGAACTCCGGGGGGTCGATTACTCGGCGGGGATCACCATCGGCTACATCCAGATCGAGCAAGCCGGCGTCGCGGTCGACTCCGGGGGATTGCTCAGCGACCCGATCAACGAGAACACCCTGCACTTTGGCCGCGGGGATCGCGACTGTGCGGAGAACGCCCGCGACGCGATCGCCGCGCGTGTCGGAGACTGATCCCGGCTTCTGATCCAATATCGGTACCGTGTCGTATCGAGTCGAGCGACCGATCCGACGTGATTCGGTCCGGATCGACCACGAAGCAGGCCAACGCCGATTCACAGTCGTTTCTCGAAGTGGAGCAACCGATAGCCCGAGTCGGTCGACTCGCCGACGCGTTCGTACCCCGCTGCGGGATAGAAGGCGATTGCCGCCGACTGGTTGCGCGCGGTCGTTGCGAGCAGTCGGTCGAACCCTGAGTCGGCGGCCCGCCTTTCCACGCGCTCCAGTAGCTCCCGGCCGTACCCGCGCCGCTGGACGGCCGGGGCGACCCGCATCCGGTGGAGTTCGGCCGCCCCGGCGAGCGTTCGCTTGCCCGCGTCGCTCGCCTCGCGAGGGACGAACCCACCCATCGCGACGAGTAGGCCGTCGTCGGTGCGTAGCTCCCGCGCACGTGACGGCCGGCGGTGCGTTCGACGCTCCGGACTCGCGCCGTCGTCCTCGGCTTCGGCCCCGGGATCGTCGCGCGGGTTTCCGTTTACGTTCTCGTCCTCGGTCGCGGGAACGACACCGATCAGGAACTCGCCGCCGACATCGAGGTAGGCCGCTTCGATCCGGCGGAGGTCCTCGGTACCCGGGACGTCCGCCGGGTCGGTACCGGCATCGCGCAGTGCCCGCTCGTGTAACTCCCACACGGCGTCGGCGTCGGCCGGCTCGTATCGCCTGAATTGCGGCCTTTCGGTCGCTTTTAACTCTTTTTGATCTGTTCCGCTGTCGCGTCTGTTCCCGTCGTTCCATTCGCCTCCGTGGATTTGATCGTGCCCTGCCATCGTCGCTGTCCCGTCGAACGGTCGCCGTCGCCATGAGGTATCGGTTCGCCACGGCGGTGTCTGGTTAGGCAATAAAAACCGACGGAACCGGTTCGGGTGGGACTGGAAGGGGCCGGGCGGTCACGGGCGCGAAGCGCCCGTTAGCTCGGGAGAGTGCTACGAGAGACGCTTCGCGTCTCTCGGCATAACGAAAAGCGCGAAGCGCCTTTCGTCATCACAAAAGGCCGCGCCTCGCGCGGCCTTTTGAACGACAGCGAGCCGCGGGTAGTCGTTCGAGAGAGCAAAGCTCTCTCGTGATGACGGGAGAACTCCGTCCTCCCGAACCACGCGGGACTCGAAGAGCCCCGCGGACCATGCGAACGGGCCTCCGGCCCATGAGCAGAAGCCGAGCGGTCGGGGGCTTCTAAAACGGTCTCAGCGGATCTTCCTGAAAGCTGCTAAACTAACCCAACCTTCGCCAGGGCGTGTCCGTTCACCCGGTGTATCCAATCATCGCAGCAGTGGGCTCGCACGTTTCGGACTTCGATCATCGCAATCGCTTTCGGGTCCTGGCCCCTTCTCGAACTATGACGACGCTCGCCGACCGGGACTGGCGACTCATCGCTGAGGACGTCCGCGGCGGGGCGATGAACATGGCGCTCGACGAGATAGCCGCCGAAACCGCCGCCGCCGGTGGCCCGCGGACCCTCCGGGTCTACCGCTGGGAGCCCGCGACCCTCTCGCTCGGCTACCACCAAGCGCCCGAAACCGTCGACTGGGAGTTCTGCGAGCGCGAGGGGATCGACGTCGTGCGCCGCCAGACTGGCGGCGGGGGGATCTATCATGACTCGTGGGGCGACGTCTCCTATTCGATCGTCGCGCCCGTCGAGGAACTCCCCGGCGACCTCATGGACTCGTACGAACGACTCTGCGAGCCGGTCTTGGCGGCGTTCTCGCGGCTGGGCGTCGACGCGCGCTTCGCCGAGGCTTCACAGCCGGCGATCTACGAGCCTGCCTGTTACCTGCGGGCGCTGCACCCGGCCCACGACGTCGTCGTGAGCGGGGACGGAGAGGACAGCCAGGACGGCGGCGAGAAAAAAGTGAGCGGCAACGCCCAGTACCGCCGCCGGGATGCGGTCGTCCAGCACGGCTCGCTCACCTACTCCGTCGACGCCGACCGTCACCTCGCGGTCTTCGCCGACCCCGACGCCACTCTACGGGATTTTTGCGAGCGAGTGACCGGCATCGACGCCCACGCCGCCGTCGGTCGCAACGAAGCGGTCGAGACTCTCGCCCGAACGCTTCGCGAGTGGGCGAACGCCGATGCGGGCGAGTGGACCGACGACGAACTCTCGCGTGCACACGAACGTGCGGAAGGGAAGTACGCCACGGACGAGTGGAACCGGGGCCTGACGACCGGTCGGGCGACACGCTAGCCGATCGGCTGGTCGATCGTGTCAGCGCCCGGGTCGGTTCGCGACGCACGGACCTGCCTCAGACCGATCCGAACGTCTCGCTGCCGTTCGCTCACCGCTCAGGCCATCCCGAAGCGATCGGGGGCTTCGATGTCGAGTGCCTCGCGGATCCCCGTCGACAGTTCGGCCATCGAGGGGACGTCTCGCGTCGGATCGAGCCAGTGTTCGGCGACCCAACGATACCTGACCTCCCTGTCTTCGTCAACGAGGGAACACGACCGGCGGGCGCACGTCGAGACGCCGAAGGCCCGGTATTTGACGCCGAAGGCGTCCGCGAGCCCGAGATCGGTTGTTCTCGCCGCTCGCGAACCACTCGAAGTCGCGGAACGCACACCACTCTCGGATGCAATCGGGGCTGAAATCGATCGGGTAAAACGAGAGCAGTACCGGGCGCTCGCGAACCAGCGCCGACAGCGCCACGCGTTCGGTCTCGCCGCCGGGGCGAACGAGCGTCGCGGCGGCGTCGGGAGCCTGCTCGCCGACCGTGAGGCCGACCGGTTCGTCCATGAGACGTTTTGCTCCGATCCCGGTATTTGTATCCTCGCCGGACGCGAGTCCGATCACCCTCGGCCGTCCGAGCCACTGGTTTCCATCGACTCCCCGGGGGTGAGCTGGGTATCGGAGGTCGACGGAAACACTATGTACCTAGCGACGGATACGGACTCTGTCCCTCGCGGATCTGGCATCGTTACAGACGAACTCTTTGTGGGATCGAAGCTGCATCCGATGCGGAAACCAGACATCTCTGTCTGCGTTACGGACGACCTCCTTGTGGGATCGAAGCTTGTTCAGTCATCGCCGATCACCCCCGTGCCGAGTTACAGACGAACTCTTTGTGGGATTGAAGCGACGTTGACGACGCCGAGACGGTGACCGATGAACCGGGTTGCAAACGAACTCCCTATGAGGTTGAGGTTGAGGTTATCCCGATCTACTGTTCGACATAGACAGTCACCAGTTCCAGACGAACTCCTCGGCGTGATCGCGCCAAACCGCTGCATCGTCTCCTCGAACACGTCGGCATCCGCCTCGTCCTCGCCGTACCGGCCGAACCCGCGCCGCCAATCCGCTGCCACGACATCGGTGATCCGTTTGACCGCATCGCTGAAGCTCTCGTCCTCGCGGTTTCCGCGCGCAGGCGATCGTATGCTGCGTCGTCGAGGCTGATCGTCTTCGTCCCCATCGATTACGTACGTATGCACGTATACAGGAGCTAAAACCCCTTCGCCGGGTCGAACGACGAGCCGGGAAGTCGAAGCCGCTATGTTCGCACCGGCCGGAGCGCGACCATGGTTACGTCCGACACGCACGCGGCACACGTCGGCGCGCACGTCTCGGTCGCCGGCGGGATCGACAACGCAGTAGAGCGCCAGCTCGACGTCGGCGGCAACTGCGGGCAGGTGTTCACCCACTCCCCGCAGGTCTGGAAGCAACCGCCGATCGACGCCGACATCGCCGAACGCTTCAGAGACGAAAGCGAGGACGCGATCGACGGCCCGTGGGTGATTCACTCCTCGTATCTGGTAAATCTCGCGACCCCGAAGGACGACTTACGCGAGAAGTCGATTTCGAGTCTACAGAAAGAACTCGACGCCGCTGCCCAACTGGAAATCGAGTACGTGAATGTCCACCTCGGCGCACACACCGGCGCGGGCGTCGAGGCGGGGTTGGAAAACGCCGCGAGCGCCATCGACGCGCTCGACGTACCCGAGGGCGTGACGTTGCTCATAGAGAGTGACGCCGGTAGCGGGACGAAACTCGGCGACGACTTCGCCCACCTCGGGCGGGTCCGGGACCTCGCCGATACCGATATCGGGGTCTGTCTCGACACCGCCCACGCCTTCGCCGCGGGCTACGATCTCTCGACGCCCGAAGGCGTGGCAGAAACCGTCGAGGCGTTCGATTCGACGGTCGGACTCGATCACCTTCGATGCATCCACCTGAACGACTCGAAGCACCCCCGCGGGTCGAACGCCGACGAACACGCCCACGTCAGCGAGGGTGAGATCGGCGCGGCGGGGATGGCGGCGATCGTTTCGGACGACGCCCTCGGCGAGCGCCCGTTGATACTTGAAACCCCCACTGAGGACGGCCGGGGTTACGCCTGGAACATCGAATGCGTCGCACGACTGCGCGGCGGAAGCGACTGAGCGCCCCTCGACGCCGCCACCGATCGGTCAGCCCCCCTCGCCGCCTTCTCCCTCCCCACCGCCGTATCCGCCGCCCCTACCCTCGCCGCCACCTTCACCGCCCTCTCCTTCGCCACCGCCGCCTTCACCACCTTCTCCGCCGCCCTCGCCTTCCCCCCCACCGCCTTCGCCACCGCCACCTTCACCGCCCCCTTCGCCTCCACCCTCACCTTCGCCGCCACCGCTGGGAGCCGCACAGCCGGCAAGTCCTGCTACCGCCAGCAGTCCGGCAGTACGAAGCGTCTGTCGTCGCGTCGCCGTTCGATCGTCGTTCATTCCGATTCTCCCCTCTCCCGCGGTGAACAAATAGTGTGTGGCTACCAGTGCGCCGTCCCCGTCCGATCGGTCGTGTCCGCTCCCGTGGCCGCTCGATTCCGTGACCGCTCGACGCCGTGACGGTGGAGCTACACTACGTCGCCGCGAACCGTTGCGCCTTCTTGATTAGCGCGGTAGGCGGCCATCGCGTCGGCGGCTTCGGCTGCTTCGTCGTCGTCCATGCCGATCATGGTAAGTGCCTCTCCGAGCGTCGGGAAGACGAACTCGCCCTCTTGTAGCTTCGAAAAGGCCGTCTCGCTGCGGGTGCCTTCCGCCCAGAGACACACTCCGCGCGGGTCGAGGATCTGTTCGTAGTTCCCCCGCGCGGTCGCCCCACGCAGGCGCTGGGTGACGTTGTCCTCGAAGCTCGCGTTACACACCTCGACGTGGATCGGCTCGTCGTCGTCGACGAGGTGTGCCGCGAGACACTTTTCGGGTGCGACGTGGCCATTGGCGTTCGCCCTGACGTACTCGGGGAACTGCTCGGCCCACGCCGCGCGTACCGTCTTCCCGACGCCTTCGACGC
This sequence comes from Halobacteriales archaeon QS_8_65_32, assembly GCA_003022925.1. Classification (GTDB taxonomy): domain Archaea; phylum Halobacteriota; class Halobacteria; order Halobacteriales; family Halococcaceae; genus PXQR01. The sequence goes on along the minus strand of PXRY01000100.1, from coordinate 66,914 downwards.
CGTGTGACTCGCGAAAGTCGGCTTCGCGCTCGCCCTCGCCGTGAAACAGCAGGTCTTTCGTCAGATAGACGTCGAGCCGCGAGACGGGATCGAGCCCGAGCGCGACGTCGCCGTAGGTCCACAGCTCCCGGACCGGCACCGGCATGACCTCGCTCTCTATCGTCTCGACCAGCCGGGAGAGCCGCGCAACCGCCGCCGATCGATCGATGCCATCCGAGTCGTCCATCGCTTCCCCTTCTCGCCCGGCGCGCAAAACCGTTTCCGCTGTCGGCCGGGTAGTGCTCGGTTCGTAATCTTCGGGAAACGAGCTGCTGGGATCGTTTCGGAAGCCCCCGGACGAATCAACTCGGAGGCCTCGCTGCGCTCCTCGGTTCGTTCCCTTTCGTCGCTCACCTACGGTGCTCGCGTCGTCCGCCTTCGCCGACCGTCCGGGAGCTTCCAGTCCCACCCGGTACAGCCTGTGGCAACGCTCACCGGCCGATTAGTACCGCTGCCGCTCGCTCTGCCTTGTCGCGCCCCCGCCACTCGACACGACCGTTACACCGAATCGTTGACCGCTGGACTCATACTCGTCGGATCCCAGCCGATACGACCGCCGGTAGTCGCCGGCTACTGACGGTTAGGCGTACGTGCCACTTTCACACCGGCCAACAACCTTATGTAGTGAAGGTACGCATTATTACTGAAGCCCTCCAGATGGAATATACGCCGCTCGCGGAGTACGGCCTCCTCGGGAACGTAGAGACGTGTTCGCTCGTCGGCAGCGACGGCTCGATCGACTGGTTTCCGGTACCGGAGTTGGCCTCCCCGAGCGTCTTCGCGGCGATCCTCGATACCGACCGCGGGGGACACTTCGCCCTTCGGCCGGCCGGCGAGTACGCGAGCGAGCAGTCGTACGTTTCCCGCACGAACGTCTTAGAGACCGAATTCGAGACGCCGACCGGCCGGATAACGCTCACGGACTTCATGCCCGTCACGGATAACGAACGGACGCCCGAACTCCCGACACGAGCGATCTACCGACGGGTCGAGTGCACGAAAGGCGCGGTCGGCATCGCCGTCGACTTCGCCCCTCGGTTCGACTACGCTCGGGCGGCGACGGGGATCGAACCGACTTCTGCCGGCGTCGTCGCCCGCGCGGACGGCGAGCGCCTCTTCCTGTCGGCGTCGGCACCGCTCGATTTCTCGATCGACGACGGTGACGATGGCGACGGCGGCGACCGCTGGACCCGGGATCATACCGCGCACGCGGCCCACACGCTTTCGGCGGGCGAGAACCTGGTCGTTTCCCTCCAGTACGGCGCGCACGATCCGCTCTCGCCCGCCGAGCACGAGGCCGCCCTGGCGGGGACGATCCGCTACTGGCGCGCGTGGGCGCGTCGGTGTACCCACCCCTCCCAGTGTGTTTTCGACAGTCCCCGGTACGACCTCGTAGTGCGCTCGGGGTTGGTGCTCAAGCTGCTCACCCACTACGGGACCGGCGCGATCGCCGCCGCGCCGACGACCTCGCTACCCGAGGAGATCGGCGGGGTGCGCAACTGGGATTACCGCTTCAGTTGGCTACGCGACGCCGCCTTTTCGGTCCAGGCGCTCTACCGCCTCGGCAACACCGACGCAGCGAGACGCTACTTCGACTGGTGTCTCGGCCTGGCTGAAGGCGATCCGGAGAGCTTGGACCAGCCGCTCTACCGCCCGTTATACGGCCTACGCGGCGAAACCGATGTCGGCGAGGAGATCCTCGACGGGTTCGAGGGCTATCGCGGGTCGGCCCCTGTTAGGATCGGCAACGCCGCCCGCGACCAGCGCCAACTCGACGTCTACGGCGAACTCGTCCTCGCGGTCTACGAGACCTCCCGGCGCGGCGAGGGCCTCTCAGCCGAAACGTGGGCAACGGTCCGCCGGGTGATCGAGCGCGCCCGCGAGGTCTGGAACCTGCCGGGAAGCAGCATCTGGGAGGTCCGCAGCGAGCCGCGACAGTTCGTCTTCTCGAAGGTGATGTGCTGGGCCGCCCTCGACCGTGGCATCGAAATGGCTCGCGAGCAGGGCTTCGACGCCCCGACACGGGCTTGGCGCGAGACCCGCGCGGAGATCAAGGAAACGGTGCTCGAAGCGGGGTTCAATCCGGCGATCGGCGACCACGGCAGTTTCACCCGAACCTTTGAGACCGACACCGCGGTCGACGCCACCGCCTTGTTGTTGCCGGTCGTCGGCTTCTTGTCCGTCGACGACCGGCGGATCCAGGGGACGATCGACGCGGTTCGCTCGCGGCTCGCGACCGACGACGGGCTGGTCTATCGCTACGACGCTCCTGACGGCGTCGCTGGCGAGGACAACCCCTTCGTGCTCTGTTCGTTCTGGCTCGTCGACGCGCTCGCCCTCTCGGGCCGCATCGAGGAAGCGACCGAACTGTTCGACTCGGTCGTGTCGTTCGCGAGTCCGTTGGGGTTGCTCGCGGAGGAGGTCGACCCCGAGACCGGCGAAGGCCGGGGCAACTTCCCGCAGGCATTCAGCCACATCGGCCTGATCAACTCGGCGCTGTTGTTGAGCGAAGCCCGCGAGGCACAGCTCGAATCCGGGTACGTGGAACAGCCCGCGGGTCCCAGCGTGGACACCGACTACGCCGTCGAGCCGATCGGTACCGACGGGAGCGACCCCGACGGCGAGTCGGGCCGCTCCGATTGAGTTCTCCGGTGCCGACTCGCCGCGACGTCCGACGCCGATTCGTCGCGCTCGCACCGTCCGTTGCCCATACCGTCTATCGCCGCCGACGCGTCGGCACCGACGGCACACGACCGCCGGAGGCTTTTCGCCCGTTCAGCCCCTCCGTGGATCGATGACGACTTCCGACCCACTTCCGGCGTGGGCCCCGGTCGCCCCGAGCGCCTCGGCCGTCCCGACCGACCTCAGCGGGGCGAATCGATGAGCGAGAGCGGGCACGAATACACGCCGATCGCCGGGTACGGCCTCGTCGGCGACGGGGTGAGCTGTGCCCTCGTGAGCCGGGACGGCTCGATCGACTGGTTCCCGGCTCCCCATCTCGAATCCGCCGGGGTATTCGCCGCCATCCTCGACGCCGACCGGGGCGGCTCGTTTTCGATACGTCCTACGGGCTCCTTCGAGTCGAGCCAGGCGTACGCCGACCGAACGAACGTGCTCGAAACGACCTTCGAGACCGATACGGGTACCCTTCGACTCACCGACTTCATGCCGGTTGACGACGGAAGCACCGATACCGGCGGCAGCGACGATCGGCGGGCGATCTACCGAAAGGCCGAAGCCACCGCTGGGGCAGTCGAGATCGGCGTCGAGTTCGCCCCCCGGCTCGACTTCGCTCGGGCGGAAACGACGGTCGACACGATCGATACGGCCGACGGGAGCCTTCGCGCCCGTGCGGACGGCGAGGCGCTGTCGCTTTCCGCCTCGGTCGAGTGGACCGTCGACGACGGGGTAGCGACCGCTAGAACGACGCTCTCGGCCGGCCAGACGGCGTGGTTCGTGCTCCAGTATCGCGAGACCGAAGCGGCCGACGCCGGGTCAGTCGACGTTGGCGTCGACGCCGACGCATCCACTAACCGCGACGGTCCGGTCGACCCGGAGCGCCGTCTCGACGACACTGTCGAGTACTGGCGCGAGTGGGCGCACGACTGCGGCGATCACGACTGTGTCTTCGACGGTCAGTGGCACGACCTGACGACCCGCTCGGGGTTAGTGCTCAAGTTGCTCGCCCACGACGGGTCAGGCGCGATCGCCGCCGCGCCGACCACGTCGTTGCCCGAGGAGATCGGCGGCGAACGTAATTGGGACTACCGCTTCAGCTGGCTGCGCGACGGTGCCTTTACGATCCAGGCGCTTTCGAACCTGGGCCATCGCGCCGAGGCACGGGCCTTCTTCGAGTGGTTCCAGGGGCTCTGTCACACCGATCCGGCCGACCTCCAGCCGCTCTACGGCCTCCACGGCGAGACCGATCTGACTGAGCGGGAGCTCGATCACCTCTCGGGGTACTGCGGGTCGACTCCGGTACGAGTCGGCAACGCCGCCCGCGAGCAGCGCCAACTCGACGTCTTCGGCGAACTCCTAATCGCTGCCCACGAGACGACGAACGGTGGCGCTGACCTCGACGCAAGCGAGTGGCCCGCGCTACGGGAAATCATCGAGCACGCCCGGGAGGTGTGGGACGAACCCGACGAGGGTATCTGGGAAGTCCGTTGTAACCCGAAACAGTTCGTCTTCTCGAAGGTGATGTGCTGGGCCGCCCTCGACCGTGGCATCGAGATGGCCGCCTCGAACGACCTCGATGCGCCGCTCGACGACTGGCGTGCGTGTCGCGAGGAGATCAGGGAGACGGTACTCGATCGCGGGTTCGACGAGTCGATCGGCGAGCAGGGCAGTTTCACCCGGACGCTCGACGGTGACGACCTCGATGCGGCTGGACTACTGCTCCCGATCGTCGGCTTCTTGCCGTTCGACGACCGGCGGGTGCAGGGGACGATCGACGCCACCATCGAGGGCCTGACCAGCGACGACGGGCTGGTCTACCGGTACGACGGCGAGGACGGCCTGGAGGGCGAGGAAGGCGCGTTCGTGCTCTGTTCGTTCTGGCTCGTCGACGCGCTGACCCTCTCGGGGCGGATCGAAGAGGCCCACGACCTCTTCGAGAGCCTGATCTCCTACGCGAACCCCCTGGGCCTGCTCGCTGAGGAGATCGACCCCGAGACAGGCACACACCTGGGGAACTTCCCACAGGCCTTTAGCCACATCGGCCTGATCAACTCCGCGCTGTACCTCGGCCGGGCGCTCGGCCGCGAGGGAGCAGGCCCCGAACCGATGGGCTTCGACGACGCCGTCGAAGCCGAGTGACCCCGATCGTCGCCGGTCGCTGGCCGACCGGTAACCGTACTGTCGCTCAGTTCTCGGCATGTTCCGGTCTGCCAGTTACCCGGTTCGTCGTCGTTCGATCCCGAACGCCGAGGCCGATCACGAGCGCGTCGACCGCCCAGAGCACGCCGATCGCGAGTACTGCCCCTCGGGCGCCGATCGCGCCGGCGACGAACCCGCCACAGAGCGGACCGATCGTCCCGCCGATCGAGGCCGCCGTCCCGTACAGGCCGATCAGCGACCCCTCGCCGCCCTCGGGTGCGGACTCGTATCGTAGCGCGGTCTGGGCCGGTCCGGTAAAGGCGCTTGCGATCCCGCCACCGGCCATCAGTACCACCGGCAGGAGGGGTGTCCACGCGAGAACGAGTCCGATTGTGACGGCGAACCAGATCGACTTCCCGGCGATCAGCGTGGACTTGCGGCCGGCGCGGTCGGCGAGCGTCCCGCCGACGGGGACGAAGACGAGCACGCCGACGCCGAGCGCGCTCCAGGCGAGGCTCGCGACCGCCGGCCCGCCGCCGACGGTCGCTTCGAGCAACGGCGCGAACAGCGGGCTCAATGCGCTCGTCCCGACCTGGGCGAGAAAGGCACTCGCCAGGAGCGCGCCGACCGTGAGCGAAGCGCGCTCGCGGGTAGTTTCGATCGCCGACCGTACCGCCGACAGTGCCGACTCGCCGAGTGACGATTCGCCGAAGAGCGAGCCGTCGGTCGGTTCGTCCCGCGGGCTCCGGGGGAGGCCCACGAGAACGACGCCGCCGATCAAGGTGACGCCGCCGAGGACGAAAAACGGCGTTGCGAGCGAGCCGACCGCCGCGAGCGAACCGCCGAGCACCGGGCCGCCAGCGATCGAGACCATGCCGGCGGCGTGATACGCCGACATGACGCTCCCGCGGTTGTCCTCGCCGGCGATGTCGCCGAGGTACGCGGTCGTCGGGGCCGAACGCATCGCCATCGCCGCGCCGTCGATACCCCTGAAGAGGAGCAGCGTCGTCGGGTCGCCCGCGAAGCCGACGCCGACGACCGACAGTCCCCCGAGGATCGTGCCGGCGACGATCGGGGGTTTCCGCGAGGTTCGGTCGGCGAGGTAGCCAAACGGCGTGCTCAAGAGGGTGCTGACCGCCGTCGGCAGGGTAAAGAGCAGACCCAGAAAGACCGGGCCAGCTCCCAACCGTTCGGCATAGATCGGCAACAGGGGCACGACGATCGACGTCGATGCCATGTCGAGCAGGTTCGCAAGCGCGAGCACCGCGAGACGGCGGTCGCGTAGCTCTTCGAGCGATGAGTAGTACTCCGTAATCGATGCGAGCAGTCGTCTAAGTCGTCGTATTCGCATTCGTTATGGCGGGTCGGGTAGTTGAGAGCGGTCGCTCGAAAGCCGGAAAACGAGCCGACGAAACCCGCCGGAACGCCGATGACCCGCGTCGGACGCGAGGCCAGTCCCGTCAGACGCCGCGGAAAAGGGTCTCCATACTACATCGATCTTCGCGGGTACGAACAAAACGCTTCTGTCTGCTGAGTGGGTCGTGTTCGATCGAGCTATTTCGAGAGAGTTGCCGCGACCGTTTAGGAAGCCCCCGGCCGCTCGGCTTCTGCTCACGGGCCGGAGGCCCGTTCGCATGGTCCGCGGGACTCTTCGAGTCCCGCGTGGTTCGGGAGAACGGAGTTCTCCCGTCATCACGAGAGAGCTTTGCTCTCTCGAACGACTACCCGCGGCTCGCTGCGCGCGTTCGCTCCTTTCAGTCGCTCACGTGCTTGCGTCGTCACAGGATCGCAGGGAGATCCTGTTGGCTCACGAGAGTGCTACGAGAGACGCGAAGCATCTCTTGGCATAAAAAGAGAGTTCCGCTCTCTTGAACCACTTCGCTCTCGTGAACGCCGGGGTTCGCCGACCTACGGGAGAGCGAAGCTCTCCCGAGCTCACGGGCGCTTCGCGCCCGTGACCGCCCGGCCCCTTCCAGTCCCGCCTCTTGCGGTTGTTTGACGAGCAGATGCGTAGGTCAACACGGTTTTTCGAGAACGGCTTGCCGATGATTTGCGTCTGTATTGCGGGGCGGTCCAGATTCGTCATCCGTGAGTGAGCCGTCGGAGACGGCGAACGAACGGTCTTTGCTGCAGATTTTTGCCGAGCCTGCAGCCGAGCACGTCGAAGGCGTGCGAGCGAGGACCTCAGGAAAAAGGTGCGAGTCGAAACCCACAAACCCGCTTCGGCAGAAATGACCCTCAATGGATTGCGACCGGTGTTCTCGCCCGGCGGTCCACTACGCGGCGTACTCGGGCAGTCACCTCTGTGAGGCCCATCTCTGTCGCTCGGTCGAAAAACGGGTCCGTCGCCGCGTCCGCTCGGACGGCCTGATCAGTCCCGCCGCTTCTCCCGACGAGCCCGAAACCTGGCTGATCGGCCTCTCAGGTGGCAAGGACAGCGTCGCCCTCACTCAGGTCCTCCAAGAGACCTTCGCCGAGGACCCCCGGATACGGTTAGTGTGTCTCACGATCCACGAGGGCATCGAGGGCTATCGCGACGCGAGCGTCGATGCCTCGGTCGAGTTAGCCGACTCGCTCGGGCTTGACCACGAATTGCTGAGCTACGCCGAGGAGTTCGACCTGGAGATGGACGACGTCGCCCGCGAGGACCCCGAAGGAATGGCCCCGTGTGCGTACTGCGGGGTCTTTCGCCGGAACCTGCTCGAAGCAGGTGCGAGAAAGTACGACGCCGACAAACTGCTGACCGGCCACAATCTCGACGACGAGGCCCAGACCGCGCTGATGAACCTCTTCGGGGGTGATGTCCGCCAGGTCGCGAAACACTTCGACGCGAGCTTGGGCGGGTTCGACGAGCGAGGCGACTCGGAGGCGTTCGTCCCCCGGGCGAAACCGCTGCGCGACGTTCCCGAGAAGGAAGTCGCGCTGTACGCTCACCTCCGGGACCTGCCGGTACACATGGCCGAATGTCCCCACGCGAGCGAGGCCTACCGCGGCGAGATCAAAGCCCTCCTGCTCGGACTCGAAGAGAATCATCCCGGAACTCGGCACTCGATCATGGCCGGCTACGAGGAACTCGCCGCGCTCGCCGCCCGCGAGCACCGGGACGACGGAAGCGGCGGCGATGGCATGGGTGCCAACGGCGACGGCATTGACGACGGGGGCGTCGAAAGCACCGACAGCAGCGACGGCGACAGCGGCCCTGCGCTTCGGGAGTGCGAGCGGTGTGGCGCGGCGACGACCCAGGACGTCTGTCGGAAGTGCCAACTCGTCGAGAGCGTCCACACAACCGACTAACGAGCCGACGTATGTGGACGTGAGTGAAATCGCAGTCATCGCTACCATCGTCCGATGCCTTCAAAAATTCTCCCGGCGCGTCGCCCGACGGGCGACCGCGGTCGGGAGTTCAATAGTTGGTAGTGGAGGGCCGATACGTCGTCAGCCGGGAGCCGTCGCGGGCGACACGGGATCACGGACCGCGCCCGTCGAACGCGTTCAGCGGACGACGTCGAGACCGTGGTTACGTTCGTCCTTTGTGATGTCCTCGTTACGCCCGCCGTCGCTTTGAGCGTTGCCGCTCCGGCCGCTGGCGTCGGCGAAGCCGTAGCCCTCCTCGCCGTATTGGAGGGCCTGTCGGGACTGTTCGGCCTGTTCTTGGACGCCGGGGCCGAGGATCTGGGCCGACTGGACGCCGGTCATGATCGCCATCACGCGAACTTTGCCCTTGTACTCCTCGCGGATGCGTGCGCCCCAGATGACGTTCGCGTCCGCTTCGAGCCGTTCGGTGATGTCCTGGGCGACGCCTTCGGCCTCTTTGAGGGTGAGGTCGGGTCCTCCAGTGATGTGGACCAGTCCCCCCGAGGCACCGCGGTAGTCGACGTCCAAGAGGGGGTGATTCATCGCGTCGCGAACGACCTCCTCGGTCTTGTTCTTGTCCTGGGTCTCGCCGACGAGCATGACTGCAACGCCGCCCTGGTTCATGATGGCAGTCATGTCGGCGTAATCGAGGTTGATCAGCGAGGGCTGGGTGATCGTTTCGGCGATCCCCTTGACGGTTTCGGCGATGATCTGGTCCATGACTGAGAAGGCCTTGCCGATCGGTAGGTTCGGCACGTAATCGAGTAGCCGGTTATTGTCGAGAACGATGATCGAGTCGGCCTCCCCGCGGAGGTTCTCCAGACCCTCTTCGGCGCGCACCGTCCGGGCACGCTCGACGGTAAAGGGCGTCGAGATCATCCCGACGACGATCGCACCGGATTCCTTTGCGATCTTCGCAACGACGGGCGCTGCGCCGGTCCCGGTACCGCCGCCCATGCCCGCAGTGATGAACACGAGGTCGGCGTCGCTCAGGACGTCCTTGACGGTGCCCCGGGCCATCTCGGTCGCGCGCTCGCCCATCTCGGGGTCGCCGCCCGCGCCGAGTCCGCCGGTGAGGGATTTCCCGACGAGCACCCGCGAGTCGGCCTCGATCATCTGGAGGTGCTGTTTGTCGGTGTTCACGGCGACGGTTTCTGCACCCTCGATACCCATGTTATACAGGCGATTGACGGTGTTGTTACCAGCGCCGCCACAGCCGACGACGACGATGCGCGGGTCGCCGAACTCGTCGATGTCGGTATCGGCCTCGTTCCGGGCCTGTTCCTCGCGTTCGGCGTTTTCAAGCGCCTCCTGAACGATGTCCTGCATATTAGACCCTCGCCCAACTCCGGTCTGTCCGTCCGCGTTCGCTCTGACGGCGCTCGGAGGGTCGTTCCGGCCGGTCGTCCTGCTCGGCGAGCATCTCCCGAACCGCACACCGGATCGCCTCGCTCCGGTTGGGGTACTCCCCGGTCTCGACCATTCGCTCGACGCTCTCGATCTGCTGCTTCGGTATGCGTAGTGTCACACGCTCCATGATTGGCTATCCCCGTTCCGGTAAGACGGCGACGCACTCGTGTGCTCGCGCGTCTTACACGAGCAAACCCGCCATACGGCGGACCGATCCGAACCGGATCGACCTCGTGTAAGACGACCGTCTTACGCAAACGTATGCTCTGACTGCACCGTAATAAAGATTCCGGACCGCGTAAGACGGGATGCAAATGACCGGTTTGCACCCTGTAAACGCCCGATGTCGGCCCTTTACGAGTTATCGAGTACGTCGGCGGCCGGCGTTCGGCTCCCACATGCGGGACAAAACGCCCAGTCCGACCCTAATTCTTCGCCGCATTCACAGAACGTTTTACTCGTGTTCTCGCCGCAGTTCGGGCAGTAGACGTGCTCTGCGGCCACGTTTTCGCCACACTGCCCACACGTCTTACGAGCCGCGTCCGACGCGCGTCCCGGCTCTTCGGGGGCCGTCTTACGCTCGGGGGCCTCCTCGTCGGACACGTCCACCGAGTCGGTGTCTCCGCCTTCGAGCGTGATGTTTACATTGATGTCGGGAGCCTGTGTGGGCGTAAACGCCGCCGACAGGCGCTCGCTCACGAGCGCGTCGATCCGGTCGGCAACCAGGTCATCGAGGCTCGTCTCGTCTTCTGCGGCACGTTTACGGCCGGTTTGCGGCCGTTCGGTGACATCGGCTTCGAGGTACTCCCGGAGCGCGTCGCGCAGGACCTCGCTCTTCGAGTCGTCGAACTCGTCGAGTTGGCGGATGAGGTCGTCGTCGGCCCGGAAGGTGATCTTGCTCACCGCTGTCCCATGGGTCGTCTCCCACGGGCTTGTATCTTCCGCGCTGGCTGACGGGCGTCTGACGGCCCTCCACCCGCGTGTCCCCGCTCCGGTTTTTCCCCGCCGCTCGCTGCCGGACGGCCCCGAGGACGACGGGCGATCGTTCGGGTCGGACGCTCGTCGTCCGACGCATCCCGTCGCCGAACGAGTCTTTCCCCGCGCGGACTTCGAGGTGGGCGTTCGGCTTCCCTCATAGCGAAGGAAACGGTTAAGTCCGACGACCGGTCTACCTGTGGGTGCCCGCGCTTAGCTCAGCCTGGCAGAGCAGCCGACTGTAGATCGGCTTGTCCCCCGTTCAAATCGGGGAGTGCGGATCCTCTTTCGATCGTGTCGATCCGGCCGTATCCGTCGATCAGAGTAGTCACTCGGCCGCGAGAAAGCGCTCGATCCGTTCGAGGTAGGCGTCGGGTCGGTCCTCCATCAACCCAGTGACGGGCGTCGTCGAGCGCGACGAGTTCTCCGCCGATGTCCTCGACGAGTCGCTCGCCGTCCTCGACCGGTTGTCCGGCGTCGTCCGCTCCCCGGAGACATAGCAGCGAGGCGTCGATCTCGTCGTGCTCGATCTCGGTCGTGTGATTCGTGTTCGTCGCGACCGCCGCGCGCGCATAGGCCCGTTGGCCGTCGTCGCGCAGCCACGGGGCCTCGATCCCCGATTCCCACGTCGGGTCCGGATCGTCGCTCGCGAGTCCGCCGACGAACGCCTCGTCCAGAGCGTCTTCGAACGCTCCCGGGTCCATGTCGAGCGTCCGCGGGAGCCCGAGCGTTGTGACGTACTCGACCGGCCACGAGCCATAACACGTCGCGTTCGAAAGCACCAGCCGGTCGATCCGGCCATCGGTGTGTGCACCGTATCGGAGCGCAACGCCGCCGATGTCGTAGGCGACGTGGAACCGTTCGAGCCCGAGGTCGTCGACGAGTCCGGCGAGGACCTGTTCTTGTGCGCGGATCGACCGATCGAACGAGTCCCGTCGGTCGCTGTTGCCGTACCCGACCAGATCGGGGACGATCGTTCGAAACCGGTCTTCCAGTCAGGGAGCGATCCGTCGCCAGCGGAACGACCAGGTCGGGATTCCATGAAGGAAAACGACTGGGTCGCCGGCTCCGCTATCCCGGTACGCGAGGTTCAATCGGTGGCCATCGACGCTAACGATGGTTCGGTCCTGTTCTGCCGTCCATTGGTCGTGATTCACAGTGTTTCCTTACGGAAGCGTCCTCTATTGAGGGTTCCGCGGTAGTGCGATCAGAGGGCGGACCGGTATGAATCGTTACACACTCGATGTGGCGCGTTCGTCGGCGGTATTAGGTCCACCGCCGACGAACGAGCGATGCTTCTTTGCCGCCGCTCGCTGGCTCCCTCCGGTTCCGTTCGGGAACGCTCACAGCTCCCACTTAGCCCCGCACTCCGTACAGTACAGTTTCGCCCAGCTCAGCCCCGATTGTCGGCGTAGTTCGCCCGTTTCACACTCGGGACACCGCGCAGTTACCGGCGCGATATCGGCGTTCCCGGCCAACAGGCGAAACGCCCGCTCCCGCCGATCGAGTTCCGCTTCGAGGTCCGCGACCGTTCCTTCGAGCGCCGCGACCCGCGCTTCGAGGTCGGTCTCGCGGTCGCCGTCGTGATCGGCGTCGGCGTCGGAACTCCCGCCGCTTCCCTCCCCATCCCAGTTTTGATCGCTTTCGTGTTCGCTCCGGTCGGTGCTCGGACTCGTGTGTCGGTCGGCGTCGTTTCCGGTCACGATCGGTCTCCCGTTCGTTCGACCTCTTTCGGGCGCGTCGGACAACGGGCTTTCGCTCACCCCGCGTCGATAGGAGCATCCGAGGGTTTTCGTCCCTCCCGATCGCACGAAGCACGTATGACGACGCGGGTTCCCGACGCCGAATTCACGGACCGCCTCGCTCGCGTCCGCGACCGCCTCGCCGACACTGACGCCGATGCTGGGGTCTTCTTTGGCGCAACAGCTATCGAGTACCTCACCGGCTTTCACCATATCCAGACCGAACGGCCGGTCTGTCTCGTCGTCACGCCCGACCAGGTTTCGATCACGGTTCCCCGTCTCGAAGTCGAACGCGTCTCACAGAACTCGCGCATCGATGCGGTGTACTCGTACTTCGATTACCCCGGCGGGACCCCGATTCGAGAACTTGCCGAGACGCTCGCCGACCTCGGTATCGAGACCGTCGCCGCCGATGGGGATGGCGCGCCGGGCGTAATGGGCTACGAAGGCCCGACCCTCTCGGAGTTCCTCGACGTTTCCTCCCAGCAGTGGGTCTCGCGGATGCGCTGGGAGAAATCAGATACCGAGATCGACCTGATCCGTGAGTCCGCCCGGTGGGCGAACCTCGGCCATCGCTATCTCGCCGAATACACCGAGGTCGGTGCCCACCCGGTGACGGTGAGCGGGCGCGCTTCGACCGACGCCTCCCAGGCGATGCTCGACACTCTAAGTGAACAGTACGCCGTCAGGACGCGGGGCGGCGGTCCGGTCCACGCGGGCTACATCTCGGGAACGGAAACCGCCCTGCCCCACGGTCACACCCCGAACGAGCGCCTCGCTCCGGGCGACGTCCTGATTACCGGCGCGACGGCGAACGTCGACGGCTACTATTCCGAACTCGAACGGACGATGTTCGTCCGCGAGTACTCCGACGAACAGGCCCATTACTTCGCGCTAATGAAAGAGGTCCAGGAGATCGCGATCGACGCGATCGCGCCCGGCGTTCCCGTCCACGAGATCGATGAGGCCGTTTTCGCCTACGCCGAAGAACAGGGAATCACCGACCTGCTTCGCCACCACGTCGGGCACAACATCGGCCTCGGCGCGCACGAACCGCCCTATCTCGATCGGGGCTGGGAGGCACACGTGCACGACGACGCGAATGACCGGGAAGACGGCGACGCCGAGATCGCCCCGGGCCAGGTCTACACGATCGAACCGGGACTGTACACCGACGACGAGGGCTACCGTCACTCCGATACCGTGGCCGTGACCGAGGAGGGTACCGAGACGCTCACCTACTTCCCGCGGGACATCGAATCGAACGTGGTCGGCCGCGAGTGACTGCTCACGATATCGATATTTCAATTCCCACGTTCGCGTGCGGAAGCCCCCCTCCCTTCCCATTGGGGTGATGGTCGTCGGCAGTGATACTTTCAGGGCTCTTTCGAGCCACGGCAGAGCCGCCACGCGGTCGGTCCGTTTCAGTCCCGCCCGAGACGGTTTCCATCGGCATTTATTCCTCGACCACACACCGCCCCTCTGATCTGCACAAGGCATTTATCACAACGAACAGGCTGTCCGACATGAAACGCGAGGTTCTCTGCGTTCTCGTCGTTTTCCTCGCCGGCTGTCTCGGTGGCGTGCCGCCCGTCGGTTCGAGCGACGCGCCGGCGTATCCCGATCGACCGGCACCCCTCAGTCGAGACAACGCTCTCGCGTACACGACGGGGTACGAACGAGCGGCCGAGTACAGGGATCGAAAGGAGATCGGGAATCGCGTCGAACTGGGTTGTAACTCGACCCTTATCAACGAGACCGCCGCCGGCTTTTATATCGCGGCCGGTTGTGGAACGACGGTCTACGGCGCGAGCGGTGGCGTCGGCAACGGCGGTCCCGGTCACGGTCGACTGTACTTCGTCAACGATACGACGACGATCCGTATGACGCCACGAGACGCACCGGAACGATCATCGGAGACGACCGAAAAGCGGGGAACGGCCGAGACCACGCTCTACTATTCGAACTTCGACGGTAACGACCACGCGCTCACGACGACCCTTACCTATCTCGGGTCGACTCCACCCGAGCGAGTGCTGCGTTCGACCGACAGTATCGATGCACAGCAGGGTGTAGAACGGGGGGACGTCCCGCTTCGGACCGGCACCTATCGAATCACAGTTCGACTGGACGACGGGTCAACTGTAACCCGCCGCTGGGCGGTGAGCGAGCGGTCCGCATGGGACAGCAATGCCCTCTCGGTGTACGTCACGCCGGACGGCGACCTGGCGGTCGTCGATCGGCCGTGGATACGAGTGTAGTTGCGGCCCGAGTCGATCGACAGGGACGCCACCGGATGTCGTCGTTTTCACACTCGCGCCGTCGATTCGCTGCCACGGTGCTGTCATAAAACCTCATCAGCACCGCTCTCCCTTCTTATCCACTGTGACTGTCTCGTTCGACCTATTCGACCGCTCGTCCCAATAGTTATCTAGCTCCGGCCTCGGTGCTCGTATCGGAAGTTCTCTCCCCGAAAAGCAGCACGACCGGACGCCGGTTTTCGGCGCAGGCAACTCGTATCCGTTACCGGCACGCTCGGACGAACAGACCAATGGACTACCGCAATAGCGACGCCGCGGGGCAGGGCGCTCACCTGCTAGCAGCCTGAGCCGCGCGGTTCGTGACGCTGAGGCTAGTGGTCGCACGTTCTGCGGCCGCGGGAACGTAGACCTCGGAATCGAAGGTCTCGGTCGCGGCCGGATTGATCTCCCCGACCGGGTAGGTATCGCGCCGGATACCGTCGCCATCGTCGTCGACGAACTCGACGAACAGCTCGACGGCTACCGTCTCGCCCTCGTTTTCGATGTCGGCTCTGAGGTGTGCGAGTTCACTCTCCGCCGACGCCATGTCGATTTCGTCGCCGTTGTCGTCGTACAGGCCCACGTCGGTCAGCGAGACGTAATCGATGGCGTCATTGTTGACGTATCGGAGCAGTCGCTCGCTGATGTCGTCGTGGATTTCCATCCCCCGCGACCTCTCCTCGAAGAGCACACTCACGGGGTTCAAGTCGGCTCGGAGATCGCTCGCGACGTTGGTACGATTGTCCCTGGTCGTCTTCAGTCGCTTGTACTCGGCGACGAACTCGTCGAACTCCGCGGGGAGTTCCCCGTCGAACATCTCGCGGTAGGTCCGGAGTTCGTCGTCGAAGTTGATCATCGGCGGCAGCGGGTACCTGGTACCGGACGTCGGCGTCCACGGCGCGGTGTCTCCCTCGGTCCCGGTCCCTGTCTCGGCCTCGTCCGCGGACGCCTTCGACGTCTCTTCGTCGAAGTACCCGAGCGTCTCCAACAGCGAGGCCACGATGGCGCTCAGCACGGTGACCAGAAGCACGCCGCCGGTGAGGAGCAAGCGAACTCCCTCCGGGAGCGTGAGCTGGAAGACCGCGATGAACACGCAGGTAACGGCCCCGACGACGAGGAAGAACGACGCCAGGTTCGGGTTCTCGCCGGTAAGCGGGGCGACGACCTCGAATACCCCGTTCGACGATCCCTCCTCGGGCGTTGAGTCGTTCGTACTCATCAGTCGGAGGCGGCGGCGACGTCGAGGTTGTTCTCGGCGGCACGCTGGAGCACCCCGATGAGATGGGAGACCCAGAGCCCGGCAGTGAAGCCAAACGTCGTGCCGACCGCTGCGACGCGGACGAGGGGTTCGAGCGGGGCGAGCCCGGCGATGAGAGTAAGTATCCCGAAGATCACCATCAGCCCGTACTGGACTCGGGTCTGGCGATCCGCTCCCTTGAGCTGTTCTATCATGGACGTCCGGTAAGAGGGGCTGGGGCGGAATAAAACGCTCGTAACGGGTGATCCATCGCCCGGTTTCCGCCCGGGTTGCCGACCGGTTCCGTCCGTCGAACCTTTCACTTTCGCCGCTCCGTCCATGCGACCTGCGCGGTGGGTTACGGACGCCGTCGGGACGCCCGCTGGTGTCCGATCGGTTCGGCTCTGCCGTTATTGCCCGCGGTCACTGCTCGCCGTCCGTCGCGACACGAATCAAGCGGAAGCCCACGAGTTCACTCGCCGGAAGACGTCAACGCCGCCGGCGGTGTCGACTTACGCGATTGCCCGCCGAACAACCGCTACGGGGCGGGACTGAAAGGGGCCGACTGCGTGGCGGCGTAGCCGTGGTTCGAAAGACGCCTTCGACGTCTTTCGTTCGGTGCGGGACCTTCGATCCCGCTCGCAGTCAGAACGCTTCGTGTTCTGACAACATCACGAGAACTCCGTTTTCATGAGTAAATACTCATGAAAGATGCGAAGCGTCTTTTGAACGACAGCGAGCCCCCCGATTCTCGCAAGCGAACAGCGTGAGCGAGTGAGAGTTCGGAAGTCGCAGCCCGCACAGCGACCGCAGGGAGCGAGCAGGACCGTCTTCCGTAAGTCGAGCGTGTCGGAGGCTTTCGACCGCTCTGTACCGCTCTTTCCTCATTGTCGCTAGATCAATACTGCCGTTTCCGGGTCCCCGATGTTTTTGTCCGCGCTCGGTGTCCCCTCGGACGTGAAGGTCGGAATCGTCGGTTGTGGAACCATCGCCGATCGCTACGCGCCGGGAATCTCCCGCGCGGACGGGCTCGACTTGGTAGGGGTCACCGACCTCGATCGCGCCCGCGCCGACCGGCTCGCGGACGCTCGGGACGCGACAGCCTACGCCGACCTCGATAGCCTGCTCGCCCGGAGCGACGCGTCGCTCGTCTGCAATCTCACGACCCACGAGGCCCACGCGGGGGTCACGCGGCAGTGTCTCGACGCGGAAAGACACGTCTACAGCGAGAAACCGCTCGCGACGAGCGCGGCGGAAGCGTGGGACCTCGTCGACCGCGCCGATGAGCGGGGCGTCCGGCTGGGCTGTGCGCCGATCAGCCTCATGGGCGATGCCCAACAGCGCGCGTGGCGCTACTTCCAGGAGGGCCGACTGGGGACCGTCCGGACGGCCTACGCCGACTGTAACATCGGGCGGCTCACCGAATGGAACGCGAATCCCGAACCGTTCCTCCGGGCAGGCCCATTGCACGACGGAGCGGTCTACCCGCTCACCGTGCTCGTCGGCTACTTTGGTCCGGTAGAGCGGGTCGAAGCGGCCCACGCCGACCTCCTGCTCGATGAACACACCCACGAGGGCCGGTCGTTCGAGGTGGAGACGCCCGATCACGTCGTCTGTGTGCTGCGCTTCGCCGACGGCGTTT
The DNA here is from genome assembly GCA_003022925.1 of Halobacteriales archaeon QS_8_65_32. Classification (GTDB taxonomy): domain Archaea; phylum Halobacteriota; class Halobacteria; order Halobacteriales; family Halococcaceae; genus PXQR01. Next base: position 49,397 of record PXRY01000100.1, on the reverse strand, counting down.
CGGTTCGACTAACCGCGAGCATGTACGTCCCCCACCGAACCCGGAGTTTCTACGATCTGGAGATCCACGGCGACAGTGGTTCGATACACCTCGCCGACGCCGCGGCGTTCGGTGCCGGCGGCGAGGTCGAGTTCGCCCGTCTCGGCCGCGAATACCGACGCGTCCCGCCGGGGGCTCCACCGAGAAAGTTGGAGTACGCCTCCGGCATCGCCGAGATGGCGGCGGCCGTCGAGGTGGGGCGGCCACACCACGCTAACGGCACGCGGGCGGCCCACCTCGTCTCGGTGATCGAGGCGATCGAGGCGTGTGCCGAGTCGGACGCGCCGGTGGCGGTCGAATCGAGGGACGTCGAGCGTCCGACGCCGCTCGACGCCGGGGGGACCGCGACCGCCTTACCGCCGCCCGCCACCGCGACGACGAGAGCCGAAACGGGGGCGAACGCGGGGAGCAAGGACGACGGGACGGTTTCGATGCCGCCGATCGGTTTCGGGTGCTCGCGGTATCGCGGCGGCGACACCTACGTCGACCTGCGTGAGTCCATCGAAGTCGCGCTCGACTGTGGTTACCGCCTGCTCGACTGCGCCGAACTGTACGGCAACGAAGCTCGGATCGGCGAGATTCTGGCTCGGCCGGGAAGCCCCGATCGCGACGCGTTATTCTTATTGAGCAAGGTCTGGAACACGAATCACGCACCGGCCGACCTCCGAGCGGCCTGTGACCGTTCTCGCGAGGCACTCGGCGTCGAAACGCTCGACTGCTATATGATCCACTGGCCCGACGCCTGGGCGCACCAGGGACCGCTCGACGACCTCGCCGACCTATCTCACGAGGAAGCGACCGCCCTTACGTTCCCGACCGACGCCGACGGCGATCCCGTCGCAGCCGACGTCACGCTCGCGGAAACCTGGCGGACAATGGAGTCGCTGGTCGCGGACGGCTGGGTCGAGACCCTCGGCGTGAGTAACTTCTCGATCGCCGACCTCGACGAGTTGCTCGAAGTCGCCGAAATCCCTCCGCAGGTCATCCAGGTGGGGCGCGATCCCTACACCCCCCGCGAGGACCTCGTCGAGTTCTGCGAGGAGCGTGGGATTCGACTGATGGCGCATTCGCCGCTGTCGGCCGACGGGCTGCTCGACGAACCCGTTCTCGCCGAGATCGCCGCCGATCACGGAGTGACGCCCGCCGGGGTCGTTCTGCGCTGGAACGTCGAACGCGGCGTCGTCCCGATCCCGTCGAGCACCGACGCCGAACACGTGATCGAGAACGCCGACGTCTTCGGCTTTTCGCTCACCGACGAGGACCGGGACCGGATCGACGCGCTCGAACGCTCGGAGTGACCCGGAGCGGGATACGGCGACGGCCCCGGTCGGTACGACTATTACTCACTCTTCGATCGATTCGACGGTCTTTCCCTCCGCTTCGGGTACCACGCGTCGCGTCGCCCCCTCCCACTCGCGGGCGAATTCCCGTCCTTGATGCAGTCGGTCGAGGAAGACCGCGAGCGCCGCGACTTCCGAATGTGGCTGGTTGGTGACCCCGAGGTTCCAGTCGGCGCGCTCGTAAACCGAGAAGGGAACCTTCTCCGCGCCGACCACCACTAACAGGGGTTCTTCGCGGTGGACTTCCCTGATTTCCCCTTCGACGTCTTCGACCGGCAGGCCGTACATCGTGAGGTGGGTAACCGCCCCCTCCCACTCGCGGAGGTATCGTCGGGGTGTATCGAGGACCCGAACGTCGAACGGGCCGCCGAACCGCTCGGTGACCTCCACGACCGTCTCGCCCGCGCCCGCGGCTTTCGACTCGAAACAGACGCGATCGGCCCCCAGCGCCCGTGCGGTCAACCCGACGTGGGTCGTCATCCGCTCGTCGCGACCGGGCCGGTGTCCCAACCGGAGCACGACGACCGGCGGTGTGTCCTGCATGCTACGTGCTCGAACGAGGACGCCTTTGAGCGACTCGGTGCGCGAACCGGCGGCGGCAAGCGAAACGTGACTGGAGACGAGCATGTTGCCACAAGCGAACGACGGATCGATACGTACGGTGGTACGGTTCCCTCACTCACGGCGCGGTCGGCGGGACGGGAGAACTCCGACACGCTGAGAAGCCCAACCGCCCGGCGGGCGGTGGTGGTGGTGATGGCGTGCGCCGGGCGGGGTAGCGGGCCACACGGCCCGTTCGAAAGGTGATAGGTCGAGCAGGCCCGGGCCGCAGGATACATCACTCGACATGCGGGTATAGCCGCTATGGGTGCCCGTGCACCCCCTTTTTTAATTCTTCCCCTCGTCGATGGCGAACCCCTCATCACACCGACCTTCGTGAGCCGCGTCGCCCGGTTCCGACGAACCGTCGTCCGGCCCCGATGAGCGCGTGGAACGGAACAAAAGCGCAAGGCGTCGGTGCTGTCCGACGCCAGCACCCCGAACGCAGCGTCGGATCGAGGTGGGATCGCGGTCACGACGGCGACGCCGGGTCACGGCGCGACCGTCTGTCGTCCGTGTGCAACCGACACGCAGGCGGTAATAGAGTGCTACGCCGGGCGCTCGACGTGAGGCGATCCGAGAGAGAAGTGGCGGTGGGCTATCGCGCGGGTCTCGAAGGTGAACGCGATCCCTGCCGCCGGGAAACCGAACATGTCGGACCGGAAGGAACGACCGGCCTGCCGATGAAGGGACCGACTGCGGTCGCCGTTCTCGTCGTCCCCCGTCGCTGTTCCTCTCGGACCGGCCGCCGTCGCTATCGGCCTTCGTTTCGATCGATGTCGGTCGTTCCGAAACTCGCGCCGTACAGTACTAACAGGAAGACTCCGAGCGAGAGACAGACTCCGAACCCAACGCCGAGCGCGAGCGAACCGCCCTGGATTCGAGCGATGAACACTCCGGCACCGACGCCCGGCGGGACGGCGAACAACAGCGCGTACCCGACGGCCGAGTACGTGACCCGATCCATCGTCGTCGTTTCAGCGCACCCCAGCAAAGCGTTTGTGTCGCGCGGCGTCGGTCGGCTGCCGTCGTTGTTTAGTATCACCGGCGGCAGCGACGAGCGTCGCCGGTATTCACTGCCGTCACCGGTTGTCGCTGCCTCGGCGCTATCGCCGTCCCCGCTCGTCGTCGCCGTCGCTTTCCGATCTCGCCGCGGTCGCCGACGCTCCACCTGACGGTTCTCGGGTCGGGGTATCGACGACGGCCGGTTCCCGGCACGACGGTGTGACACGACGAGCGATCAGAAGAACCATACTCAAGCGAGCGAGCGGGCAGGTATGCAACTCGCCGGAAAGCGCGTGCTCGTCACCGGCGGCGCGGGACTCATCGGCTCGCGTCTCGCGACGCGTCTCGCCCGTGACAACGACGTGATCGTCGCCGACGATCTCTCGAACAGCGACCGCGAGGAGGTCCCCGCATCGGTCGAGTTCGCCGAGGGCGACCTCACCGACGCTGCGTTCGTCGAGAGCGTCGTCACCGCCGACCTCGATGCGGTCTGTCACCTCGCGGCCGCCGACAAGTACGTCAACTCCGAGGAACCCCGCCGCCAGTTCGAGGCGAACCACGACCTCACCCACACTCTCGTCGAACGGATGGCCGATGTCGGCGTCCGGAACCTGGTTTTCACGTCCTCCTCGACGGTGTACGGCGAAGCGCCTCGGCCGACCCCCGAGGACTTCGCGCCGCTCGAACCCATCAGTATCTACGGGGCGGCGAAACTCGCGGAAGAAGCGCTGCTCTCGGTGTACGCCCACTCGCACGATTTCACGGTATGGGTCTTCCGTTTCGCGAACATCGTCGGCTCGCGGTTCGGCGCGGGGGTGGTCCCCGATTTCGTCGAGAAACTCGACGCGAACCCCGAAACGCTCGAAATCCTGGGCGATGGCCGCCAGGAGAAGTCCTACATGCACGTCTCGGAGTGTGTCGACGCGATGTGCCACGTCGTCGAGAACGCGGCCGGCGGCCCGGTCCACACCTATAACCTCGGCACCGAAACGACGACATCGGTGGACACCATCGCCGACATCGTCGCCGACGAGATAGGTGCGGATCCCGACTATACATATACTGGCGGCGACCGTGGATGGACCGGCGACGTCCCCCGGATGCGCCTCTCGATCGAGAAACTCGCCGCGCTCGGCTGGACTCCTGAACACTCGAGTGACGACGCCGTTCGTCGGGCGGCTCGGGAACTGGTTGCCGAGCGTCGGTAATGGTCTCCTCCTCCGTAGCTCGCGCCGTCTCAGTTGAATCGATGCTGCCCGATACTCGGTCATAACATTATTAGCTCAGAGATCAAATTGTTAGATGTACTATGCCGGATGGACCGCGAGTGACCGAACCAGTCGAACAGGCTTCGGACGAAACAAAAAAGGGAAGTGACGCTTGGAAGCAGAGAACGAAGGCTATTGAGCGAGTTATTTCGGTGGCGCTCACCATCAATCAGTCCAAGACGGCAAAGGCGATCGCAGAGGAGGCAGGAGTCGCAGAACAAACTGCACGGGATCACCTCTCCTTACTTCAGGAACTCAGCATCGTCGGATCGACTACTGCGCGAGGAGTGACCAAATACTATCCGGACGCAGGCTATCTTCGGTTTCGTGCTATTGCGAGAATGACTGAGGAATACAGCAGAGACGAGCTTTTTAGACTTGTCGCAGGAGATGAAAGAACGCGACAAGAGCGTCAAGGAGCAGTACGACGTCGAGACGCCGGACGATCTCCGATTTCGAGCCGTTAGTGATGAAGCCGATTCCGAAGAAATGACCGAACTCAGACAGGCCGCATCGGAGTGGGAAACAGTGCGACACGACCTCTCGCTCGTTAAACAAGCATACGAGCATTACGAGGAGCACAGTAGTGCTGGCACCTCGACGCCGGCGTGAAGGATCATTAGGATTATGACCCCCGACCCCCGCTCGGATAAGCATCTGAATGGCGGCCGCAGAAGCCACGTTCTCTCCCGACTCCGATCGAACCTGCAGCAGTTTCCGGAAGCCGACACGGTGCGATATGTCGATACGAGGACTGGAATCGATCAACAGCTTCGCGCGGACTTCGACTGCGACGTGTTTCTAAGCGATAAGCTGGGGGTCGATAAAGCTGCTCTGTATGTAAACTGGTGGATACACCCCGACAGCCCCGATCAGTTCAAATTCCACTACCGGGACTGTGCTGGCTACGACTGTGGATGGCATCGACAGGAGAACGATTACGTTGAAGCATTGGACCACTTTCAGTGGCGCGGCAACCCGGACGAGGACTACCGATACGAACCGATCGAGTTCGATTACGATCAGCCACCAGGTATACTCTGGGAGATCCGCGAACGGCTTGTCGAACACCTCTCCGGTCGTATCTGAGCTCTTCCGCTATGGCGGCACGCGAACTCGTCGCTGGACGACGATAGCGACGTTTTTTGCCGACGTCACGATTCTCGACCCGAACTCGCTCGGAGCGAACCCGACTTGCACCGACGCTAACTCGAACCGAGGTCTGCCTGACCCGCTAATCCATCCGACGAGTCGCTTGATCGACGCGTGGGACCGCTATCGCTCGCCGGAAATCAGGTCGTACAACGCAGTGCCCTCGCGCATATCTTCCCGATCGGGAACGCTTTTGCGTTCGGCTCCGCTACGTGTCCATAGTGGATTCCCCGTTCGACGTGTTGCGGATCGACCCCGACGCGAACGAAGAGGAAATACGGCAGGCGTACCGCGAGCGCGCGAAAGGGACCCATCCCGACCGTGGCGGGTCGGCCGAGGAGTTCCTGCTCGTCAGAACGGCCTACGAGGAGATCAAAGCCGGCTACGGGAGCGAGAACCGAGACCGGAACGGCCACAACGCCGACGCCGACACCGACACCGACGCCAACGGCGACGCCGATGGGGCCAGCAGCGACGAGACGACCGCGACGACCGGAACCGAAACCGAGGCCGGGACCGAAGACGAGGATGACAACACGGAGGCGGTGACGTCCCGCGTCGAGTACTTGGACTACGAGGTGCTCGACGACCACGGGTGGGACCTCGGCGACGAGGACCTCTTCGCGAAGGCCGCGAGCGCCGACCTCGACCCGATGGACTACGGCCGATTTCTCGTCCGCCCCGGCGAGTCGTTGCTCGAAGCCGCCGAGAACCGCGGGTTCGCCTGGCCCTATGCCTGTCGGGGCGGGGCGTGTGCGAACTGTGCAATCGCGGTCGTCGAAGGCGACCTCGAAATGCCCGTCAACAACATCCTCCCGTCCAGTATGGTCGACGCCGGCATTCGACTGTCGTGCAATGGTATCCCGACCACCGACGAGATGAAAGTCATCTATAACGTCAAGCACCTCCCGGGGCTCGACGAACTCCGACTGCCCCCGCGCCCGTTCGAACAGGCCTACGCCGGCGACTGACCCCCGGCTCGTCGTTCGTCGATCGGCGGCCGATCCGCTCGGACCCGTTCACCGCGAGTCGCACCGTCGGCTCGGCCGTTCGCTCTCACTCCTCGACCGTGAACGCACACTCGGCGTCGGCGTCGTGATCGTGTGCGCGAAGCGTCGCCCGGACGACGTAGGTTCCCGGATCGGGCGCGCACCACTCGCCCTCGTAGGTCGCTGACTCGCCCGGATCGAGGCGCTCGGTTTCGATCACCTGGGCGAACATCCGCCCCTCGCTCCAGCGCCACTGCTGCGTGCGGCCGCTTTCGTTCTCGCCTTCAGTCCCGCCGCTGCTCTCGTTCCCGTCTTCGCCGTCACGACCGGCCCCGTCCCCCTGTTCGGGTTCGACAACGAAGTCGGCCTTCCCGGCGTCCCGGAATATGATGTCCTCGACGGCCGTCCCGTCGTTCGTGACCTCGAAGACGAAACGTACGCCGTCCGTTCGAGTCGTCGCCGCGACGTCGCCGTGAAGCGTCATGGCCGACAGGACGGACTCCGAAGGCAAAAACCGACGCCCGCCGACCGGCCGGTCGCTCGTCGTCGGCACGTGACTTCCGTTCGGTCGCCGACCGCTCGCTCGTCCGACGGCAATCCGGCGGAGTTCGCTGGCCGCCGGCGTCACACCTTTGATCGGGCCGGTCGTACGGCAGGCGTGCAGATCGCCGGCTACCGCACCGGACCCGACGATCCGGCTCTCGTGCTCGCCGCCGAGGGAAACGTCGAGCGCGTCCCCTTAGAGTCGGGAACCGAACTCGCCTACCCGCTCGGCGGACGCCGCTGTGCCGGTCTCGTCGACGACGGGACGCACTACCCCTGTGACCGACCGAAAGCGCCGTACTGCGATCGCCACGCCCGCGACTGGGCCCCCAGCTACGCCGACGAGGAGTACGCCGTCTACTTGGCGGCCTTTGCGCCGGACTCGTTCAAAGTCGGCATCACCCGCTCGTGGCGGCTCGACACCCGGCTTCGCGAACAGGGCGCGGACCTGGCCGCTCACATCCATACCGTCTCCTCGGGGCCGATCGCCCGCAACGTAGAACGCGAGATCGCCGCCGGGATGCCCGAGGCCGTGCGCGTCGACGCGAAGATCGACGGGTTGGCCGCGGCGGTCGATCGCGAGGCCTGGCGAGCACTGCTCGACGAGTACCCGCCGATCGAGACCTTCGCGTTCGATTACGGCCTCTCGCTCGCCGACCGTCCGGTCGCCGAAACCGTCGCGACGGGCACCGTTCTCGGGACGAAGGGCAGGGTATTGGTACTCCGAAGGGGCGGCACCGTCTACGCGACGGACCTGCGTGCGTTAGTGGGCTTCGCCATCGCTACCGAGACCGAAGCGGACCGTGACCGCCAGACGAGCCTCGGGGCCTTCTAGAACGCGCACCTTTTTGTCGTCGGGTGCGCTCACTGCGTTCGCGCACCTCTCCTCCAAAAATCTGCACCAAAAAGTCCGTTCCTTCGCTCCCTTCGGTCGCTCAGTCACGGGGAACCGCTCGCTCGCGGATGCTACGTCAGCGTTTCGCTCGCCCTTCAGCCGACCGTCTCGATCACGGCGTCGATCGTCGAGCGGTGTTCGAGGGCTTCGTCGGTCAATCGGTACTGCGCGCCGTAGTCGTCGTCCGCGCGTTCGACGACCTCGTGTTCGCAAAGCACGTCCAGGTGGTGGCGTACCGTCTTGTAATCGAGGTCGAGGACCTCCGCGATCCGGTTCGCGTTTCGCGGCTCCTCGACGAGCAATTCGACCACCCGCACCCGGTTCGTACCGCCACGCGTTCCCGCGAGCACGTACCAGATGTCGGCCTCCATCCTCCGATCAGACACGTAGCGTGCGTGTAAGTACTCGTTTACTAACAGCCTTTACCGGCGGATTAAACACGACACTGAGACGACGGGACGCGTCGATAGCACGCGAGCGAGGACCCAACGAACCAACGAACGAGCGGGCAGGTCGACGCCCGACGGTATCCTTAGGACCGTTGGGGGCGTACGGCGCGTCATGGTCGCAGAGTCGAGCGACTACCGCGACGTCCGCTCGATCGCGGTTCGCCGTGACGACGTGGTTTCTGCCTACGAGACCAACCGGACGCCCGGCCCCCGTGCGGTGTTGCGGGTAACGCCGCCCTTTGCCGGCCGGATGCGCGCGCGCCTGCACGTCGAGGTTGAAGGCACCGACGAGTACGGTACCGACGAGTACGAGGACGCGCCACGACCGCTGCATCTCGATCCGGCGGTTCTGTTCGACGGCGACGCCATGCCGGCCTATCCCGAGGCGGTCGACACCGAAGAACGCCTCCGGGCCGACCCCGATGTCGCGTACTCGATCGATCGCCACCACGCGCGCCACACCGACCGGGTGGCCGCCTGGCGTGAGGCCGCAGGTGACGCCATCGTCGCGACGACTGAACTCGACGGCCTCCGAGGCTCCCACCAGGTACGGGTGCTTGCGCTCGGATGAACGGCCGAGTTGCGGTGCGGGCGTTCGATTCCGGCGGTTCCGCGCTCCATGACAGCCGGTCGCCGGCCGACCGGACCACCACGCCCATAGCGCCTCACCCCCGACAACGACCATGACCGACCGACCCGATCACGACACCGCCTCGATCCTCAGCCGCGGCGAACGCGACGTCGCGAACCGACTCGGTGAGGGCCGAACGACCGCGGAGATCGCTGACGCCCGCGACACCTCCGACGAGAGCGTCGCAAAGGCGATCGACCGTATCCGCGAGAAGACCGGACGCGCCCTAACCACGCTCGCGGAAAGCCCCTTCACCGCCGACCTCGCGGCCGATCTCGATCCCGAAACCCGGAGCGAACTCCGCGATGCACTCGACGGAGCGGACGAGGCCGACAATGGCGATATGGCCCACGATCGCTGAGGTGAACGCGCTGCGGTTCCCTGCCCTCGCCTTGACCGATCGCAGCCGCCTCTACAGCGACGATCGATCGGCAGTAGTTTTATTGCAGATAGACACATAGCCGAAAAGAATGTCTGACGGGGCACGAAGCGCCGACGAGCGGGCGGGGACCGAACCCGCGAGTCGGCCGTCGGGTTCGACCGACGCGGCCCCCGACGGCGGCCGATCGGCCGACGGTCACGACCGCAAGGAGATGGAGACGGGGACGGGAACGGGGGCGGGGTTCGGCGGACGGCTCGGTACCATCGGAGCCGCCGGCGATCGGCGCGGTTCGCTCTCGCTGACGGCCCAGTACCGCGACAACCGGCTCACGACGGCGATCCGCGCGGTCTGTTTCTGGATCGCGGTTACGCTCCCCTTTCTGTACATGCCATTGTTAGTCGTCGGCGTCGAGACCCGTGCGGAGGGACTCGCGCTGCTCGCGTTGCTCTCGCTCAACGCCGTCTCCCTGTTGATCGGTCACCCCCACCGGAGTGCGTGAGGCCTCGTCGGCCGATCGCGTTCGGCCCTCGTCAGTCGTCGTCGGCGGTACTTTCGGCGGCGTTCGTGTTCGGGCCCTCTACCGGCTGATCGTAGAGGTGACACGCAGCCGGGTGAGGGCCGCCGCCGAGGACCGGTCGCTGGCGCTCACAGACGCTCTCGAATCGATCCTCGAGAATCTCGATCGCCTCCGCTCGGTCGTCCTTGACGAGCGTTTCCAACGCCCGCGTCACGACCGTGCAGTTCTCGCCGTCGAGATCGGTCGTGAAGAACCCCTCGCGCAGTCGGGAGACGGCCTCGTCGGTCGAGGCCCCCTCGCCGGCCTGTTCTCCGCCCGCTTCCGATCCGTCCGTCGCCCCGCTCCCGGCGGCGAGGTCCCGAACCCGATCGGCGTTCAAATCCCCCGATTCGGGGCGCTCACGGTCGCTCGCACCTCGCGGTAAGCCCTCTGTGAGATTCGGACGTCCTCGGGCGGAATAACCGCCGACCTGCGGGCCGGTCTCCCCTCCATTTTCCTTCGATCCCCGAGAGTTAAATACGACCCGGGACAATCAGTGACATGGCCGCGTATGGCCGTCAACCCCTCCGCAACCTGTTCGACGACTCGCCGACGCCCCACATCGCCCACCCACCGCGCACCCATCGTCGCCAATACTACCTCGCGACCGACGGGTCCTTCCGCGAGTCCGGTGGCGGATTGGGCGTCGTGATCGAGACGGCTGGGGGCGAGCGCGTCGGCCGGCTTTCGATCCCCGATCGCGCGCCGGACAACAACGTCGCGGAGTATCGAGCACTGCACTTGGGTCTCGACGTCCTCGCTGCCCGCGCCTCCGCGGACACCCGCGTCGGCGTGCTTGTCGACCACGACGACCTGGCGGCGAACGTCAACACCGCGACGCTTCGGGCACGCCAGCCCGACTGGCCCGGCCACGCTCCCTCGATCCCCAGCGGCTCGCGCTTTCACTGGCGGGGCATTCGTGCGCGGATCAACGGGTTCGCCGAGTTGCGTGCTGCCCGGATCGCGAGCGGCGAGAATCCCGCCCACCCGCTCGCGAACGCGCCCGGACGGTATCGCCACATCAATGGCCACGGCGACACGAACGCCGAGGACGACGGTACCGAAAAGCCCCATCTCCCGCCGGCTCCCTTCGACGGCGACCGGCGCGAGGTCCCGCCGCCCTCGCGCGCCGATCGCCACGCGAGCGACTGACCGTCGGTCGTCAGTCGCCCGTTACCCGCCACCGTGCGCTCGGCAACTGACGTCCGCCGTCCGAGTTTAATAGCTGGCGCTCGGAAACGAGAACGCGGCTTCGATCTCCCCTTCAATCCCGGCCTCCGTCACGAACCGAGACGCCAGCCTCCCGCGCCAGCCCGTCGACCGCCGAGCGGCCGTCGGGATCGCGCCGCGGAGTTCCTGCGGGTCCAGTAGGCCGATCGGTCAGCGGCGGAACACGACGAGCCCGATAACCACGAGGGCGACCGCGAGCACCCCGAGGCCGACGAGGCTCGCGTCGTCCATTCCGCTCAGGCTCTTCGAGACGCGATCGACGGTACGTTCGACCTCCCGACGGATGTCCGACCCGCCGGTCGGGTCGCCGCCCGACTCGCCCTCCGTGGTCGGTGCTGCGGCGTCGGTCGTCCCACCGCTGCCGCCAGCGGTCGTCGGCGTGTCGGTCGTTCCCCCGTTCGTAGCCGTCGTCGGCGCGTTCGTTGACGTCGCGGTCGTCGTGGGTGTCGTGGTAGTGGTCGTCGTAGTCGTCTCTTCTTCGACCTGGAGCGAGACGGAGGCGTTCGCAGTGTTGTTCGCGTGGTCGATGACGGTGACTCGAGCGTCGTAGGACCCCGACTGATTGTACGTGGCGGTGAGCGACGATCCGTTCGTGACGGTCTCGACGGTACCATCACCGTTCAGATCCCAGCGGTAGGCGGCGATGGCATCGTTGTCGGTCGATCCGTTCGCGTCGAGCGTTACCTCGGCCCCGAGGGTCGGATTCTGTGAACTCGCCGTGAGCGCGGCGGCCGGCGGCTCGTCGTCACAGGGACCGCGGGCGACGGTGATCGGCTCGCTCATGTTCAGTTCGTACACCGTTCCGTTCGTCCCGCCAGCGTCCGGTGCCGTCCCGTTCGCGCTCCGCGTTTCGTTCCCGTCGGTCGTGTTCGCCTCTGTGGTGGCGCTCGCCGACACAGTAGCGTTCGGAGTTGCGCTTCCGTTCCCGTCGGTCGCGTTCGCGTCGGTGTCCGTCGTTACGCTCCGGTTCGTGGTGGCGTTCGTTCCGTTGGTAGTGTCCGTAGTGTTCGTCGCCGTTGCGCTGGCGCTTTCGTTCGCGCTGCGGACGACCCAGCGTTCGACTTGGTTCGATTCGGGCGGGCCGTCCCACTTCTCGGAGGGATAGCGCGGCGAGGCCTCGTTGAATCGCGGTCTGACGGTGATCTCCTCCCAGTCGCTTCCGCCGAGACCGACGAAGGCCGCCCCGTCCGAGCGGTTGCCCTCGTTCCAGACCCACTCGACGTGCGCCGACGAGCCGCCGACGTCGAAGACGTCGTCCTGGCCGGGGTAGTCGTCGTCCTGCACCGACCAGTTGCCGTCGGCGGGCAGGCCGGTCACGTCGATTGTGGCCGTTCCGCCGCTTCCGTTCACCGTCGATACGCCGTCGTTAACGAACACGAGCGAGAGGCCGTTCGAGCCGTTGTAGAGCAGGACCTGGCTCGTATCCTCGCGGAGGAGATCCGCTAGCTCCCCGTACGCGGAGTACCATCCCGTCGGTTCGCTGACGGGGTTCCGATAGCTATAGAACTCCTGTACCGAGGTAGTGCCGTTGCCGAAGGATTCGACCGGGTAGCACTGCCCGCCCTGGCGGACGACGATGTCGGTTGTTCCCTCCCCGTTTTCCCCGCCGGCCTGCTGGGCGCTCGCCGGCGTGCTTGCGAGGGACAGCCCCACCGGTGCGACGATGAGGGCGGCTACGACGAGCGCGAGGACCGCCGACCGTCCCCGGCTCCGATCGGAGCCGGGACGAGCGCAGCTCATTCGCCCCCATCGTGGCGTCGGTCGGCGTTCGGCCGCCGGTTCGACCCTCTGTAGTTCGTCACTGCCGGTTCGATCGTGCGTTCGGTCCACATGGCGTTCGGATGCTCTCGTCCTACCGGTATTACCCGAGCGGCATAAACATCGTGACATTGCGCTCGAAACGAAACGGCTGTTATCCCGTTCGTGCCGAGAACCACGATCGACCTCCGGTCGATTGGTCCCGCCCCCACCGAATTTATACTTCCCTCGCTCGTACTCCTGTCCGTGAGTTCTCGCCCACGTGCTCTGGATACGCTGGTCTTCGGCGTCGACGTTCAAAGCGGGGACGTTCGCGGGAACAACCCCTCCTATGCGGTCGTCGCCTTCGACGGCGAGCACATCGATCGCGACGTCGTCTCCCGCCGGAAGCTGCTTCGGCTGATCGACCGGGAGACCCCTGGGATCGTCGCCATCGACAACGTCTACGAACTGGCGGCCGACAAGGACGCCCTCGTCCACCTCCTGCGGGGGTTGCCCGACGGGACGAAACTCGTGCAGGTAACCGGTGCCGAACAGCCCGAATCCCTCTCGCGAGTCGCCTCCCGCCACGGCGTGCCCTACGACAAAAAGCCCATGAAAGAAGCCGAAGCCGCCGCCCGCCTCGCCGCCGCGAACGTCGGCCAGGAAGTTTCGGCGTTTACCGACCGAACGAAAGTAAAGGTCTCGCGGGGCCGATCGACGGGCAAGGGCGGCTGGTCCGCGGACCGGTACACCCGACGCATCCACGGCGCGGTTCGCCACCAGGCCCGCGAGGTCCAGTCCGCGCTCGACGACGCTCGACTGGACTACGAGACAGACGCCACCGAGAAGTATGGCGGCTACGCGAACGCCGTCTTCGAGGTCAAAGCCCCGAAGGCGGACGTCCCGGTCTCGGCGGCCCGATCGGGCGACGTTCGCGTCGAGGTCGAGTCGATCCAGCGCGACGGCATTACCTTCGCGCCGCTCGCGAAACGCCGCGATCACGTTCTCGTCGGGATCGACCCGGGCACCACCACCGCCGTCGCGATCTGCGATCTGGACGGCGAGGTGTTGGACGTCATGCACACGCGAACGGCTGACACCGCAGAAGTCATCGAGTGGATCATCGGTCGGGGCCGCCCGGTCGTCGTGGCGGCGGACGTGACGCCGATGCCCTCTACTGTCGAGAAGATCCGCCGGAGCCTCGCCGCCGCCGGGTGGACTCCCGAAAGCGACCTGCCGATCGACGAGAAACAACACCGGACCCGAGAGGAGGGCTACGACAACGACCACGAGCGCGACGCGATGGCCGCCACGCTGTTCGCCTTTGACGAGCACACCGAGCGCTTCGAGCGGATCACGCAGAAGGTACCCCCCAGGCTCGATCGCGGCGAGGTGATCGCCCGGGTGATCGCCGGCGAGGAATCGGTCGAGGCCGTCCTCCGCGATCTGACCGAGACCGACGAGGACGAATCCGAGGAGAAAGGCCCCGAACCGCGCGAACTCTCGGCCGAAGAAGAGGAGATCAAACGCCTCGAATCGCGGGTCGAACGTCTCGAAGCGTACGCTTCGGATCTCGAAGCGACTATCGAGGACAAGGACGAACGGATCGAGGAGACCGAGGACGAACTCTCCGAGGCGCGCCGGGAGGAACGCCGGGAGGCCCGCGAGCGCCGCGAGGTCGCCCGCCTCCAGCGCGAGAACCGCCGGCTCGAACGCGAACGTGATGCGGAAGCCAACGATGTCGCGGCGCTCGAAGACAAACTCGACCGGCTAAAGGCGCTCTGGCGGCTCGATCACTCGAACTTTGCAGATGTTGCCGAAGAGAAGGCCGGACTCGTGCCCGTCAAACCGGTCGAGAAGTTCACCGTCTCTGCCATCCGCGACGCCGAGGAACGCTTCGGGCTCGCGGCGGGCGATGTCGTGTTCCTACGCGACGCGTCGGGTGCCGGCCGGGAGGCCGCTGCACGCCTCGCGGAGATCGACCCCCAGGTAGTACTTGCGACCGGCGGGCTCTCGCGGGTCTCCGACGAGGAACTGTTCGAGCACGACGTTCCGATCGGGCCCGCCGAGGACGTGACGATCCAGGAGGTCGACGAACTCGCCGTTGCCCGCGAGCGCGAGACCGAGACGGTGATCGACGAGTGGGAAGAACGCGCCGAACGGCGACGCCAGGACCGTCGCGAGTCGATGGTCGATCGACTGATCAGCGAGCACCGCGCCGACCGCGGCGAAGGGTAGTCGACGGTTGCAGGTCGATCGCCACCGACACCGGACTCACCAGCGGTGTTCAAGTACGCAGCCAAGACCGTCGCATACCGTTTCGGGTGGGACTGGAAGTGGCCGGGCGCGTGGTGGCTTCGCCGTGGTTCGAAAGACGCCTCCGGCGTCTTTCGTTCATCACGAGAGAGTTCCGCTCTCTCGAACGACCACGGATTCCGAGGTCGGCGGAGCCGACCTCCCGCTCGACGACGGCGGGCGACGTAAGCACCGTAGTTCAAGAGACGCGAAGCGTCTCTTGTCATCACGAAAATCTTCGATTTTCGAACGACAGGCGAACGAGCACAGCGAGTGAGACGAGGCGCGCAGCGAGCCCCCCGAGTCGAGCGTCCGGGGGCTTCCGAGACGGTCTCGGCGGCCCCCTTCTCGAAAACTGTTGCATCGAACACTACTGGGCTGCGACCGCCAAGTTTTATCAGCACCGACGGTCTCGTATCGATATGCGCGTCGCACCCGCGGTAGTACGTCCGTAGCCGCGTCACCGTTTTCGACGCGTCGTATCGACGACCGACAGCGACGACTCCGCACCGACGAACATTCAGATGAGCGAGATTCCAGACAGCTACGATCCCGACGAGGCAGAATCGAAGTGGCGCAACCGGTGGGCCGATAGCGATCTCTACCAGTACGAACAAGCCACAGACGGTACCGAAACCGACGATACGACCGACACCGATGAGATCGACAGTACCGACGACACCGACGGTGACGAGGCTGATGCCGATCGGCCGGAGTACGTGATCGACACGCCCCCGCCGTACCCGACCGGGGACTTTCACATCGGCAACGCCCTTGGGTGGTGTTATATGGACTTCGCCGCCCGGTATCGCCGCCTTCGGGGCGAAAACGTCCTGTTCCCCCAGGGCTGGGACTGTCACGGCCTCCCGACCGAAGTCAAAGTCGAGGAAAACCAGGACGTCCACCGGACCGACGTCTCGCGCGAGCAGTTCCGCGAGTGGTGCATCTCCCATACCGAAACCCAGATCGACTCGATGAAAGAGACCATGAGAGGACTGGGCCTCTCGCAGGACTGGTCGGCGGAGTTCCGGACGATGGATCCGGACTACTGGGGCCGAACCCAGCAATCGTTCGTCGAAATGCACGACGGCGAGTACGTCTACCGCGACGAACATCCCGTCAACTGGTGTCCGCGCTGTGAGACCGCGATCGCCGACGCCGAAGTCGAGACGATCGATCGTGGCGGGGCGCTGTACTACGTTCGGTTCCCCGGAGCGAAAGACGAACCCGCCGACGGCGACGACGCCGAAAGCGGCGACACCGAGAACGACGAGGACCACGGCAGCGCAGAGAACGGCGACAATGGCGACATCGAGATCGCAACGACCCGGCCAGAACTGTTAGCGGCGTGTGTCGCGATCGCCGTCCATCCCGACGACGAGCGCTACGACGGACGGGCGGGCGAGACCTTCGAAGTGCCGCTGTTCGGCCAGGAGGTTTCACTGATCGCCGATAGCGACGTCGATCCCGAGTTCGGTTCCGGCGCGGTGATGATCTGTACGTTCGGCGATAAACAGGACGTGACCTGGTGGCAGACCTACGACCTCCCGCTGCGGCAGGTCCTTACCGAGGACGGCCGCTTGACCGACGCCGCGGGCGACTTTGCCGGCGAGGAGATCGGGATTGCGAAAGAACGGATCGCCACCGAACTGCAAAAGGCCAGCTATCTCGACAACGAGGAACCGACCGAACAATCCGTCGGGGCTTGCTGGCGATGTGACACGCCGATCGAGATCCTGAGCAAGGAACAGTGGTTCGTCCGCGTCGATTCCGAGGCGGTCCTGGAGAAAGCGAAGGGAGTCGACTGGATTCCCGATCACGCCTACGGGCGCTTGGAGGACTGGGCGGAAGGGATGGTGTGGGACTGGGTGATCTCGCGTCAGCGCGTGTTCGCAACGCCGATCCCCGCCTGGTTCTGTTCGGAGTGTGGGCACGGCCACGTCGCGAACATCGAAGAACTGCCGGTCGAACCGACCGACGACGAGCCCGCCATCGGGGACTGCCCGGACTGCGGGGCGAGTGACTGGGAGGGCGAGACCGACGTTATGGACACGTGGATGGACTCGTCGATCTCGCCGCTTTTCGTCAGCGGGTGGCCCGACGAGAGCTTCGAACCGGTCTCGCTACGGCCACAGGGCCACGATATCATCCGGACGTGGGCGTTCTATACCCTGCTGCGAACCGCGGCGCTCGAAGACGAAATCCCCTGGAAGGAAGCGCTGATCCACGGGATGGTCTTCGGCGAGGACGGCAACAAGATGTCGAAATCCCGGGACAACTTCGTCCAGCCCGAGGAAGTCGTTTCCGAACACTCCGCGGACGCCTTCCGCCAGGCGATCGCCTTGGGAGGACAGCCGGGCAGCGATATCCAGTTCCAACCGAAAGAAGTGACGAGTGCCTCCCGGTTCATGACGAAGGTCTGGAACATCACCCGGTTCGCCGCGGGCCATCTGGAAGGCGACCTCGCGGTCGAGGAACCGGCCTACCGGGACGCTGACCGGTGGATCCTGTCGCGGTGCTCGCAAGTCGCGGAGGAGGTCGCGGCGGACATGGACGCCTACCGATTCGATCGGGCGCTGCGCACCGTTCGGGAGTTCGTCTGGCACGACCTGGCCGACGACTACGTCGAACTCGTCAAGGGACGGCTCTACGAAGGCCGGCCCGGCGAGCGCGACGCCGCCCGGCAGGCACTCGCTACGGTATTGGAAGCGTCGCTCGCGATGCTCGCGCCGTTTGCACCCTTCGTGACCGAGGAAGCCTACAGCCACCTACCGACAACGGAAGGCAGCGTTCACGCCGCCGCCTGGCCCGCGATCGACGAGCGCGACGAGGGGGCAGAAGCCCGCGGCGAACTGCTCGCCGCGGTCGCGAGCGAGGTTCGCGCGTGGAAATCCGAGACCGGCCGCGCGCTCAACGCCGACGTGGAACGGATCGAGATCTACCCCGAGAACGCCGAGGCGGTCGAAGGGGTCGACAGCTACGATCTGAGCGAGACCGTCGGCGCGCCGATCTACGTCGAGGCCGGCCGGCCGGACGTGACGCTCGTGCCCGTCGGCATCGAACCGGATCACAGCGTGATCGGCCCCGAGTTCCGCGACCAGGCGGGCGCGGTGATCGGCGCGTTGGAGGACGCCGACCCGGCCGAGATCAAGCGCCAGGTCGAACGAACGGGGGAGATCGAACTCGACGCGAACGGCGAGGTGGTCGTGCTCGACGCCGCGGCGCTCGACGTGCGCGAGGAGCCACGCGCTGACGGCGAGGAGGTCGCCGTGCTCGAAACCGAGCCCGCGACCGTACTCGTCTTCCCATGAACGTTTTGCACTGCGCTCGCCGCTGACGCGGCCCGCTTGGCAAAACGTTCATCGAAAGCACTCCTCGTTCCCGTTGGTTTCTCGTCGGCCCGCTCCCCCGCTCGCACCACTCGCTCAGTCGCGGTGAACCGCTCGCTCATTTCATTCGCTCGCGGATGCCGCCGTTCCAGCACGAAAGGGAGCCGATTCGTCGCTGCCCGATCAGCACTGGGGTACGAGGGTAGCTCACGCCTCATCGGCATCGGTGCCGGCACTGTCAACCAGTCGCTGCCCTGGGCCGGAATCAGCAGTCGACCGGGCGCTCGCGGTCGCGTAGATCCCGGCGAGGACGACCGCACCGCCGAGCACCGTTATTGGGGTCGGGACCTCCGCAAGCAACAACAAGGCAAGCAGCGTGCTCCCGACGGGTTCACCCAATAAAGAAACGCTCACGACGCTCGATTCGACATGGGCGAGCGCCCAGTTAATAACGGTGTGGCCGAAGATACCCGGACCGACCGCCATGCCGACGAAGAGTAGCCACTCGCGAGGCGGGTAGGCGAAAAGCGCCGCGCCCCGAGCGAGTGCGAGTACCAGTAGCGTCGCGGCACACGCCGTATAGACCACGACGACGTAGGGAAGCAGGGAGACGCGCTGGCGCACCGCCCGGCCGGCGAGCACGTACGCCGCGGCGGTGATCGCGCCGACGATCGCGAGCGCATTACCGTAGAGCGGCCGCGCGCCCGCGACCGTTGCCCCGGTAACGAGATCGCCGAGCGACATGACCGCCATGCCACAGAGGGCGACGCCAATACCGAGGTCCATCCGTCGCGTCACGCGCTCGTCGAGCAACAGGGCCGCGCCTAACACGACGAACAACGGCTGGGCTTGGACCAAGGTGACCGAAGCGGCGACACTCGTCCACGACAGGCTCTCGAACCAGCTGGCGAAGTGAATCGCGAGCGCGACGCCCGCCAGCCCGGCCATGAGAAGATCGCGGCCCGACAGCGACCGCACGCCCCCGCGGCCGCGCGAGAGTGCGAACGGGCCGAGCAACGCAATGGTGAAGACCACCCGATAGAGGGCGTTCACGAGGCTCGGAGCCGCGCTCCAGCGAACGAGGATTGCACTCGTGCTCACCGCGATCACGGCAACGGCGAGCGCCGCTAGCGGCGGCGTCCGCGCTTCGAACCGGGTAACGAGGGCGTCGAGACGGCCACCGGTGCCGGTTGCCGCGCTCGACGTGTCGGACCCGCGTTCGCTCACGGAATCGCGCTCCCGCGAACCGCGCCGCGGGCGTGGTCCTCGCCGTCGGTGCGGTGGGTCGTCCGCTTCGGGCCGGTCATTGGTTCCCGTTGTACTCGCGCAGGTAGGCGCTTACCGATTGTGGTGGACCACCGGTTGCGGTGGTTGCCACCGGTCGTGGTGGGTGGTCGACGACCCGACCGATTACTCGGCGTCGGCGGGCACGTCGAAGTCGTGGAAGTGCTCGCCTCTTTCCTTGGTGAGGACGTTGAGCGCCGCCGCAGCGCCGTCGCCCGCCGAGATCACGGCCTGCCACTCCTCGGCGCGGACCATCGCGCCCGTAGCGTAGGCGTTCGGAACGGAGGTCTTCATCGTTACGCCGACGTCCACGACCCCATCATCGGTCGTCTCACACCCCAGGTTCTCCGCGATCGATCGATCCGCGCCGGTCGCGAGAACTACGTAGGGCGCTTCGTACTCGCCCTCGTCGGTACCCACGAGAAAGCCCTCGCCGTTCTCGGTGACTTCGGTGACTGCCTCGCCCTGGCAGCGATCGGTCCCGAAGCTGTCGGCCTGTTCCGGGACGCCTCGGTGAAGGCGGTTCCGTCCTGGCTCTCGATACCCGAGTAGTTCCAGAGATGGGCTTTGTGCATCCAGGTCTCGTCGGTGTCGAACACCGTTGTACTGAGTTCGTTCTTCGCGGTGAACAACGCGGCGCTGAGGCCGGCGGGGCCGCCGCCGACGACAACGTCAGTCATACGCCGTCTCCTATCGCGTCGATGCATACAACCGTGGTACCAATACCCACGTCACCTGACGGCGATCGGTCCGTGGACATCTTCCGAATACGACAGTCAGCGACCGCCGAACAGCCGCTCGGCCTCGCGGTGGCGGTAGCGAAACATCGGCTCGAACCCGACGACCGCGAAGGGGCCGGCCACCCGGCCGAGTTCGCCGCCGGGCAGTCGATACTCGACGCGATCGCGGATCCTCGTTCCGTTCCCGTCGGCGTAGAAGTAATGGGAGTGAACCCAGCGGGCGAAAGGGCCGTTCTCCATCGTATCGCGGAAGAAGGCGGCTCCCTCGCTTTCCTCGCGTTCGACGATCCGGGTCGTCCACTCCTGGCGCGGGCCGATACCTAATGGACGCATCGCGAGGTCGATCTCCGAACCCGCCTCTAAGATTCCGGGGTCGAACTCGCCGTCGGGCCCCCTGATCTCCTCGACGAACAGGTTCATCCAGTCGGGCGTGAGCGCTTCTAAGCCGGTGATCCGCGAGTGAAAGTCCCATACCTCCGGCAGGGGAGCCGCGACGCGAGTCTCGCGTTCGTACGTCGACATACTCGGGGTAGGTCCGGGCGGAGCAAAACTCCCGCGGCTTCCCCACGAGGCGTCGGGGTCGAAGTCGCCGAAGGACCGAGGCGGTCGCATTTCGTGTAGCAGCTTTCAGAGGAAGAACCGCCGAGACCGTTTCGGAAGCCCCCGACACGCTCGGCTTGGGGGCTCGC
Source organism: Halobacteriales archaeon QS_8_65_32 (assembly GCA_003022925.1). Lineage (GTDB taxonomy): Archaea > Halobacteriota > Halobacteria > Halobacteriales > Halococcaceae > PXQR01. The sequence goes on along the minus strand of PXRY01000100.1, from coordinate 28,241 downwards.
TGTCGTTCGAAAGACGCGAAGCGTCCTTTGTGATGTAATGGGAACTCGAAGAGTTCCCAATTTACTCACGAGAACGGAGTTCTCGTGAATGTGGCAAAAACGCGGAGCGTTTTTGCTGCAAGCGGGACCTT
>PXRY01000100.1:0-28028 GCA_003022925.1 Halobacteriales archaeon QS_8_65_32 | reverse complement strand
TCGAACCACGCTCCTCGGCTCGCTCACTGCGTTCGCTCGCCTGTGGTGCTTGCGTCGCCCGCCGTCGTCGAATGCGAGGCGCGAGCGGACGCGAGCGCCTCGGATGGCGAACGGCGAAGCCGTGAGCCGAGCGGTCGGCCCTTTTCAATCCCACCCGAGACAGGTTCGATCAGCCTTCGTCGCTTCATTAAACACTGCTGCCGAAGTCATGGAAGGACCGAAGCCGCCGAGGGGTTAAACCCGTGAGGGGAGTTGATGAGGCGGGCGAAGCCGAAACCGTAGATGACCGAAGCGGTCGGCAAACGCGACGAAATCGGCCGACGGCGGCGGGACGACCCGTTTGAGGGGTGACGGGAAGTTTTTAGCTCTTGTGGCCGATAGCCCGGCCATGGTTTCCCGGCTGATGCTGGGTTGTGGGTCGATCGGTCACGCGATCGTCGACGCCATAGCCGAGCGACCGGGGTCGCTGTTGGTACTGAGCGACGATGCCGACCGCGTCGAGGCGCTGCGCGAGAACGGGATCGCCGCCGAGCGGTCCGACCCGACCAACCCGGTAGCGATCCGGAGCGTGACTCGACCGGTCGACGTCCTGATCGTCGCCGGGAACGACCCCGAAGCGAACCTCGCGGCGGCCGAAGCCGGCCGGGAGGCGTACCCCAACGCGTTGCTCGTTGCCCACACCGGTCGGTCGCCGCCCGCCGAGGTCACCGAGGGGATCGAGCGGGTCGCTCAGCGGGTGATCGAACCGGGGACGGCGGTCGCCGCGGATCTGCTTCGACGCGGCGGCGACGAAGGGGTCCGCCTGCGTCGACTCAGACGCGTTCTTCGAGGGATCGAGGGCACGCTCGCGATCGTCGCCCACGACAACCCCGATCCCGACGCGATCGCCAGTGCCATTGCGTTAGCACAGGTCGCCGCGGCCGTCGGCTGCGATGCCGAAGTGTGTTATTTCGGCGATATCTCCCACCAGGAGAACCGGGCCTTCGTGAACCTCCTCGACCTCGACCTCGTAAACCTCGATTCGGCCGACGATCCGGGGGGGTACGGCGGGTTCGCGCTCGTCGATCATTCCCGACCGGGAGTCAACGACGGCCTCCCGGCCGATACCGCTATCGACATCGTGATCGACCACCACCCCCCACGCGCGCCGGTCGAGGCCCGCTTCGTCGATCTGAGCAGCGACGTCGGCGCGACCTCGACCCTTCTCGTGGACTACCTCCGGGGACTCGGCGTCGAACCCGACGACCCGGTTGCGACGGGTCTCCTGTATGGTATCCGTGTCGATACGAAGGATTTCATCAGGGAGGTCTCGGCGATGGACTTCGAGGCTGCGGCGTACCTGTTGCCGCGCTCGAATGAGGGGGTCTTGGAGCAGGTCGAAGCTCCGAGCGTCGGTGCCGAGACCCTCGAAATCATCGCCCGAGCGATCCGTAACCGCGAGTTGCGCGAAACGGTGCTCACGAGCAACGTCGGCCGACTCGCCGACCGGGACGCCCTCGCTCAGGCCGCCGATCGGCTGCTCGACCTGGAGGACGTACACACGACGCTCGTCTACGGCTTTCGCGACCGGACGGTCTACGTCTCCGCCCGGGCGCGCGGGGCCGACCTCGATCTGGGCGAGACCCTCAGGGACGCCTTCGACGAGGTCGGCAGCGCCGGCGGTCACGCCGGGATGGCCGGCGCACAGATCCCGCTCGGCATCCTCGGCGACGCCGAGAGCGAGGAGGAAGCGGCGTCGCTGTCGGCGATCGTTCACAACGTGATCACCGATCGCTTCTACGGGGCGCTTCGCTCGCGGCCGAACCGAGAGCCAACTGCGGTCGCCGACGGGGACGACGGGCGCCACGCGTGTGGCGACGGCGATCCCGATCCCAGCTCCGACCCCGACCCCAACCTCAACCGCGACGGCGGGGGCGAGCATGGCTCGGCGAACCCGAAGAACTCGGAGGGCTCGACCGGTCCGAACGGTCCGAACGGTCCGAGCGACCCGGACGATCCGGATTACTCCGACGCCGACCCCGGGAGCGACGGGGAACCCGGATCGACACGGAACGGAGAACCCGGCGTCGAGTACGCGGGGCCGGACGACGGCTGAAACCGCCGATCGCGGGCCTCAAGCGACCGCGCGGGTCGTCGGTCGAACGCTGGCGTCAGGGCGGTCGCCGCTGGTCGCCGGCCGTGGGGTTTTTCTCACCTGGAATACCTCTTCCGGTTATGGAGGCGACCGACGGCAAGCCGCGCGTGCTGGATTACATGACGCGTGACGTCGCGACGGTTTCGCCGGACGACACGGTCAGCGAGGTCGCCCAGCGGATCGCCGAAAGCGACGAACACAGCGGGTTCCCGGTCACCGACGGCCGTCGATGCAAGGGATTCGTGACCGCGCGTGACCTGTTGCTCGCGGACGACGATGACCTCATCTTCAAGGTGATGAGCGAACAGGTCCTGGTCGCCCACCCGAAGATGAGCCTCCGGGACGCCGCCCGCGTCGTCCTCCGGTCAGGCATCCAGAAGCTGCCGGTCGTCGACGACGCCGGGAATCTCGTCGGCATCATCTCGAACACCGACGTGATCCGTAGCCAGATCGAACGCGCGACCCCCGAGAAGGTCGGCAAGCTCACGCGCACGCTCGAGAACATCCACGACGTAAGCGCCACCGAACAGCCCCGGCAGGTCTCGTTGAGCGAGCTAACTCCCACCCAGAACCGGGTGTACGCAGACGAGCTCGAGGGCCGCGCGTACGAACTCGAAAATCGCCTGGCCGAACCGCTCGTCGTGATCGACAACGACGGCGACCTCCTCCTCGCGGACGGCCACCACCGCGTGAAAGCCGCCGATCGCCTCGGCGTCGAGGAGATAGACGCGTACGTGATTTGCCTCGACGAGCCCGTCGAGTTGGGTATGGCTCGCACGGCGCGGGAGGAGGGCCTGACGACCATCGCGGACATCGACGTGGTCGATTACGCCCAACACCCTCTCGTCGAGACGGTCAACCGACTCCAGGAGTACGACTGACGACAACTACTGACGACCACTGGCGACTAACGACGACTCGCCGGGAGGGACGTTGACGTCTGCACGCACCGACGAGTTCGGGTCCGCCGAATCCCCGCCGAAAGGGCCTGTTCGCGTCAAGTGTTCTACGGATGTGAGGGAGTTCATACGCCTCTGGGACGAACGGGAGGCATGGACAGCGGCCAATCGGGGAGCGCAGGCGAAGGCGACCTCCAGGAGCGTTTCGGCACTAAACGGCGGGCGCTCAGCTTCTACGAAAACAGCATGCACGATCGCTTGAACGAGGTAATGCAGCGCTTCGTCGCCGAACGGATCATGTTCTTTCTCGGAACGGCCGACGCCGAGGGGCACACGGACTGTTCGCCGCGCTTCGGCCCGCGCGGGTTCGTCACCGTGCTCGACGACACCCGCCTAGCGTACCCGGAGTGCCCGCGGTAACGGCGTCCACGCCTCGCTCGACAATATGATCGAGAACCCCCACGCGAGTTTTCACCTTCGTCGACTGGTGGGACACGACCGTTGGCCTGCACGTCAACGGGGCGGTGTCGCTCCGGGAGACGATGCCGGGAGCCGTCGATCCCACCGATGTCGACGACGATCGGACGAAGGTCCGGGTCGAACTCGACGTCGAGGAGGCGTACATCCACTGTGCAAAACACGTTCCACGGCTGTCGATCGAGGAGTTCGACCCGCCGTGGGGAACCGACGACGCTGACGCGAAACGGACCGGTTTCTTCGCCGAATCGACCGACCGGGATCGATCGTCGTAGTCGCGGTCGTTTCCCGTCGAGCTGATCGGACGGTATTTAATTGAGCAATACATGCCGACGGAAACCGCTTCGGGTGGGACTAGAAGGGGCCGGCGCGGTCGGCGAACCCCGGCGAAGTAAGCACGCGAGCGAACGCAGTGAGCGAGCGCGCGCAGCGAGTCGCGGGAGCCGAGCGTGCCGGGAGCTTCCGAGATGGTCCCGACGGCTCGTCCCCTATAGACGGCTAAACCAAACCCTACCATCGATCGGAGGCTAATGTTCTTTGCGATCGGCGCGAATATCGACGTATGTTCGACGACGAGGACCTCCAGGAGATCCGCGACTCGCACGAGGAGTGGGAACAAGAGTCCCTCAACCCAGTGCTCGACGCCCACGGCGAGCGCAAGGAGCGCTTTGCAACGGTCTCGAACCACGGGGTCGACCGGCTCTACACGCCCGCGGACGTCGCCGACCTCGACTACGACGAGGACCTCGGATTCCCCGGCGAGGAGCCCTATACCCGGGGCGTGTACCCGACAATGTACCGCGGGCGCACGTGGACGATGCGCCAGTTCGCCGGGTTCGGCACCGCGACCGAGACCAACGAGCGCTTCAAATACCTCATCGACGAGGGCCAAACTGGCCTTTCGACCGCCTTCGATATGCCGAGCCTGATGGGCCTCGATTCGGACGATCCGATGAGCGCCGGCGAAGTCGGCAAGGAAGGCGTCGCGGTCGATACCCTGCGGGACATGGAAGTACTGTTCGAAGGCATCGATGTCGGCGAGGTCTCGACGAGTTTCACGATCAACCCCTCCGCACCCATTATCTACGCGATGTACGTCGCACTCGCCGACCAGCAAGGCGTCCCGCGCGAGGGGATACGGGGCACCCTTCAGAATGACATGCTGAAGGAGTTCATCGCCCAGAAGGAGTGGGTCATCCCGCCCGAACCCTCCCTCGATCTGGTGACCGATACGATCGAGTTCGCCGCCCGCGAGACGCCGAAGCTCAGTCCGGTCTCGATATCGGGCTATCACATCCGGGAGGCCGGGTCGACCGCGGTCCAGGAACTCGCCTTCACGCTCGCCGACGGCTTTGCGTACGTCGAGGCGGCGGTCGATCGGGGCCTCTCGGTCGACGAGTTCGCGCCTCAACTCTCCTTTTTCTTCAATTCGCATAACTCGCTGTTCGAGGAAGTGGCTAAATTCCGGGCCGCGAGGCGGATCTACGCGCGGGTCATGGACGAACGCTACGATGCAACCGAGCCCAAATCCAAACAACTGAAATTCCACACCCAGACCGCCGGCCAGTCGCTCACCGCCCAGCAGCCCCTGAACAACGTCGTCCGGGTGACGATCCAGGCCTTGGCGGGCGTGCTCGGCGGTACTCAGAGCCTGCATACCAATAGCTACGACGAGGCGCTGGCGCTTCCCTCCGAGGACGCCGTGCGGGTCGCGCTCCGCACCCAGCAGATCATCGCCGAGGAATCCGGCGCGGCGGACATCGTCGACCCCCTTGGCGGCTCCTTTGCGATCGAATCGCTCACCGAAGAGGTCGAAGCCGAGGCCACCGCATACATCGAGGAGATTTCCGAGATGGGCGAGGGGTCGATCAGGGCGGGCGTCCTCCGAGGCATCGAGGAGGGGTACTTCCACCGGGAGATCCAGGACGCCTCCTACGAGTACCAAGAACGCGTCGAAACGGGAGAAGAGGTCGTCGTCGGCCTGAACAAGTATTCGGGGGACGACGAGAACGACCGCCTCGACCTGTTACACGTCGGCGAGGAGATCGAACAACGCCAGCACGACCGCTTAGCGGACGTGAAGAACGAACGCGACGACGAGGCGGTCGAGGAGGCCTTGGACGCGCTCGACGAGGCGATTACAGCGGACGAGAACGTCATGGATCCGATTATCGACGCGGTGAAAGCCTACGCGACGATGGGCGAGATCATGGCCGTCTTCGAGGCGCAGTACGGCGCGTACCAGGAGACGATCGGGCTAGCGTAATCGGACCGGTTCGAGTAATCGAACCGATCAGCACGATCCGTGCCCAACTAAAAGGGCAATCCGCCGATACGTCGACCGAAGGCGTTTATCCCCGTCGCGGATAGGGCGCTCCATGAACCGGACTGGTTCGGTCGGACAGCTCAGTTCGGACGACCTCCTGGCGCTGCGGCGCGTGCTATCACGATACCCGATACGGTTGGGTATCGTCTTCGGGTCGCAGGTGCGCGGCGACGCACACCTGACGAGCGACATCGATCCGGCCGTCGAGTTCGACGAGGCGAACGACGGATCGAAGATCGACGCGCGTTCGAGCCTCATCGCGGACATGGCCTCAGCGCTCGGTCGAAACGCGGTCGACGTGGCGGACCTCGGAGCTATGCGGCCGGCAGTCGGCAAGGCCGCGGTCGAAAACGGAATCGCCCTCGTCGGCAGTTCGGACCGTGCCGAGCGCTACCGCGAGGCGTTCGCGCGAACCGAAACCGTCCCCAACCGAACGCGCGGCGAACGATTCGAGGGTGTTCTCGACCGGATCGAGAAACTCGTCTAATAGACGAGGAGGCCGCCGGATTGACCCGATCGGGGCGATCCGTATGCGATCGAACTAGTAGGACAAACACAGAACGGCTCGAAAGCCCCCGACACGCTCGACTCAGGGGGCTCGCTGTCGTTCAAAACTCTTTTGTGATAACGAGAGAGCTTCGCTCTCTCGAACCACGCGCCTCGGCTCGCTCCCCTCGGTCGCTCGCCTGTCGTTCGAAAGGCGCTTCGTGCCTTCCGAGATGTGGCAAAAACGCCTCGCGTTTTCGCTGCAAGCGGGAAATCTCAGATTTCCCGCTATGACAAGAGAGCGAAGCTCTCTTGAACCACGGTGCTTGCGTCGCCCGCCTTCGTCGAGCGGTCGGCTCCTTTCAGTTCCGCCCCTATCGGTTGTTTGGCGGGCGATCATGCACGTTGATGCTGCGCGATATATCGAGGTGAGAGGTTTGTTCCGATCACGAATACGGCGCTACGTAGCGAAGACGGCCGGACTGGTGTGATCGAACTAGCCTGAATAATTGAACGGATCGGCACGACGCGATCAGGCGTCGTGCTCGCGTCCAGCGAGCGGAAACGAGCGAACTCAGGACGTCACGGCAGGCGGTTTCGAGATCGCTTAGAAGGGATCGAGCGCCCTCAGCCGGGGCCGATCCCCTCGCCGTACTAATGATTATGAGCAATCTTTATGCGCGTTCTCCGAGTGACGTGAAGGTGTATGTCAAGCGACGACGGGGACCTAGAGGCGAGCCGATCGGATCGCGTCGAGATCGAACCGCCCGAGGGGTTCGTTTCCCAGGCGAACGTCAGCGACGAGGGGATCTACGACGAGTTCGAAGAGAACTGGCCGGAGTGTTGGGAGGCCGCAGCGGACCTGCTCGACTGGGAAGAGGACTACGACCAGGTGCTCGACGACTCGAACGAGCCCTTCTACGAGTGGTTCACCGGTGGGACGCTCAACGCATCCTATAACTGTCTCGACCGCCACGTCGAGAACGGACGGGGCGAGGAGGTCGCTATCCAATGGGTCGGCGAACCGACCGACGAGGGGAATCGAGGGATCACCTACGAGGAACTCCTCGCGGAGGTAGAGGCCTTCGCCGCGACGCTTCGCGACCTCGGCGTCGAGAAGGGCGACGTCGTGACGATGCACATGCCGATGATCCCCGAACTCCCGGTTGCGATGCTCGCGTGTGCCCGGATCGGGGCCCCCCACTCGGTGGTCTTCGCGGGCTTTTCGGCCGAGGCGCTCGCCACGCGGATGAACTCGGCGGATTCGGAATACCTCGTTACCTGTGACGGGTACTACCGCCGTGGCGACCCGCTCGACCACTTAGAGAAGGCGAACAGCGGCTTGGCAAGCGTCGAACACGAGGTTTCGGACGTCGTCGTCGTCGACCGGTTGGGCGAGGACGGGTTCGGTCACGACCTTGCGGACGATCAACACGATTACGCCTCGCTCGTGGCCGATCACGAGGGCGAGGCGGTAGACCCCGCCTCCCAGGACGCCGAAGACATGCTCTTTCTCATGTACACCTCGGGAACGACGGGCGAACCCAAGGGGATCAAACACACTACCGGTGGGTATCTCTCGTGGGCGTCCTGGACCTCCCGGGCCGTACTCGATATCAAACCCGAGGACACCTACTTCTGTACGGCGGATATCGGGTGGATCACCGGCCACTCCTACATCGTCTATGGCCCGCTCGCGCTCGGCTCGACGACGGTGATGTACGAGGGAACGCCCGACTTCCCTGAAAGAGATCGACTGTGGGAGATCGTCGCCGAGTACGAGTGCAACCAGTTCTACACCGCGCCGACGGCGATCCGGTCGTTCATGAAGTGGGGATCGAAGTACCCCGCTAGCCACGACCTCTCGAGCCTGCGCCTGCTTGGAACGGTCGGCGAGCCGATCAACCCTCGGCCCTGGAAGTGGTACCACGAGCACATCGGCGGCGAGGAGTGCCCGATCGTCGATACGTGGTGGCAAACCGAAACCGGCGGCATCATGGTCACGACGCTGCCCGGCGTCAAGAAGACGAAACCCGGGTCGGCGGGGCCAGGACTGCCCGGCGTCGACGTTCGAGTTGTCGACGCCGACGGCGAGGAAGTCGAGGCCGACGAAGCGGGGTATCTCACCGTGCATAACCCCTGGCCGGGGATGTTGCGAACGGTATATAAAAATGACGAGCGATACATCGAGGAGTTCTGGGCGGAGTACTCCGATCCGGACGCCGATGAGTGGGTGTACTTCCCCGAGGACGGTGCGGGCATCGACGCCGAGGGCTACCTCACCGTGCTCGGGCGGGTCGACGACACGATGAACGTCTCGGGCCACCGCATCGGGACCGCCGAGGTCGAAAACGCCATCGTCGAGGTCGAAGGCGTCGCCGAAGCTGCCGTCGTCGGTGCCGAACACGAGACGAAAGGCGAAGCGGTTCACGCTTACGTGACGACCGAGGAGGGCCAGGAAGGAACCGACGACCTCCGCGACGCCATCGTCGAGAGCGTCGAGAACGGGATCGGTGCCTTTGCCCGTCCCGGGGGGATCGTCTTCACGCCGGACCTCCCAAAGACCCGGTCGGGAAAGATCATGCGCCGGTTGCTCGAGGACGTCGCCAACGGCGACGAACTCGGCGACACCTCGACGCTTCGCAACCCGGAAATCGTCGAGGAGATTCAGAGCAAAGCCAGCGCGGGCTGAGGACGACTCGGCAGCGTAACCCCACGACTCGCCGACGCGACCCGGCAGCCGCGACTCCTCCGAGCGCCGCTCGGCCCGCCGGCCGGCGACGCCGTGTCGGTTCGGCGCTGGCCCCGCCTGTCAGTGATGGCGCACCGATCCGGCGGTCGTGGCGGACGAGAGGTGAATTCCGTGCCTTGGTATACCACGGTCATTAATACAGTACTTGTCCGATAGCACAAGCGTTATTGTGGTGGTAGATCGTTAGCGACCATGGCAGACGACAACGGAAGTCGCAGCCGTCGTGACGTCTTGAAAGCCGCCGGTGCGGCCGGGTCGGTCGGCATCGCCGGGTTGGCAGGGTGTACCGGTGGCAGCGGCGGCGGTGGCAGCGGTGATGGTGGTGGCGGCGAGGACTATCCCTCCCTCGGGAATTTCCCGGTCGAGGGCGACACCGCGACGTTCGGTTTTACCGTTCCACAGACCGGTTCGTATCAGTCGGAGGGCCAAAGCGAACTCCAAGCGTACGAGCTCGCCGTCGACCACCTCAACAACGGCGGCGGTTGGGTCGGCAACGAATTCAGCAACCTCAGTGGGGACGGCGTACTCGGCAAGCAGATCGACTACGTGATCGGCGACACCGCAACCGACCCCGATACGGCACGCAACGCCGCGAGCCGGATGATTAACCGGGACGACGTGATCATGTTCACCGGTGGCTCGTCGACTTCGGTTGCGATCGCTCTGGAGGGGCTGGCACAGCAGGAAAAGGTGTTGTACCAGTGTTGTCTCACCCACGGGAACGGTACGACCGGCGAGGACTGCCGGCGGTACGGCTTCCGGGAGATGTTCAACGCCTACATGACCGCACAGGCACTCGTCCCGCCGGCTACCGAAGCCTACGGGGACGACCTGCGCTTCTTCCAACTGTACGCCGATTACAGCTGGGGCCAAAGCGTCCAGAGTTCAATGAAGCAGTTCTTCGAGGAGGCCGGCTGGACGGAAGTCGGTAATGTCGCGACGCCACTCGGTACCTCCGATTTCTCCTCGTACCTCTCGCAGGTACAAAGCGCGAACGTGGACGTGCTCTTCCTCGATGAGTACGGGCTCGACGGCGCGAACTCGCTCAAACAGGCCGTCAGCCAGGGTCTGAAGGATCAGATAGAAATCATCGTACCGTTGTACAACCAACTGGTTGCCAACAACGCGAAACAGGCGATCCCGGGCGTGCTCGGTACGACCGCCTGGGACCCGGGGATCGACGACCCTAGCGCGGACTCGTTCGCACAGGCGTTTCAGGACGAATACGGTAGCCCACCGGCGGGCGTTGCCCAACTCGCGTACGCACAGGTCCTCCAATACGCGGCCGCGGCCGAACGGGCGGGCACCTTCTACCCGCCGGAAATCATCCGCCAGTTCGAAGGCTACGAGTACGACAACATCGGCTTGGGTCAGGAAGTAATGCGGAAATGCGACCACCAGGCCCAGCGGGCAATCCCCGTCGTACAGGGCAGGCCCGTCGACGAACAGAGCGAGGGCGACTTGGTCGAACTCGTCAACCTCGTTCCCAGCGACCAGGTCGGCTACGAGTGCAACAGCGGCCCGGCCGCCAAGTGTGAGTTGGGCGAGTACGGCGACGAGTAACCCGGCCGCCGACCGCGGAATCGAACGAAACGGCGACGAGACGGCAACGAGACGGCAACGAGACGACGACCGACTCGATACGATATCCCACGACACAGAATACACACATGCAAGGTTCGAACACGACCGAATCGGAAGACGGCGGCCGACGTGAGACCGGTCGTCGGCGGCGACGAACGGGAGTCCAACTCCGATGAGTCTGGTCTCCGAAGCGGCTCGGATCCTGCTCAACGGGCTCCAGACCGGCGCGATCTACGTACTGTTGGCGATCGGCTTGTCGATCATCCTCGGTACGCTCAAGTTCGTGAACTTCGCTCACGGGGCGTTGTACCTTATCGGGCTGTATGCTGGGCTTCTGATCTCCCAAGAGACGACCTTCTCGGGGGGACAGCTCGCTGAGTTCGGGTTCGGGACCATAGGGCTCGATTGGGGCTTTCTCGCCGCGTTGCTCATCGTGCCGGCTCTCGTGTTCGTTCTCGGTATCGCGATGGAACGGTTCGTCGCACGGCCTTTTTACGATCGGCCGGACACCGATCAGATCCTACTGACCTTTGGGCTCGCCATCGTCGCCCAGCAGGTCGTGCGGGTACTGTTCAGCGGCAGCAGCCAGAACTTCGCCCAGCCGAGCTGGGCGGCGGGGCCGCTCCAACTGCCGCTCATCGGCGGCTTCCCACAGTGGCGGCTGTGGGTGATCGGCATTACAGCCGTGTTGGTGTTGATCGTCTACGCGCTGATCGAGTTCACCGACTTCGGGTTGACGGTGCGTGCGGGGACGCAGGACACCGAGATGGTCCAGTTGCTCGGGATCGATATTTCGCGGCCGTACGTCGTCGTCTTCGGCATCGGCGCGGCGCTCGCGGGCGTCGCCGGCGTCGTCGGCGGACCGCTCAACGTCGTGAACCCGACCGTCGGCACCGACATCCTGGTGCCGGCGTTCATCACGGTCGTGATCGGCGGGCTCGGAAGCATCCGGGGAGCGGTCCTCGGCGGGCTCATATTAGGGATTACCGAGTCCTTTCTGATCCAGTGGAGCCTCGTGATCCCATCGCTCGGCATCGACTACGGGTTCGCTCCCTGGTCACAGGTCGGCATCTACGCGATCGCGGCGGTGATCCTGTTGGTCCGTCCGCAGGGGCTGCTCGGCAGCGAGGTGGACGTCTCGTGACGTCGGCCGACACGGTCACGACCGTGGTCACGGCTATGACCGCGACCGCGACGTCGAGAGCAGGTGTCCCGCGTCATTTATTAGCGTACGCGCCGTCCGAAGCGGGTATGGCATCGACGTGGCCGGGAGGTGAACGCGCGTGAGCGACGAGAGCGCGAACCCGACCGACGCCCCCGAAACCGAAGCCGACGGCGGGAAGACGTTAGGTGGGAGTGCAAGCGAAAACACGGTTACCCGGCTTAGAACGCGATGGGAGGGCGCCCGTGACCGGGAGGTAACGGTGATCGGGCTGACGATCGTCGGCGTTGCGGTCTTCCCGTACCTGTTCGCACGGGCACCGGTGGTGAGCGATCTCCTCCAAGGCTATCAGGAACTCGCTTCCTTGATGCTCGTCTGGGGCATCTTCGCGATCGGCTTCGATATCCTGCTCGGCCGAACGGGATTGCTGTCGTTCGGTCACGCCGCGCTATGGGGTACGGGAGCTTATGCAGCCGGGTGGGCAAGCGCCAATATCACCGAGTTCCCGCTGTTGGTGGTACTCATCGGCGTGAGCGTCACGGTGGTCCTTTCGGTCGTACTCGGCTTTCTCTCACTGCGGCGGGGCGGGATCTACTTCGCCATCCTCACGCTCGCGTTCGCACAGATGATTTATTACATGGCGTCGGCACCGCTCTCCTTTATTACTGGCGGCGACAACGGCTTCACCGGCGTTGAGATCGGCTCGTTTCTCGGCGTGTTCGATCTCGGGACCGAACTCCCCTCGATCGCCGGCACCCTGATTGGTACGTGGCGCTACGCCTTCATCGGGGCCTTTCTCGTTTTCAGCGTCGCGGCGATCCACCGGGTTCTCAACTCGCCGTACGGCATCGTCTTCCGGGCCATTCGCGAGAACGAACAGCGCGCGCAGTTCGTCGGCTTTAACGTCTGGCGATACAAGCTCGCGGCCTTCGTTCTCTCGGGGACGTTCGCGGGACTCGCCGGGGCGCTGTTTACGATCCACGGCCAGTACGTGCCGCTGAGTTCGTTGTATTGGCAGACCAGCGGCGAAGTAGTGATCATGACCGTACTCGGCGGCGTCGGGTCGCTGCTCGGGCCGCTGTTCGGGGCAGGAATCTACTTATGGGTCGAATACATCGTCAGCGGGGGCTATCCATTCGAGTGGATCGCGCCGTACTGGCTGCTCGTGCTCGGACTCGTGTTCGTCTCCGTCGTCGTCCTGTTCCCCGAGGGTGTCTGGGGGCTGGTCGGCGACCTCCGGCGTCGGGTCGCGACCCGGCTGGAGGAGCAGTGATGGCGCTGTTAGAAACCCAGGGGCTCACCAAACGCTTCGGCGGGCTCACCGCGACGGATGACGTAAACCTGGCCGTCGAGGAAGGCGAGGTCGTCTCGGTGATCGGGCCCAACGGCGCGGGCAAGACGACGCTCATTAACCAGATCACCCGGCTGCTTGATCCGAGCGAGGGCGACATCGTCTTCAAGGGCGAGTCGATCGTCGAAGCCGAGCCACACGAGGTCGCCCAGCGCGGGGTCAGCAAGTCCTTTCAGACTGCCTCGATCTTCCCCGACCTCACGGTCGAACAGAACGCAGAGATCGCCGCGCTCGGCGCGGAACACGGCTCCTTCCGACTCAATTTCTTTCGCCACCGCAACCAGTACCCGGGGGTAAGCGAGGGGACCCGCAAGACCTTAGAAGCCGTTTCCCTCTGGCAAAAGCGCAACACGCCAGCGAGCGACCTCCCCTACGGCGACAAGCGCCGCTTGGAGATCGGGATCGCGCTCGCGAGCGAGCCGGACCTGTTGCTCATGGACGAACCGACAGCGGGGATGAGCCCCGAGGAAACGAACGCTACCGTCTCGCTCGTCGAAACCGTCAAAGAGGAACTCGGATTGACCCTCGTGTTGATCGAACACGATATGGAGATCGTCTTCGGCATCTCCGATCGGATCATCGTCCTCAATCGGGGACGGGTCATCGCCGAGGGCACGCCCGAGGAGATCCAGGGCGATCCCGACGTCCAGGAGGCGTACCTCGGGGGAGCGGACCTGTGAGCCTATTGGAACTCGAAGGCGTCGACGCGTACTACGGCGAGAGCCACATCCTTCGGGCCGTCTCGCTGTCGGTCGAAGAAGGCGAGATCTGTGCGCTGCTCGGTCGCAATGGCGCGGGCAAGACCACAACGCTGCGATCGATCGCCGGAGCGAAACCGCCGGCAGTTCGGGACGGTCGGATCACCTTCGACGGCACAGAGGTCACCGGACGGGCGGCCGAGGACGTCTCGATGGGCGGTATCTCGCTCGTTCCCGAAGAACGGCGCATCTTCGCCGACCTCACGGTCGCGGAGAACCTCCACCTCGCCGACGTCGCGCGCAACCGCTCGAACACGTTCGGCCGGTCGATACGGATCGGACGGGACGGGATGACGACCGAGGAGGTCTTCGAGTTCTTCCCGCGGCTCGAAGAACGCGACTCACAGAAGGCCGGCACCTTATCCGGCGGCGAACAGCAGATGCTCGCGATCGGCCGGGCACTCAAACAGACCACCGAGTTGATGATGCTCGACGAACCCTACGAGGGCCTCGCTCCACAGATCATCGAGGCGGTCGAACACGCCATCGAACGTATCAGCGACGCCGGCACCACCTTGCTATTGGTCGAACAGAACGCCGTCGCGGCGATCAACATCGCCGATCGGTGCTACGTGATCGATCAGGGCGAGATCGTCTTCGAGGGTAGTGCGGAGGAACTCCGCGAGGACGACGAGACCCGCGAGCGGTACCTCGGGGTATAGCCCGTGAGCGAAGGCGAGCACGGATCGGCCGTCGAGAGCCAAACGGGGCCACGGAACGAAGTCGATCCGGACGACCCGGCGGCGTTGCTCGATGCGCTCTTCGACGAGGGGGTATTAGCGGCCGACGAGCGAACCGGCGCGATTACGACGAGCGCCGAGTTCGAGGACGCCTACGAGGTCTACCTCGACACCTACGTCTCGATGCCCGACTCGGCGTTCGTTGAAAGCGTCGCGGAGGTCTTCGAACTGGAGTCGGCTGACGCCGCCGCACAGCAGGTCGAGGAACTCGGCGTTTCCCGCGCACAACTCGCGGCGTACCTCGCGCTCGGTTCGGCGCTCGACGGCACCTATGACGCCGCGACGCGCTCGCGGATGGCCGTCGTCGTCGCCGACCTCGAACCGGAGACGCCGGTTCCCGAGTGCCTGACACTGCTCGACGACGACACCTACGAGGCGTTCGTCGTGACCAACGACCGGGCGGTCGTCACGGTGTGGGCGCGCCGGTGTGATCCCTGTGAGGCGATGAAAAACGAGATCGATGCGGTTCTCACAGCGCTCTCGGGAACTACCGTCGCCGGAATCGACGGCGACACCGAAGGCGAGTTCTGTGCGAGCTACGGTGTCGACGCCGCGCCCGCGCTCGTTTTCTTCGAAGCGGGCGACCATCGCCGGACGGTTACCGGTCGGACGGACCCCGAGGAGATCGAAGGAATCGTCGAAACCGTCCACGGGTGACCGATCGATGGGCCGCCAACCCCGAAGTCGGTGTCCGACAGTGTTAGCCTGCGCAGTTCCCCATCGAGCAATCACCACAGGCAGGACTGAAAGGGGCCGACCGCTCGGCGTTCTCGTGAGCGAGCATAGCGAGCGAACGAGCGTTCGAAAGGCGAGCGAACGCAGTGAGCGAGAATCCGGGAGTCGCAACCCGTGCAGCCGAGCACGGCTAGTCGAACAGAGCGTCTTCCGTAAGCCGAGCGCGTCGGGGGCTTTCGAACCGTTCAGGACGATCTTTTCTCCCACTGTTACCGAGTAAGCACCGTCCGGCGCTCGTCCATAGCGCTCCGGGCATCAGTACGATATCGAAATTCGTCGTCCTTCCGGCGCGGGAGTTCGATACCGCTTACTCGTCGCTCATGGTCGGACGGGCGACCAACACCGGGCGATCCGTCCCGAGGATCACCGCCTGGGAGACGCTGCCGAACAGTGCCTTACCGGCCGGACTTTGCCGACGACCGCCGACACAGACCAGATCGGCGTCCAGTCGCTCGGCGGTTCGCTGGATGGTCGAAGCCGGATCACCGCTCTCCTCGGCGACGTTCGCCTCGATGCCGGCAGTTTCGAGGCGATCCAAAGTTCGTCGCACCGACGAGACCTGCGTCGCCGACGCTCCCGAGGGGTTGTCGCCGAAAACGTGTAAGACGGTTACGCGGATTTCCGCTGCGGCCTGTGGCAACCCCGCGATGGCGTCGACCTGTTCGGGCACCGCCTCCCCGGCCGAGTCGACACAGAGGACGACCTCGTACATACTAATAGTCGGGCTGAGACGGACTTAGCGCTTATGCCGTCGGTCGAGCAGTATTAGAGTACGGACTCGGGCCGAGCGTCGGGCTGAACGGCTCGAGCCCCTGGCCCTTTTCAGTCTTACCCGTAGCGGTTGTTCGGCCGGCAACTCCGTGACGTGGCACCGCCTCCGCCGACGGAGCGACGGACCGAACGAACCGTCGCCGGCCCGTCGGCTCCCGGCGCTCGACATCCGCCGCTCGGGTCCGACACCCGTTTCTCAGCGCTCGGTGCTGGATTTCCCGACGCTCGATGCTCGACACCGGTCCCATCGCGCGATTCGTCACCCTCTGTCGGCTCGGTCGAACCCGCTGGAGAGGCCGTGACGATCCGTGGCACTCGACAGCGAAAGGTCTATGATCGTTTTCCGTGTGAGTACGGTACGATGCACAAACCGTTGCTCGTTACCGACTTCCTGGATCGAGCGCGCAGGCACTACGGCGAGGCCGAAGCCGTCATCGCGACGACCGGCGACCGATACACCTACGAGGCGTTCGGCGAGCGGGCCGATCGTTTCTCGGCGTTGTTCCAAGAGCGCGGCGTCGAGAAGGGCGATCGGGTAGCCGTCCTCGACCCCAATACGCACTACCACTTAGAAGCCGCCTACGGCGCGATGCAGGTCGGCGCGATCCACACGCCGCTCAACTACCGCCTCGTGCCCGACGACTTCGAGTACATCCTTTCCGACGCCGGGGTAACGGCGATCTACGCCGACAGCGAGTACGCCGGGAAGATCGAGCCGGTCCGCGACGCCGTGCCTACTGAGACTTTCCTCACGGACGATCCCGCCGCGGTCGAGGGCGACTGGGAGGCCGCAGAGGAGTGCCTGGAGAGGGTGTCGCCGAACTACGACCGCCCGGAGATGGCCGAAGACGAGATCATCACGATCAACTACACCTCCGGGACGACCGGCGACCCGAAGGGCGTCTGTCGAACCCATCGCTGTGAGTCGCTTCACGCCTATCTCGCGTGCACTCACCAGGAGATCGCCGACGACGACGTCTATCTCTGGACGCTGCCGATGTTCCACGTGAATGGCTGGGGTCACATCTTCGCGATCACCGGGATGGGCGCGAAACACGTCTGTACCCGTGGCGTGGACGTCGAAAGGGTCTTCGACGCGATCAGCACTGAAGACGTCTCGTATTTCTGTGCGGCTCCAACAGTTCTAAAATCGCTCGTCGACTACCACGCCGAGAACGAGCCGGCGACGCAGGGCGCGAACGATATTCGGGCAGGGACAGCGGGCGCGGCACCCCCCGAAGCGACGATTCGAGCGCTCGAAAACGACTTCGGTTGGCACTTGAAACACCTTTACGGTGCGACCGAAACCGGCCCGCTCGTCACGACGTCCGACGCCCGCCGTTTCTTCGCCGACGACGACCCCGACCGCTTCGCGATCAAGAAACGCCAGGGACTGGGCTATCTCGGCACCGACGTCCGGGTCGTCGATGAGGACGGCGCGGACGTCCCCCGCGACGACGGAACGATCGGCGAGATCGTCGTTCGGGGCAACCAGGTCATGGACGGCTACTGGAACAAACCCGACGCCACCGAGGAGGCCTTCAACGACCGGATCGAGGGCTACTATCACACCGGCGACCTGGCGACGATGGACGAGCGGGGGATGGTCTCGATCCAGGACCGGAAGAAGGACATCATCATCTCGGGGGGCGAAAACATCTCCAGTCTCGAACTCGAGGACACCCTGTTCGAACACCCCGAAATAACCGACGTCGCGGTGATCCCCTCGCCGTCGGACGAGTGGGGCGAGACGCCCAAGGCGTTCGTCGTCCCCGAAAGCGGCGATCCCGACAGTCCGGGCGTGACCGTCGAGGAAATCGAGGACTTCTGTCGCGAGCGTCTCGCGGGCTACAAGATCGTCCGCCGGGTCGAGTTCGTTGCCGAACTGCCGACCACGGCGACGGGTAAGATCCAGAAGTTCGAGCTACGCCAGGAAGAATGGCAGAACGAAGAGCGCATGGTCGGTGAGGGCTGATCGGGTAGTCGTGACCGCTCAGCCCTCGTAGTGGAGGGGAGGACCAGCGCGACGTTCGACGGTATTGGCGGTTTCGACGACATCGGCGGTGTCGGACCGTTATAGCTGCTCAGCCTGTTCGATCCAGTTCTCGGCCCGGGCCTCGCCGAGCTGCGCGGTCGCCGCGATCGTCGTGACGTCCGTTCCCCGGAGGTCCGCGACGGTCTCGATCCCGTCCTCGCGGAGCCGGGACGCGTAAGTCGGGCCGAGTCCGTCGATCCGCTGGAGGTCCATGTCGTCGGGCTCGGCGGCCGCTTCGGAGTCGCCGCCGGTCGTTACGTTCGTGTCGATCCCGTCCGTCGATGGCGTGTCTTCGGCCGCTCTCTCGTACTGCTCGGCGACGGTCGCGACGGGATCGGTCCTCCGGAAGCCGATCGTCTCGTCCCCAGTGGTCCCTCCGTCCCGGTCGTCCCCGGAGACGGACGTCCCCGAACTCTCCTCTTCGTGTGCTCGCTCGGCCACGACCGCGAC
Source organism: Halobacteriales archaeon QS_8_65_32 (assembly GCA_003022925.1). Taxonomy (GTDB): domain Archaea; phylum Halobacteriota; class Halobacteria; order Halobacteriales; family Halococcaceae; genus PXQR01. Next base: position 9,368 of record PXRY01000100.1, on the reverse strand, counting down.
CGGATCGAAGCCGGTCGCTGCGAGTCGCTCGCTGGCTCCGGCCTCGGCCTCGGTCCCGATGTCGGTCCCACTGTCGGTTTCGGTCTCGGTCCCTGATCCGTCGTCGGTCGTCGGGTCGGACCTCCCGATCACCGCGGACGCATCGACTTCGTCGGTCCCGTCGTCCGTGTCGTCCGCTGTGTCGGTATCGTCCGGTTCGCCTGCGCCGTGGTCCGCAGCCGTCTCCGCGTCGCCGGTTTCGGTGCGCGCCTCCGGTTCGCTCGGCTCGCCATCGATCGGTTCGGCGGCGTCCCGTGTCGGTTCCCCGTCGATAGCGGTCCGCGAGAGTTCGAGCGCCGCTTCGAGCCGATCGAGCCGATCGCGGAGCCGTGTCACCGCTCGCTCGTCCTCGGCCGGGGCGACACGATCGGTCCCTTCGGTAGCCGCCTCGTTCGACGGGGTGTACTCGTCTACGTTCTCCTCGTCGGCGATCTCGTCGGGGACGACGTATTGGAGTTCGCCGGTCGGGACGAACCCCATCACTCGCTTCCGTTTCTCGTCCTCGGTGAGGAGGACGCCGCCGTCGATCGCCGTGAAGTTCCCACAGTCGATCACGAACCCGTTCTTGCAGATGGCCTTCATTGGTTTTGCCTCCCGCTCTCGATCGCGTCGATACGGTCGCGGCGATCAATTGGCTTCCGATTCGAGGCGGCCGCTCCGGAATCGGCCGGCGATCGTCCGGATGGGCCCGGACCCGGGCCGCTAAAACACCGAACGGAACACACAGCGACCGGCCGACGACGAGCGGGCAGGGAATCGGGCTGTCAGTCAGGCGTAGCGATCGGAGACGAACGCGACGAGCCCGAGCCCGATCCCCAGCCCGACGCCGAGGGTGACGATACCGTACAGCGCCAGGCCGACCGGCGTCGGCGGGAGCGTCACGACGCCGAGCAGCGACACCGGTTGGAGCTCCTCGGGGCCGACCGATCCCAGGATGTAGCCGGTGAACCCGGCGACGGCGACGACGACGAGGTAGAGAACGACGACGACGCTGCGGCCGTCCGGTCGAAAGCCCTGTTCGGTGTGGTCCGACACGCCCTCGCTACTCGGTTGCGGGTGATTAGGTTTTTGACCGCGCGGCCCCCTCGATCTACCATGTCCGAAAAGACGCTGTTTCTCCTCGTTCTCGTCGGCCTCGCGGCCTTCATGTTCGCAACCGGGTTCGTCTTGGTACTCGGATAAGCAACGGGATTTCGAACCCCGATATCGTGGTCGCGAGCGATGATACACCAGCGGCGCACGACCCGGAGCAACACCCCCAACGCCGGGTCGAGCGAATCGGGAGGGCAGGACTGCAATCCGAACTAGAATCAGAGTCGGAACCGAGGCGAGTGCCGAGCGCCCTGAAGCCGGATCGAGGCAAAAAGGGAACGAACTGCCCGAGCTACTCAGTTCTCCACGGTGTCGGTGTCGGCGCTGCTGTCGTCGGCGTCCGTATCGATGTTCGCGTCGTCAGCGCCATCACCGTCCGCGTCGTCGACCTCGCCGCCGTCGGTTGCGAACCGGCTCTCCTCGCCCTCTTCGTCTCCTTCGCCACCGTCGGCGATCGTCGTCTGCATACGGCGGTGGTGCCACTGCCACTCGCGGGTGTACTGGTTCGTCTCGCGCAGGTTCCAGGGGTCGCCGTCCTCGATAATCGGGCCCTCGGACCACGACTGGACGAAGTTCCAAACGTGGATCACGAAGCCGATCGCGATGAGGAAGGCTCCCAGCGTCGCGACCTGATGCAGCGCCGTGACCGGCTCGACCGGCCCGATCGAGAAGTCGTACGTCGCGTAGCGACGCGGCATGCCGAGATACCCCAGCAGGAGCATCGCGAAGAAAGTCAGCTGCGTGCCGACGAACGTGAGCCAGAAGTGCCACTTCGCGAGCGTGCGCTGGTACATCCGGCCGGTGAAGATCGGGAACCAGTAGTACAATCCGGCGAAGCTCATGAACCCGAGCACGCCCATAACGATGTAATGGAAGTGTCCGACCACGTAGTAGGTGTCGTGAAGCACGAGGTCGACGGGGATCGCCGCGAGGAAGACCCCCGTAATGCCGCCGATGATGAAGTTGCTGATCGTCCCGACCGAAAAGAGCATTGGCGCGGTGAGTCGGACCTTGCCGTTCCACATCGTGGTGATCCAATTGAAGACCTTGACCGCGCTCGGGATCGCGATCGCGAGCGACACCGCCATGAAGCTACCGCGGATCCGCGGGTCGATGCCGGTCGTGAACATGTGATGTGCCCAGACGCCAAAGGAGAGCACGCCGATTGCGAGCGTCGAGTAGACGACGAACTTGAAGCCGAACAGTTTCCGTCCCGAGAACTTCGGGAGGATGAGGCTGATCAGCCCGGCGGGCGGCAAGAAGAGGATGTAGACCTCGGGGTGACCGAAGAACCAAAAGAGATGCTGCCAGAGGATCGGTGACCCGCCCTCAACTGCGAAGAAGGTCGTGCCGAGGTTCCGGTCGAGCAACAACATGACGATCGCGCTCCCGAGCAGCGGGAACGCGAAGAGTATCAGGCCCGACTGGGTGAGGATCGTCCATGAGAAGATATCGAGGTTCGCCCACGTGCAGTCCTCGGCGCGTTCGGTAAAGATAGTCGCAATGAAGTTGATTGCCCCCATCGTCGCTGAGACCCCGGTGAGATGAAGGCCCAACAACATGAGGTCGACGCCGGCACCGCTCTGTGTACCGGCTCCGACGCCGGCCGACAGCGGGGTGTACATCGTCCAGGCGGTTTGGGCCGGCATTAGGCCGGGAACGAAAAAGCCTGCCCAGATGAGCAAAGCTCCCGGCGGGAGCAACCAGAACGCGATGGCGTTGATCCGGGGGAAGGCCATGTCGTCCGCGCCGATGATCAGCGGGATGAAGTAGTTCGAAAACGCCGCAATGATCGGCGTCCCAAACAGGAATAACATGGTGATCCCGTGGCTCGTCAGTAGGCCGTTATAGGTCGTCGACTCGATGAGCGTCGCTGCGGGATCTAAGAGTTCGGTCCGCATGATCATCACCATCAACCCGCCAATGGTGAATGTAGCGAGGGCATAGGTGCCATAGAGCATCCCGATGTCCTTGTGATCGACGGTGGTGAGCCAGCGTATCAGGCCGCCGGGCTTTTCCTCGCGCGCGTAGCCCGACTCCTCGGCGGTCCCGCCACCGCCGCCGGCCAGTGGGGTGTACGATCGCCAGTCCTCGATCCGCGTCAGAAACGCGGTGACGGCGACCAACAACACCCCCATTAGGAGGGTCAGCGCGATCTGCTCATTCGCCATGCCCTCCGTTGTTTCTGTGGGCTAAAGAACCCTTAGATTTCGCTCCCGACCCCTGGTTCTGCGTTCTCGCGACGTGGCGTTCGGTCACCGAGCGAACCCGTCGCTTGGGGAGCACTTACAGCGTATGAGGGGCCCGCATAATGACCTTAGAAAGCGCGAGCGCGAAACCGGAACGATTATGCGTCGTCCTCGCTCGCCTCGGCGTTGCCCGCCCCGTCGTCGGAGTTCCGCTCCGCGGCACCCTCGACCGCCGGCGGGTCGTCGGTTCCGGTGCTGGCGTCGGGCCTGCTGGCTTCGTCGGCCTCGCCCTCGCCGATACCGATCGCGGCCTCGGCGACGGATTCGGCGGTTTCGGACTTGCCGCGTTTTTCGGCCTCGCTGATGACCTTGCCGGCGAAGTACGTGAGGATCGCGAGCGCCGTGAACGGAATAATCAGCAGCCCCATCGAGATAACCGTCGCGACGAGGTCGACGCCGAAGGGTCGAAAGAGCGCGAACAGAACGATGAAAAAGAGAATAATCCCGAGCGGAATGAAGTTGACCGTGAGGTCCAGCAAGGTCTCCCGATCGAAGATCCGTTCGGTTCCCTGGCTGCGAGTACCTTCTGCCATCGTGGTTGGATTTCGGCGAGCGAACGCAATAGGCTGTTGGTTACACGCCGCGAAACGGGACGGGGGCCCTTTAGGCGTAGCTGCGGCCATGGTCGAGTCCAAATCCGGAATCGAGTTGGTGGTTCAGACCGACTGGGGCTCGACGAATCGGCCGACGCCGCCGACGCCGATGGCGACGAAGCCGGCGATGACGATCGAGACCCCGCGTACCACTAGCCCGTTCGACGCAAGCGCCGCTGTCAATGCGCCCGCCGAAAACGGGATCTGCGAGAGCGCAAGCACGGCCCCGAGTACGAGGAGCACGCCCCCGAGACCCGCGAGCAGGTTCCACGGTCGCTCGACGTAGCCCGACTCCTGGGTGATGCCGGCGATCGAGCCGACGAACAAGAGCAGGCCGCCGACGGCGACGGGCACGAGCCCGAACAACACGCCGATTTCGGCGAGGGGTAACCCGAGCGCGACGAACAGTGGCCATGCGCTTGCCCGGCGGTACTGTTCGCTTAGTCCCGGTTGTTCGTCCATATCCCCCTTATGGCACGGGCAGTAACAAAGCCACCGGAAGTCCGCCGCTCCCGTCCCGTCGTCCAGTCGATCGACCGGGTTACGGGGATCGGACCCGGACGTAACGTCGACCCGGGTCAGTTCTCCTCGTCGAACAGTTCGAGATCGGCGAGAATACCGATCGGATCGGTCCCCTCTCGTACGCCGTCGAGGATCACGAACGCCGCCGTCGGCGAGAGGAAGTGTCTCGTCACTGCCCGACCGAGCGGTGTCGGCGAGAGGCCGTCGATAAAGCCGTACTCGAGCAGGCGTCCGACCGCGCGCTCGGTCGACATCCGAGCTATCATCCGGTCGTTGAGCGTCTTCGCGCGAGCGCCGCCGACCGCGACGTTCGCCAAGGTCTCAGCGACCGCCATCTCCTCGTCGATCCGGGCGGTAACCGGCTCCATCTCCCCTTTCAGCAGTCCGAAGGCGACCTCGTCTTCGGTGCGACCTGAACTCGAATGGTAAACGCCGTCGGGTTCGACGAGCAGGTAGACGACGCCGCGGTCGTGGTAGTCCGGTCGGCCCGCTCGCCCCAACATCTGGTGGAACTCCTGGACCGAGAGCCACTCGATGCCCATTGCGAGCGCGTCGAAGACGACCTGGGAGGCGGGGAAATCCACCCCGGCAGCGAGCGCGGCGGTCGTGACGACGGCGGCGAGGTCGCCCTCGCCGAAGCGGCGCTCGACCTTCTTTCGCTTGCCGTAATCGAGGCCGGCGTGATACGGCGCGGCGTCGTAGCCGATCCGGCGGGCGAGTTCGTGACAGCGCCGCCGCGAGTTGGTGAAGACGATCGTCTGGCCGCGATAGCCCTTCGAGGACTCGCGATCGAACTCCCGTGCAACCAACTGGTCGATCACGTCGGGTTTCCCCTGACTTTCCAGAAAGGTGACGTGGCGCTCGATCGGTACCGGACGTTCCTCGAACTCGACGAGCGTTGCGCCCAGCTTCCCCGCGAGCCACTCGGGGTTCCCGACGGTCGCCGACAGGTAGATCCACTGTGTGCCCCCATCCGCGTCGCTGCCGGTATTCGCCTCAGTGCCGACGGTTGCGTCAGCGTCGGCATCGGCATTGGTATCGGCGCTCGTCCGTTGCTCACAGTAGTAACGCAGCCGCGAAATCAGGCCGTCGAGGCGGTTGCCGCGCTCGCCGCTCGCGACGCCGTGGACCTCGTCGATCACCACGGTGCCGATGTCGCCCAAGTCCTTGCCGGTTCGCAGCGCGTGATCGATCCCCTCGTAGGTGCCAACGATCACGTCCGCGTCCGCGTCGAAGCGCGCGCCGCCGCCCCGAATCCGGCTCGCGCCGACGCGAATCGTGACGTCCACGAAATCGCCGTAGTCGTCGCGAAAGTCGTCGTACTTCTGGTTCGCGAGCGCCACCAATGGGACGAGAAAGAGCATCTTTCCCTCGCTGCGGAGCGCGCGATCGATGCCGGCGAGTTCGCCGATCAGCGTCTTGCCGGTAGCCGTGGCGCTCACGACCAACTGGTCGCGCCCGTCCATCAGTCCGTTTTCGACGGCTAAGCTCTGAACGGGAAGTAAGGTCTCGAACCGGTTTGCGAAGCGATCGGCGGCCGCCGGATGTAAGTTGAGGTCAGTTACCCTGATGGGGTCGACGAGTTCGGTGGTGGCACTCATCTCGTCGAACTTCGTGAGCTCGGTGTCGAGATCACCCGACAGCAAGTTCACGATCCGATCGAGGTCGCCAACGTCGAGGAGCAGCTCTTCGAGACGTTCGCGGGCGGCGGCGGTCAGCCCGCGGTAGCCGACCTCCCGTTCGAGTTCACGCCGCGCACAGTCCGCACAGATGTTCTCGTCGCCACTCGTTATCGCCGTCTCGCTCGTGATCGGCGAGTATTGACCCTTACGGGCACAGAGCCGGCAGGTCCGGACCGTTTTCAGCTTATCGTTGAGCTGGTAGCCCGAAAAGAGGTGGCGCAGTTCCGCCCGACCCTTCTGGGGAGTCTGCTCGGAGACCCTGATCCGCTGGGCGCGCCGGGCGATTTCGACGAACGAGTCCGGCCGGCAGAGCCCTTCGTTCGCCCCGTCTTCGACGCGGAACTTCCCTGGTCTGGGACCCGCCGAGGTTTCGTTAACCGACAGGACCGCGCGTACGACCCGCTCGCCGTCGCGGACAGTGGGGCTATTTCAGTGGCTCGAACTCCGATCACGAAAGCGCGCTCTCGACGGACGAATGAGCGACGACCGCTCGCCGACGAGCACGGATCGAAACCTCATAAGGCCGCCGGGTGGGACCGGAAGGGGCCGACCACTCGATCCGGCCCCGGTGACGTAAGCATTGGAGCGACCGAACGAAGTGAGGGAGCGAAGCGCGTAGTTCGAGAGACGCCGAAGGCGTCTCTCGTCATTGCGGGAAATCGAAGATTTCCCGCTTGCAGCAAAAACGCTCCGCGTTTTTGCCACGTTACAGAAGACCGCGCGACGCGCGGTCTTTTGAACGACAGCGAGCCGCGGCTGGTCGAGCGAGAGGGGGCTTCCGAGACGGTCCTGTCGAGGTTGATTATTAGAGGTTCTTGACGAAACGCCACCACGACGGTCCCTCCGAAGCGCTTTTCACCGGACCGGCGGAACCGAGAGGTATGGCAATCGAGCGGGAGGCAGTGGTCGAAGCGGTCGTCTCCACGGCCGCCGTCGTCGCCTTCGTTGCGCTCATCGTCGTCATCGCCGTGGCCTACCCCACGCTCGCCGGTCAAGGCGCGTTCGCGCTGATCGGCGCTATCGTGCTGTTCGTACTCGTCATGGCCGCCATCGGCTACTGGCTCTCGGGCCGACAGTAGCCGAACGGAAAGAATCCGAAAAACTGAGACGGGGCGCTCGCCTCGTCACCGCCGACGATTTCGGTTCCGCCTCAGGCCGGAATCGAGCCGTAATCGAACGTCGCGCCGCGTTCCTGGAGGCGCTCTAAGGTCTTCCTGTTCTTCCGCTAATGTCTCGCGAAGCAGGTCCGCGGCTTCTTCGTTGCCGAGCGCTTTCGCGATCTCGATGAGGCTCTCGTAAGTGGTGATCTCGTAGGTGGTGATTTCGTAGCGCTGGGTCTTGCCCGCGGTGCTCACGTTGTAGATGTCGAGCGCGTTCGCGTTCGGCCCCTCGGAAACGAACTTCTGGTACTCGCTGAGGAGGCCTCAATGCCCTGGCACTCCTCCTCTTGGGGTGGTTCGCCCATCGTATCGAAGATCTCGACGAGACGCTCGATGTGATCGCCAACCCGCTCGCGCTGGGCCTCGAACGTCTCGGTCAACCCCTGATCGTCCGAGTTCGCAGCGAAGGCCTCGTAGGCTTCGACCATCCGGTGTTCGGCGAAGTAGATGTCGCCCAGCTCGTGCTCGAACAACTCCTGTAAGCTGGTCGCTCCCACGGTTGTATCCGTTCATTACCACGAGCGGCCGGCGAATAGGGATTCGGTTAGCGGCCAGTGGCGACCGCGAATCCGGACCGGACCCGCCGATCTACCGCTGGACCAACCCGGCGCTCGACCGATCGCCGGCTCTCTTAATCCTCAGCGTTGGCTTCCGCTTCGCTCTCACGGGCGCGCCAGTCGGTCAACTCCTCCTCGTCGGCGTCGTCGAGCGCTTGCTCGTAGTATGCCATCGGGTGGCTGATCCGCTCACAGCGGTCGTCCATATTGACACAGTCGCCATAGGACTGCATCGTTGCACATGCGGGCGTCGAGTACTCCGTTGGGCTGATCTCCCCGCGGATATGGTCGGTCTGATACCTCGTAATCTCCTCGCCGAAGCCCGGGTTCACCATGTACAGATCGACGATGTCGTCGGTCTCCATCCCGATGTTCGAGAGAAACGCCGTGATCGCGAATCGTGAGTGGTGTTCTAAGTGCTCGCCCTCTTGGACCTGATCGAGCAGGTACTGCATACACGGCGGGAACAGCTCGGGTACGACCGTATCGACATCCCGAATCAGGTTCGTCTCCGCGAGGCGCTCGCGGACCGTCTCGGCCGCATCGTCGAGCGCCGCCCCGATCTCCTCGGGCACCGAGAGGGGAAGCCCGCCCGCGACGCGCTCGCGGACCGCTTCGCCACACAGCGCGAGCAGGTCCTCCCGGGAGAGGGCCACCCACCCGTTTTCGAGCCGGCGGTTGACGAGCCGCCACTCCTCGCCGCGACGGTCGGCCGCCAGACGGAGATACGACGAAACCGCCATCTCGTAGCCGCCGTCGCTGGAGTCGCCGCCGGTGCTGGGGTCGCTGCCGCCGCTTCGAGTGGCGGTCGCCGTGTTTCCCTCGTTTCCCTTGCGGACCGCGCCGTCGAGGTCGAACTCGCGGAGCAGATCGTCGAGCGCGAGCTTGCTGTCGGGCGCGCTCTTGAGTTCCCGTCGGTCGAGGTCGGCGACGAATCGCTCGCAAGCGGCGTCGGCTTCCGCGCGGGCGTAGCGGTGGATCAGTACGGGTTGATCGACGAGCGAGACGAGCACGCGCGCGATCGGGTAGGAGAGCAACTCGGTTCGGGTTCGGCGTTCGGGTTCGCCGACGGTGTTCTCGGCGAGAGCGCTTTCGACGCGGGAAAGGGCGCGCCCCGCGACCGCCTCGTCGCGCGCGGCCGCGGCGAGCGAGACGTCGGTCTTGCTCACGGCGTCGCGGGCGCTCTCGAAGTACGGGTAGCGCGCGTGCAGCGGCCGCAGTCCCATCGCCATCTCTCAGCCCCTTGCGAACGAGCGCGAATAAACCCCCGTGATAGGTGCCCGAAAGGTCGCCGCGATGGCGTTCGGGTTTATATCGATATCGACCGTGAGAGCGACCATGACGCCGCTTCGCGACGAGACGATTGCTCGAATGATCGAATGGATCGGCCCGCCGACCGACGAGATAGTAGCGGAGATGGAAGACTGGGCCGCACGCGAGGGGTTTTCGACCGTCGGCCCCGAAGTCGGTCGGA
>PXRY01000099.1 GCA_003022925.1 Halobacteriales archaeon QS_8_65_32 | reverse complement strand
CATGCGCGTCCCTCGGCAGCGGGTCGTCCTCGCTACCGGTGCGGCACTCGCCACCGGAGCCGTCGTCGCCGCGCCGACGCTCGCCGTCGCCGTGCTCGCGATCGACTCCTGGCGCAGGGTCTTTCTCGCCCTCGCCGCCGGAGCCGTCCTTACTACGCTCGTCCTCTCGCGAACGGTCACAAAAGCCCCCGAGTCGAGTACCCGGGCCCCCGATCGCACGTTCAGCGACGCCGTGCGAGCGCACTGGCCGCTGCTCGTAACCGCGATCGTCCTCGTCGCCCTCGCAGGGTTCGTCTGGCAGGGCGTGTTCAACTTCTATCCGATGTACCTGATCCGTGCGAAGGGCCTCTCGCCGGCGCTCGCGAACACCCTTCTCACCCCCGTCGTCGCCGCGGGCGTGCCGGCCTTCTGGTTCGGCGGCCGACTCGCCGATCGCTTACCCCACGTCCCGTTCGTGTTCGCTATCATCGCTTCGTTCGCCGGCTCGCTGCTCGTGCTTACCTATGCCGCCTCGCTCGTGGGTCTGGTCGTCGTCACCGCGGCGATGGGCTATGCGATCCACAGCCTCTTTCCGGCGCTCGACGCCTTCCTGTTGGGATCGTTGCCGACCGATGCCGTCGCGAGTGGCTATGCGGTGTACTCCGGCGGTGCCCTCTCGCTCGAAGCGACCGGCAGCGTCGCCGTCGGCGCGCTCGTTGGCCGGGGCGTGAGTTTCGAGACGATCTTTCGGGTCGGCGCGCTCGGGCTGGGCGTCGTGCTCGTGGCGCTCTGTGTGCTGTACTGGCTCGACTGGCTGCCCGGCGCACGCTCGGGGGCCGACCCTGACCCCGACTCGGAGTCCGATTCCGATCATGACGCGGGTCCGACCCCCCGACCCTGACGGGCCGAACGCTACTCGACCTCGACCGTGAGCCCGTCGCGGGCGAAGCGCACGTCGCCGGCGTAGGACTCGGCGATCGAGTTCAGCATTTCCTCGCCGTGGCCTTGCGTGTGAGGATAGAGATGGGTGAGATAGACCCGATCGAGGTCGGCGTCTGCGGCGGCCAGCGCCTCGCTCAACTGGGCGGGCGTCGGGTGATTCGAGACGTCGACCTCGTCGGGAAACGAGCAGTCGTGGGCGAGCGTCGCGCCGTCGGCGAATTCGACGAGTTCAGGGAAGGCTTCACTGTCGCCGCTGAAGACGAACGCCAGCGTCCCGTCGTCGGTCCCGTTTTCGGTTCCTTCCTCGTCGTCGGTCTCGTTTCTGATCCCCTCCTCGGCCCCGTCGTCGGCGTCGGGAACCTCGAAGCGATAGGCGAGACAGTCCATCGAATGTCGCGTCGCCATCGCTCGGGCGTCGAAGCCCGGGAGCGAGAACGCTCCGGGACCGACCTCCCGGATCGTGAGGTCGATCCTGCCTTTCATGTATTCGTGGACGGCGAACAGCCCCTCGACGAGTGCTTCAGTACCTGCCGGCCCGACGATCTCCAATTCCGTCGCGCCGGCGAGCCACCGCGCCTTGCACAGCGGCATCAAATCAGCGACGTGATCGACGTGATGATGGGTCAGAAGAAGCGTCGAGATTCCCTCGTAGCCCGGATCGGTCCGTGCGAGATTACAAAGGACGCCGCTACCGCAGTCGATGAGGACGGCTTCGATGTCGTCGCGTTCACCCTCGGTTTCACCTCCGCCCTCGGCCCCGCGAACGCGTTCTAACAGCAGTCCGGTCTGTGCGCGCTCGCCGTCGGGCATCGCGCTCCCCGTGCCAAGGAAGGTCACATCGAACATGATCCGATAGTCCGTTTTCAACCGACTTCGATCGATCGTTTCGGCGCGGCCAGTACGTCTCGAGAACCGGCCCGGTGATGTCGTGCCAAACGCTGAACAGCGCCGCCGGCTGGGTTCGCATTCGTGATGCCGGACAGTATCGGTTGATCACTGCTTATTAGTTTCTAGATTCAAGCAGTTAGCATGCGCTCTCGCCGGGCTCTCTCGCGGTTGCTTCTCGTTGCGCTGCTCTTCTCGGTCGCCGCTCCCTCCGTAGCTCCGATCGCGAGCGCACCGGTCGCATCGACCGGAACGACCGGAACCGGGACCGGAACGAACGGGACCGCGCCGGCGTCGGGCGATCCTACCGTAGTCGCTTGCGAGCAGGTCCAACGGAACCCGACCGGCGAGGGACCGGACTATCGCGTCGTTCGGGGCGGCTGCTCGATCGACCTCTCGGACGGCGAGATCCTCTCTAACGTCCGGTTCAAAGCACGGGGAGCGGAGATCGACGTCAGGGCAAGCGGTTCGGGGTGGACGATCCGGAACGTCGCGATCACGGGACACGGAGCACCGGACGACTCACCGCTCGATCTCCGCGTCGAATCGCGCGACGGCGTGGGGCTCGTGCGGAACGTTTGGGCATCGGATCTCGACTCGAACGCGGTTTTCGTGCATGCGACACACAGGGGTACGATACGATTCGACGAAGTGACCTTTCTGCGGGTCGGTGAGGACGGAGCCTACGCGTCGAGGCCGGGAAACCCGAGTAGGGTTACCCCACAGCGGGGCGGTGGGGGGATCGTCGGGTTCGATCAAGCATACGTGAAAAACGTCGGTACGGGACCGAAAGCGGGCTACGGCGTTCGGCTCGGCTCGGACGGGAGCTACCTCACGAACTCGACTGTCGTCTCGTCTACCGGCCCGGCCGTTGCGAACACGTTCGCCGGCGGGAAACACCCGAATCAGCACCCGGACGCCTTCGAGGGGGTGCTCGTCCGCGACGTGAGTATCGTCACGGAAGGCATCGGCATTCGGCTGAACAACCACCAGGACGACCTCGCCCCGCGCCGGCGCTGGACGTCGATCACGCACCTCCGGAACGTGCGGATCGACGCCGGCCAGCCGATACAACGAAACGAGGCCGGCGGGGTCGATCCCGTCATCAACGGTACGTACGGCACGAACCCCGACCCGTCGCCGCCGCCGGGCGCTCCGCGATCGCCCGAACTCGCTGCCTCCGGAATCGGTGGCGGGACCGGCTCGATCGGCGGCCCGGTCGACACCGGACCGGTGGACGGGATCGGCACGGCCGTGGGGATCGTGATCCTGACCGCGCTGATCGTCGTCGGGGCCCTCGCCCTCGTCTATCGCCTCGCTACGGACTAAACGTCGCTCGTCGCTCGGCCCCGTGTCGATCGTCGTTTGACAGTCGTGGCGCTACGTGCTCGACGTATACCAGCGGTCGTTTGCCCCTTGCTACCTCGTCGATCGGATCGAGCGCGCCGACGTCGGATACCCCGAACGTGATCGGTCCGAGTAGCGTCGGGACCAAGCGGACCACGGGAATCGCGAGCCGACCTACGAGGCGATCACCGAACCGTAAAGCCCCGCGACGTCCGCCATGGCGTATCCGTTATGCCGTATCCATCGACCCCCGGAGTGTTCGAACCGGTCGCCTTCGAGGGCGTGGCCTCACGTCTCACCGTCGCTCGACGGCCGTACCCCGCAGCATCGGCGTCGCTGGCGGCGGCGCACTGATCCGCTCGATCTCGGTGGTCTCTAGCGGGCTCTCGATCAGGGTCGTCCTCGTGTCCCTATCGAGGTGACAGCCCGCCGCGGGGATTTTCCAGAGCGGCGTGAGGAGGTCCTGTGCCCGACCGAGATAACCCTCCGCCCGAACGTGTTCGAGGAATCGCAGTTCGCCGCCGGGGCGCAGCACCCGACCGACTTCCCGGAGGGCACGGTCGGGGTCGGCGATCGTACAGAGGACGACCGAGGCGATCACGACGTCGAAGGTATCGTCGGCATGGGGCAGCGACTCGGCGCGAGCGAGCCGGAGGTCGACGTCGAGGCCTTCCTTTTCAGCTGTTCGTTCGGCGCGGCGATACATGTGTAGGTCGGGCTCGATGGCGTGGACCGAGGGGTCAGGGTTTTCGCCGGCGACGCTTGCGAGATAGGGAAACAGGTCCCCGGTTCCGGCCCCCAGGTCGAGTACCGATCCGTCTAAGTCCCGGGTGAGAAACGCGCGGTGCTCGTCGAGGAATCCCTCGCCGAACCCGCTCAAGCGATCGTAGGCCGCGGCGAAGATCGGGTGGCCGTCGATCGCGCCGCTTCGCTCCGGTGTCTCGCTTCCTCCCTGCTGGCTCATGTGTTCTAGTCGGCGCGAGTCGAGTTAGCCCCATTGCTCCCTGCTGAAGTAGTCCTGGCTCGTGGCTCGGATCGCCGATTCGGTTTCGGGTCAGTCGCCGCCGATTTCAAACGAAATTACGCCGGAGAGCGGTTCGGGTGGGACTGGAAGGGGTCGGGCGCTCAACGAACCCCGGCGAAGTAAGCATCGCAGGCGACCGAAGGAAGCCGAGGAGCGCAGCGAGCCGCGGGTAGTCGTTCGAGAGAGCGAAGCTCTCTCGTGATGACGGGAGAACTCCGTTCTCCCGAACCACGCGGGACGCTCCGAGTCCCGCGGACCATGCGAACGGGCCTCCGACCCGTGAGCAGAAGCCGAGCGTCCGGAGGCTTCCTAAACGGTTCCAGCGGCTCCCCGCAACAAATTACTTAGTCGAACACGACCCCTGCCGCCGTCCGAACGCCCTTGTCGCTGGATGGCGAAGGGAATTCAATGCCGGGACGCGAGTTGCTCGAAGGGATCGACACCGACCTTTCGTTCGACCCTGCGTCCGTCGAGATCGACGACGAAGACGTGCTATCGTCCTTCGAACCGGCGGTCAGGGAGTGGTGGGTGAAGCAGTTCGCCGCGTTCGTCCCCGAAAACGGCGGCTTCTTCACCCCACCACAGCGCGGCGCGATCCCGCGCATCGAAGACGGAACGAACACGCTCGTCTGTGCGCCGACGGGAAGCGGCAAGACGCTCTCGGCCTTTGCCTCGATCATCGACGACCTCTATCGGCGCGAACGCGACACCGAGGAGGGCCTCGACAACTCGGTGTACTGTCTCTATATTTCGCCGCTGAAGTCGCTCGCGAACGACATCCATCGTAATCTCACCGTCCCCTTAGAAGGCATCGCCGACATCGCCGCCGAGAGCGAGAACGACAGCGATGGAAGCAATGAGGGAACCGACGCCGACGACGAGAACGTCGACGACGGGATCGAGATCCGTCATGCTATCCGACACGGGGATACGAGCAGCGCCGACCGCCAGCGGATGTTAGAGGTCACGCCACACATCCTCAACACCACGCCTGAGACGCTCGCCATCCTGCTCAACTCCCCGAAGTTCAAGGAGAAACTCAGAACCACGGAGTACGTCGTCGTCGACGAGATCCACAGCGTCGCCGACAACAAGCGCGGCACGCATTTGGCGCTCTCGCTCGAACGCCTCGAAGCGATGTGTAACACGTCGCCCACGCGAATCGGCTGTTCGGCGACCGTCGAACCGCTCGATACGATCGCCGAATTCCTCGTCGGCCGCGCCGAGCCCGGCGGCCCGCCACGAGAGTACGAGATCGTCGATGCTCGCTTCGCCCGCGAGCTCGACTTGGAACTGTCCTGCCCCGCCGCCGACCTCATCAACACGCCCCGCGAGGTGGTCCACGGGCGTTTTTACGACGAGCTAGCCGGATTGATCGAGTCGCATACGAACACGCTCGTCTTCACCAACACCAGGTCGGGTGCCGAACGCGTGCTCCAGACGCTTCGCGAGAACCACGGTTTCTCCGAGGAGCAGTCGGCGTGTCACCACGGCAGCCTCTCGAAAGAACGCCGCCAGGAGGTAGAAGGGAAACTCAAGGAGGGCACGCTCGATGTGGTTACCACCTCGACGAGCTTAGAACTCGGGATCGACATGCCCCACGTCGACTTAGTGATACAAGTCGGCTCGCCGAAATCGGTCGCCAGCCTCCTCCAGCGGGTCGGCCGGGCGGGCCACCGCTTGGGACAGACGGTCAAGGGCCGAGTACTGGTTCTCGACCGCGACGAACTCGTCGAGTGCGCGGTCATGATTCGGAAAGCCGAGGCAAACTTCGTCGATCGCGTCTTCGTCCCCGAAAACGCCCACGACGTCGCCGCCCAGCAGGTCTATGGGATGGCGATCAACGCCGTCCGGCCCGAATCTGAAGTACGAGCGATCCTCCGGCGGGCCTACCCGTATCGGAACTACACTGACACCGACTTCGAACTGCTCTTTTCTTATCTCACGGCCGATTACGAGGGCTTGGAAGATCGTAATGTCTATGCGAAAATCTGGCGCGACACGAACGACGCGCCCGATGGCGAGCACCACTACCCCGACTTCGACGTCGGCCAGCCATTGATCGGTAAACGCGGTCGGCTCGCCCGGGTGATCTACATGACGAACATCGGGACGATCCCCGATTCCTTTTCGTGTTCGGTGTTCGTCCGCGGCGGGGACGAGCGGGTCGGCACGCTCGACGAGGCCTACCTCGATACCTTGGAAAAGGGCGACGTGTTCGTCCTCGGCGGCGATCGCTACGAGTTCCGATATAGGAGAGGACCGAAGGTCTACGTCGATCCGACCGGCGCGCGGCCGACCGTTCCGTCGTGGTTCGCCGAACGCCTACCGCTGTCGTACGATCTCGGCCGAGCGATTCTCTCGTATCAGGAGGAGTTACTCGCCCGCTTAGAGGAGGAGGGCCCGCCCGCCGTACGACGCTGGCTCCGGGAGTTTTCGATCGACGACGACGCCTTGCGTGCCCTCACCCGGATGTTCGACGAGCAGATTAGGTACGCCGGCCCCGAGAGCGTGAGCACGCCGGCGAGGCTTGCAATCGAGGAAGAAACCGACCACGCCGAGTACAAGCGGCGGTACTACGTCCACTCGAACTACGGTCGGCGGTTCAACGACGGTTTCTCGCGCCTGCTCGCGTACCGCTGTGCCCAAGCAGCGGGCGCGAACGTCGCGGTCGCCGTTGCCGACAACGGTTTCTCGCTCTCGATGCCGCTCAACCGAAAGCTCGACCTAGAGGGCGTCATCGAGGACATCGACCCCGCGGAGGTTCGCGCGGACCTCAGGGCGAGCCTTCGGGGCACCGATCTGCTCAAGCGGTACTTCCGAATCAACGCGACGCGCGCGCTCATGATCCTCAAACGATACAAAGGCTACGAGAAATCCGCGAGCCAGCAGCAGGTATCGAGCGAGATGTTGTTGGGCTTCGCGGAGGACCTGAGCGAGTTCGCCGTAATCGAAGAGACCCATCGTGAGTTACTGGAGGACAAACTCGACGTCGGGGCGATCGAAGAGGTAATGCGAGGCGTCGACACAGGCGAGATTGCAGTGACACATCGACGGCTGTCCTCGCCGACCCCGCGGGCGTTCGGTATCGCGACGCTCGCGGCGAGCGACGTGGTTCTCGCCGAAGACGAGAGCCGCGTCCTAAAAGAGTTCCACGAGCGCGTCGTATGCGACCGGTACGATCGCCGCGATCGCTTTCGGGGCGGTGTTTAGTTGCACGACGAGGACCGACAGCAACCGCTTCGGGTGGGACTGGAAGGGACCGACCGCGTGGCGGCGAAGCCGTAGTTCGAAAGACGTCGAAGGCGTCTTTCGTTCAGTGCGGGACCTCCGATCCCGCTCGCAGTCAGAACGCTTCGCGTTCTGACAACATCACGAGAGACCTTCGGTCTCTGACGACCACGGATTCCGAGGTCGGCGGAGCCGACCTCACGGTCGACGACGGCGGGCGACGCAAGCACGCGAACGGACAGCGTGAATGAGCGCGCGCAGCGAACCCCCCAAGTCGAGCGTCTGAGGGCTTCCGAAACGGTCTCGGCGGCTCTTCTCCTGAAAGCTGCTACACGAGACACGATCCTACTTGACAGAGCTACTCTTTTATAGGTCGCTCGACTACGATAGCACGACGACGGACGTCGAGCGCGAGCAGCGGATCGTTCGGGACCTCATGAGCGAGCCCTACGTCGAGGGCCGACGCATCGGCGTGCTCGGAATTTACGAGCGTGTCGAGGGTCGTGACCTCCGACCCGAGACGGTCGCGGATCGGTACGACCTTGACCGTGCTGACGTCTATCGCGCTCTCGCGTACTGCCACGAGCATCCACGCGAGATGCAGCGGGTTCGAGCCGAGCGCGAGCAGGCCTACAAGGGACTGCTCGACGAGATTGATCGTCCCTCTCACGTCGACCCTGACGACCGCACTAACGACGATCGTGCAGTGAAATCACCCTCGCAGTCTCGACCCGAACGGTAACGGATGACGAGCGAGTGGGGATTTCTGATCGACGAGAACTTAGAGCGCTAGACCGCCGCCTACCTGGAAACCGAAGGTATCAGGAGTGAACACGTGTCCGGGATCCTGTTCGCCGGCGCGGACGACTTCGACGATATCCGTACGCCCAGCAGGAAGACCTGATCGTCGTTACGAACAATGTCCTCGATTTCAAACCGCTCGCGGGCGACGAGCACGAAGGGATCGTGATCGTCTACAATCAGCGGCTGTCGGCCTAGTCGATGGCGAACGGTCTCTTTCGACTCGTTGGCCAATATCGCGACCGGGATGCGCTTCGCGGAAAAGAAGTTCTCGACCCCTACGTCGAATGACGAAAGGAGAGTATGGGCCCACCGACCGAAGTGAAGGACGGTGCTTCTTCCCGGCGACCCTGCGACCGGTTCTCGACGGTAGCGTTCAATCCGGCAACCGCTCGAACTCGATCGATCCGGTTCAGTCCGCGGTATGTTTAGCGTCAGTCCGCCGTCTCGTAACGGCGATTCGCGTCGCGAGGAGTATCAGGACGAACAGCCCCAGTGGAACGGTCGGGAAAGAGGTGGCTCAATACAGGCCGATCGAGCCCGCGGAACACCCGGTGAGAGCGCCCCGGACGAACAGCGCGCCGAGAAAGGCCACGAAGGAGGGCGCGAGACCCAAGAGAACCATCGAGAGTGCGACGGGAATGGCGCTCGCGGACAGCGTTCGCTCGACGTCGAGGCGACCGGCCACCGCTCCGGTAACGACGAGCGCGACGATGAAGCCGACCGTACCGGCCGGCGCGACGAAGCCGAGCGCGCTCGTCCCGACGCCGAACTGGCGACCGAACGCCGGCAGGAGCGCCCCACGCATCTGAAAGCCGACGCCGTCAACGGCGACGAACCAGCGGGCGAGCGCCAACCACGCTAGCCGGCCGTCGCCCCCCAGGTCCGTCACGGCGCGGTCAGCTCGGCGAACGATCGTAACGGAGCCGTGTTTGCGGTTTCGGGGCGCTCCTCGGCGTCGATCCTCCGACCCCAGTTCCGGCCCCGATCCGGTCGGATCAGGAGCGCGGTCCCGCGTTCGCGCCCGAGTCCGGGTCCGTGTTCGAGTCCGATCCGCGATCGAGGTACTGCAGCGCCTCCTCGTCGGGTACCTGACCGAACGAGCGGTAGAACTGTCCAACCGCCCCGAACCGCTCGGGGACGTCGAGACAGATCACCTCGTCGGCCTCCCGTTCGACGCGGGCGACTGCGTTCCGTGACCCGACGGGCGCGGCGAACCCGACCCACGCCGCCCCCGCCGCTCGGACCTGGCGCAGGCAGGCCACCGCCGTTGCGCCCGTCGCGAGGCCGTCGTCGACGACCAGTACGCTCGCTCCCTCGAGATCCGGCTCCGCACCCGAATTCGGGTCCGTGTTCGCGTTCGAGGTCGGCGTTTCTACCTCGCCTGGCTCGCTTCGATACCGCGCTCGCTTCTCGGCGGCGGCGGTCGCCTCCCGGTCGCGCTCGCGATCGAGGTATTCGGCGTCGACGTCCAACCCCTCGATCAGCTCGTCGTTGAGCCAGACGGTCCCGTCCGCGGCGGCCGCGCCGAGCGCGAGTTCCGGATTCTCTGGTGCGCCGATCTTCGAGGCGACGACGACATCCAGATTCACCCCGAGCGCGTCGGCGACGGGCCGAGCGACCGGCAGCGCCCCACGGGGAATCGCGAGCACGACGTCGATCCCGACCGCTCGCCCCTCGTCGATCGCGCCGGTCGTGAGCGCCTCGCCGAGACGTTCGCCCGCCGCGAGCCGGTTCTCGAACATGGTAGTGTCAGTTATCACGATTCGGCGATGCCTAACGGTTGTGCCGGCTGAGTCGTGCTCGTAGCTTTCGAATCCCGGTCACGCTCGCTTCGGTTGACCGTCGTCGCCGATTTCGGTCCGGATCCGAACTCGGGCCTCGGCCCGGTCTCGATCGCCCGGGGACGCGGCGGACGAGGCGTTGGCCGCCGCGCGCCCGACCGTCCCGCTTTGCCGGCTCGACGGCCGGGACTCGTAGCGAAAGCGCATCACCGTAGGAGCGTTCGGTCGCGGTTCCGCCTCTACCCGCACCTCGGTCGGCCCGTTTCCGACCGGCGTCGTGATCCCGTGGGTAAACGTCGATAGCCGGCTGTTCGGCTCGCGCAGGCGGACCCACGAGCGCACGCTGTGCGCCCAGAAGTATCGCAGCGATTTGACCCGCGGCTCGGCCGTCGGCGGCCCGAGGGTCACGACGTTCGGTAGTCCTTCGACTTTGAGAACGGCCTCCGGCGGGAGTCCGTTCGCCTCGCGTTCCGCGTCGGTGAGGGCGTCTTCGGTGACCGAACTGGCGTGGTCCCAGCCGTCGTACGCGTAGGCCAGCGGCGAGACCCACACGAGCGAGAGTACGAGGACGGCGGCGCTCGCGAGCACGACGACGCTTCCACCGATCCCGACCCCCGCCCGGAGCATCTCGATGCCGTTCGGACGCCCGTTAGCCCCCCTGTCCCTGCTACCGCCGTCCTCGATACGCTCGTTCGTTCGGTCGCTTCTGACAGGACTGTCGCCGCTCGCGTGCCCGTCGCTACCGGCGACGCCGGCGTCTCCGACCAGTCGGCTCGTCCATTGATACGCGCTCCCTGCGGCGCTCGTCACGAGAAGGGCCGAAAGTCCCGCGACCGGGACGAGCGCGATGTAGCCCGTCCAGGGAGAGTATTCACCGACCCTGACGAGCAACGGGATCGGGGCGAGGAGCCAGACGCTGAAGAGGACCGCGAGCCGGCCAGCCGCCGAGCGGACGAGCGGCCCGAGTCCGCCCGCCCCGACGATCGCGAGAACGGCGAGCGTGGTCCAAACGGCGGCGACGACATAGACCGTTGCCGGGACGTACGCCACCGCGCCGCCGAATTCGAGGAGATCGACCGGGTAAAAGAGGCTCAGGAAGTACTGGGAGGTAACGAGCGCCGCGGTGGCGTTTTTCACGCCGCCGAAGGGCCCGACGTATCCGCCGATCCCACCTAACAGGCTCACCCGAAGCCCGAGATAGCTCAGCGAGACGACGGCGTAGCCGAGACCCACGACGAACGTCGTCCGGATCGTCCGCCACAGTCCTCCCCCGCCCTCGCTTCGACTGTATACGTCGAGCGCCGTCCAGGTAACCGCGAGCGCTGGGAGGACCACACTTATTTCCTTCGCGCCGAGCGCGAGCGCGTAAGCGACAAGTGATAGCCCGAGGTATCGGAGCCGCGGTTCGGGCCAGGACGCTCGCAGGCCGCGGGCGAGCGCCACGAGCGACGCGAGCACGAAGACGGTCGCGAGCACGTCGTGGCGGCGGGCAGGAACCGGCACCACTTCGGCGGTGAGCGGGTGCAGCGCGAACAACCCGCCCGCGAGCGCCCCCGTGAGAGCGCCGGTTAGCCGCGTCCCGCCGATCGTTCGCGGCGATCGCGACCACACCGATCTTCGCTCGCGTTCGGCCTCGGCTCCGGTTCCGGCCCCAGTTCCGGTCTTGACCCCGGTTTCGGTGCTCCCATCGAGAACGTCGTAGGTGAACCAGCCGACGAGCGCCGCCGCCGTCGCGTGGGCGAGGAGGTCCGTCAGGTGATAGCCGAACGGATCGAGCCCCCAGACCCAGTAGTCGATCGCGTACGACAGGCTCGACACCGGTCGGTAGAACTCGCCGGTGAGCGCCACGAAGTTCGTGCCGTGCATCAACGGCGCGGTGAGCGTGTCGATCGCGGTCTTCATGTCCGTGATCCGGCTCGTCTCGATCAGCGTAAGCGTGTCCGGCCCCGTGAACCAATAGGTGAGGACCTCGTAGTGCGTCGCGAACGCGAGCGCGACTACCGCCCCGCAGAGCGCGATCGGAATGGCCGAACGCCTCCACCGTGCGGGTCGATCGGTCGACAGCTCTCCCATCGGGTCGTCCATTGGTGCTCAGCCCTCCGGCGACCGTGCCGGCTCCGGCCCTGATCCCGATGTCGATACCGGTTCGGTCCCCGGTTCCGACCCCGATCCCGACTCCGTCGCGGCTTCGACGCCGCTGATGTCTCCGGCCGCCAGGATCAGTTCCCCCGTCACCGTCGGTTTCGCGTCGCCTCGATACTGCTCGCTTCGCTCGCCCTGGTCCTGCTCTCCGGGGCGCGTCTCACACGCGGTCGCGGCTCCGTCGGTCCTCGCGTCGGTCTCGGCGAAAGTGTGTGTGCCGGTCGTCTCCCCGTCGGCCCCGATCGCCCGCCGCGGACAGCGCTCGTCGTAGTGAACCCGTATCGTCACGCGACCGTTTCGCTCCCGAGCGCTCGCAGTCGTCTCCTGGGGGACCTCCGTCAGCACTACCGTGTCGTTGATGTAGAGCGTCCGGCTTTCCGCCCGGCCCTGGAGCCGGAGCCAGGACTCGATCGTGTTGCCCCAGATGAAGGTCACCGACTGGGCGTGGGGGAACGATCCCGTCCGGCGGGCGCTTCTCGGATGGGGTACCGGCGCGACGTCGATCGTGGCGTTCGCCGCCGTTCCCTCGGTCGCCCCCGAGATCGCCCCCAAGGTGTCCGCGGAGACCTCCCCGGCGCGCTCCCACTCGTCGTAGGAGTGAACCAGCGCCGACCCGGCGACGAGCGACGCCACGAGCACGCAGACGACGACGAGCGTCGCGATTCCCGGACCCGAGTCGCCGGTCCGGTCGCGCTCGCTTGTGGTTCCGTACTGCCCGTTCGTCTCGTATCGTCCGTTCGTCCCGTACCGATTATCGGTCCTGTATCGTTCGCCCGCCCCTGTTCCAGTTTCCTCGCTTCGTCGCTCGCGCAGGCGTCGCCCGACGTCGCGGGCCGATGCGACGAGCAGCACCGCGAGCACGAGTGAAACCGGCACGATCGAGACGTACCCGCTTCTGAGGGTATACCTCCCGGCGCGGACGAACAGCCAGACCGGGATCACGAACCACACCGCCGAGAACGCGAGCAGGCGGCCCCGAGCGTGTTCGAGCACCGACCTGCTTCCGTGACGGTGGGTGCGGGAGACGTTGTGGACGGCGAGCACGGACGCGCCCGCAAGCACGACGTAGAGCCCGTTAGGGATCAACCGGAACTCGATGGCGGAAAGCGCCCCGAGGAAGTCGACGGGATAGACGAGGCTGAGCACGTATCGCGAGACCGTCACCGCGATCGCGTCGGCCGAGAGGTCCGCGGCCGGCCGGTCGTACCCGCCGATCCCCCCGAGCACGACGAGCCGAAGTGCCACGTAGGCGGCCGTCGCGACCGCGTAGGGACCCAACAGGGCCGTTCGGCTTCGCAACGCTCGTCGGATCGGTGGGCGCTCGCCGTAGGTGCTCGCGAGGAACCACGTGCCGACGAGGAGGGGCACGATCAGCGCGATCTCCTTCGAGCCGAGCGCGAGCAGGTACGCGAGCACCGACCCAGCGACGAAAAGCCCACACCGTCGTCCCGACGTCGGCGTCGTCACTGCCGTCGTCCCCGCGCTCGCCGACGGGTCGTCCGCTGTCGTCCCGTTCGCAGTCTTCCCGTCCGCTTCGGCGGTCGTCGTTCCCGTGCCGAGCGTTGCCTTCGTTGCCCGGACGAAGAGTCCGAGCGCAACGAGCGCGAAGACGGTTGCGAGCACGTCGTGGCGGCGGGCGGGGGTCGGGACGACCTCGACCGACAGCGGGTGGAGCGCGAAGACCCAACCGGCGATCGCGGCGACGAGCGCGTCGCCCATGATCTCGTAGGCGAGCCAGCAGACGAGCGCCGCCGCCGTCGCGTGGGCGAGGAGGTCCGTTAGGTGATAGCCGAACGGATCGAGCCCCCAGACCCAGTAGTCGATCGCGTACGACAGGCTCGACACCGGTCGGTAGAACAGCGCCCGATCGGTGAACTGACTGCCTTCCATCAGCGGCCCGGCGAAGATATCGAGCGCGCCGCCGAGCGTCGCGACGCGACTCGTCTCGATCAGCGGGATCGTATCCGTCCCCGTGAACCAGTAGCTTAGGACTTCGTAGTACGCGACCACGGCGAGGCAAAACGCCGACACGGCGGCGAGGATCGCCCCGATCGGCCCATCCGCCTGCCGTCTCATCGCCACGCTCCGAACACGACCTCAGTACCTCGCTCGGTTCGCGTTACTCTTTCGGTAGCCACCGGAGCGGTGCTCGTTCGACCGGCGAAGGCCGCCACGAACCGCGTCGAGTGGAAGCGGAGGGGGTCGGACGCGTTACGGCTTCGCCGCCGTTCAAACGCTTCGCGTTCCGACCACGTTCACAAGGGACCGAAGCCCCCGCGACCGACCTGGTTTCGAGGGTCGGCTCGCCGACCTTCCGCTCAGCGTTCTCGTAGGCGAGTAAAACGAGCGAACGAGAGCAGGGAGCAGCTGTGCTGCGACCGCGTTCTCGGTCGCTCGCCCGCGCTCGCTCACGAGAACGCAGGGGGCTTTCGAACCGTTCGGTACGGTTCACAGCCCTATTTCGTGTCGTCAAGTTACCGCTGTCGTTCGGGGACGCGAAACGACTTTGATATCCGGGCGCGAACGGTCGGCGTGCACGTCACAATCATCGATTACGGGGTGGGCAACCTCCGGAGCCTCCGGCGCGGGCTCGAACGGGCAGGAGCCTCGGTTGCGGTCTCGGACGACCCCGCCGAAATCGCCGCGGCAGACGCGCTCGTGCTGCCGGGCGTCGGAGCCTTCAGCGAGTGCGTTCGCAACTCCCGGCCGTTTCACGACGTTCTGCGAAGCGCCGCTGAGGACACGCCGATATTAGGTATCTGTGTCGGCTTCCAGCTCATGTTCACCGAGAGCACCGAAGGGATGCCCGACGGCGAGACGACTCCCGGCCTCGATCTGATACCTGGGCGGGTCGAGCGCCTGCCGAACGACGAGGTGAAGATCCCACACATGGGCTGGAACGAGCTATCTATCGAGCGCGACCACCCGCTCACGGACGGCATCGCCGAGGGCGCGTACGCCTACTTCGTCCACTCCTATGGATCGGCCATCGCAGGCCACACAATCGCGTCCTGCGAGCACGGGGTCCCCTTCGCGGCCATCGCGGCGAACGAGGCGGGCAACGTTGTGGGCACGCAGTTCCATCCCGAGAAATCGGGCGACACCGGCTTACGACTGCTCGAAAACTTCGTGCGGTACGCGGAAGAATACTGGGATGAGCGAGTCCCGGCGGAGTGAGACCTCGGGAGGGCGAGAAGGCGCGCTGCGCGTCGATCTGACGGTGGATCACCCCGAGTGCTGGATCATCGAGGTCTCCGCAGCAACCGCGGTCGACGTGCTCGGCCGGGGCGTCTACCGGATCGACGACCGGCGGGCGAACAGTCACGTCACGCTGTCGGCCGACCGCAAGAACGCGCTCGACGAGGCGGTCGACGTCGCCCGCGCGTCGGGCCACACCGTCTCGGTCGCCGAGATGACGGCGGGGCGCGATCGGGCCGTTCCCGTGACGCCGGGGAAGGCGAGCCGGGAACTGCTCGTGACCCACGACCCGACGAAACAGGTCAGCGATGCGTTTACCTCCCGAGGATTCGTCTACGGCGCGCCGGTGGACATTCGCGAGGGCGTCGAACACTGGACGTTGCTCACCCACGACGATCGACACGGGATCGAGGCGGCGCTCGACGACGTTCGCGACGAGGCAGGCGCGGAAATCGACCTCATCGGGATCTCGTCGGTCGATGGTCGGGCCGAAGCGGAAACCCTGCCGCTGTACCGGCTTTCGGCACGCCAGCGCGAAGTTCTCGAACTGGCGCGCCGACGCGGGTACTACGCCCATCCCAGGGAGGTGACGGCGAACGAACTCGCCGCGGAACTCGGCGTGACGACCTCGACCGTCCACGAACACCTGCACAAGGCCGAAGCGAAACTACTGGATACCTCCTGATCGGTGCGCTCCGACGGCCAGCCGCGTTCTACGCGTCCGCTCTTCGGACGACTACCCCTCATAGCAGGCACCCACGTTATTCGACCGGCGACGGCGGAGTGTTCATGAGCACGTACCGGAACGGCGGGTTGTTCTGCTTGCTGGCACTCCTCTGGGGGACGGCGTTCGTGGCGATCAAGGCCGGGCTCGCGTACGTTCCACCCGTTCTGTTCGCCGCGGTCCGGTACGACGTCGCGGCGGCGATCATGCTCGTCTACGCCGCGGCCGTCACCGACAATTGGCGACCGCGGACACGTGCGGACTGGATCGCGGTCGGCATCAACGGTCTGCTCGTGATCGGCGCGTACAACGCCTTCCTGTTCGTCGGCCAGGCGGGCGTGACGAGCGCAGTCGCGGCGATCCTCGTTGCGACGAACCCGATCCTCGCAACGGCGTTTTCGCGGGTCGCGCTCCCCGACGAACGGCTCGCGTCGCTCGGTATCGCCGGACTGTGCTGTGGGTTCGTCGGGGTAGGCGTCGTCGCGCAGCCGGCGTCGGCGGCATTGTTCGCGTCGGACGTAGATTCACAACTGTTGATCGTCGGTGCGGCCGCGAGCGTCGCGCTGGGGAGCGTGCTCGTCGGGCGGATCGACGACGGGATGTCGGGGGAAGGCACCACAGCGTGGGCGTGTCTGATCGGTGCGGCCGTGCTCCACGCGACGACGCTCGCGACTCCAGGGCAGTCGCTCACGCGGGCGCAGTGGACCGGCGAGGTCCTGTTCGCGGTCGGGTACTTGGGCGTGCTCGCGAGCGCGGTCGGCTATTTCGTCTACTTCGACCTGCTCGATCGACTCGGCCCAATCGAGATCAACCTCATCTCGTACGTCACGCCGATCCCAGCGGCCGTCTTTGGCTGGCTCGTCCTCAACGAGGCGATCGGCGTCGTGACGGTCGCCGGCTTCACGCTCATCGCCGGCGGGTTCGCGCTTTTGAAACGCGAGGCCCTCCGCGAGGAGTTCGCGTCGGTGCGACGACTGCTCCCGTCCGAGCATGATCGACGATAGAACGAGCGAAACCCGGCCACCCAGCTTCACCCATCTCGTCTCGCTTCCTCTCGTTCTGTCCCCTTCCCTCACCCGTTGAGCCAGGCGGTGTTTAATCAAAGGATAAAGACCGGTGGGAACCGCTTCGGGGGGACTGGAAGGGGCCGACCGCGTGGCGGCTTCGCCGTGGTTCGAAAGACGCCTCCGGCGTCTTTCGTTCATCACGAAAGGCGCTCCGCGCCTTTCGAACGACCACGGATTCCGCGGTCGGCGGAGCCGACCTCCCGCTCGGTCCGGCCGCGGCGTTCTCGCGAGCGAGCGGAGCGAGACGGGCGAGAGCAGGGAAGAGCTTTGCTCCGACCGCGTTCACGAGAGCGAAGTGGTTCAAGAGAGCGGAGCTCTCTTGTCGTGCCGAGAGACGCGAAGCGTCTCTCGTAGCACTCTCGTGAGCCAACAGGATCGCGACACGATCCTGTGACGACACAAGCATGTGAGTGACCGAAGGGAGCGAACGCGCGCAACGAGCCGCGGTCGGTCGAGCGGGAGGGGGCTTTCGAACCGTTCACCTCGACTCGCTGTCCTGTTTCAAACTTGTAAATAATACTAGAAGCGACCGGCACCGACGCCTTCTTTCGCGCGGCCGGCCGATCGGGGATACCGAATGGCGACCGACACCGAGAGCGCGTTCGACCGGTATCGAAGTCGGGTCGAGCGCCCGATCTACCGGCTGTTCGCCGACTACGGGCTCGCCCATCGCCGGTGGTTCGTCGTCGGCATGACCGCGAACGTGATTGCCCGGAGCGCGAGCCTGCTCCCGCCGATCGTCCTCGGTGCGGCGATCGACTCGGTCTTTGCGGAGGGCCCGGCCGCCCCCTACCGGCTCCCGGTCGTCCCGAACGCCTGGCTTCCAACGGGCAGCTCCGAGCAGTTCGCGCTGTCGGTCGCGTTGATCCTCGGGGCCTTTCTCGTGACGGCAGCGTTCACCTGGGTTTATGGGGTGACGGCGAACAACTTCGCCCACCGGGTAATGCACGACGTCCGGGTCGATTCGTTCGCGAAGATGCAAGAACTCGACATGCCCTTTTTCGACGACAAGCAGACCGGTGAGGTTATGGCAGTTCTCAACAACGACGCGACCAACTTGGAACGGTTCCTCGACGACGCGCTACACGACTCGGCGCGGCTGCTCGTGATGGTCGGCGGGATCGCGGCGATCCTCGTCTCGTTGAACCTCCAGCTCGCAGCCGTAACCCTGCTCGCCGTGCCCCTCATGTGGGTCCTGACCCGCTGGTTCATGATAACGGTCGAACCGCGCTACGCCGCCCAGCGCGAGTCCGTCGGCGATCTCAACACGCGGCTCGAAAACAGCTTAGGGGGTATCGAGCTAGTCAAGACCGCCGGGACCGAGAGCTACGAGACCGGGCGCGTGACCGACGCCTCGTTCGACTACTTCCGGAAGACGATGGCGATGCTCCGGCTCAACTACGTCTACCGGCCGGGAATGGAACTCCTTGCCGGCCTGTCCTTTGCGGCGACGTTCGTCGTCGGCGGCTGGTGGCTTGCGACCGGCGAGGCTCCCTTGGTGCTTTCCGGTGATCTGACGACGGGTACGTTCGTCACCTTTCTGCTGTTGAGCCAGCGGTTCGTCACGCCGCTCGCCGAAGTCTCGAACATCGTCGATCAGTACGAAAACGCCAAAGCCTCCTCCGAGCGCGTGTTCGGCCTCATGTCGATCCCTGCACGCATCACCGACAGCGAGGCTGCACGCCCGCTCTCCGACGTCGAGGGTCGGGTCGAGTACGACGAGGTCCGATTTTCCTACGAGGACGAGAGCGGGGACGGAAGCGAGGACGAAAGCGAAAGCAGGGGCGAAAACGGCAGCGAGGGTAAGGGCAAGTCGGTGATCGACGACGTCTCGCTCGCCGTTCCGCCGGGCGAGACGGCCGCGTTGGTCGGCCCGACCGGAGCCGGGAAGTCGACGTCGCTGCGGGGCGTGGTCGGCTACGTGAGCCAGGATGCTTACCTGTTCGACGCCACCGTCAGGGAGAACCTCGCGTACGGCGCGTTCGACGCGACGCACGCGGACCTAATAGAAGCCGCGCGGGCGGCAGAAGCCCACGAGTTCATCGAGCGGCTCCCCGAAGGGTACGATACGAGGGTCGGCGAGCGCGGCGTCAAAC
This sequence comes from Halobacteriales archaeon QS_8_65_32, assembly GCA_003022925.1. GTDB lineage: Archaea > Halobacteriota > Halobacteria > Halobacteriales > Halococcaceae > PXQR01. The sequence goes on along the minus strand of PXRY01000099.1, from coordinate 17,627 downwards.
TCTCGGGCGGGCAGCGCCAGCGACTCGCGCTCGCCCGGGCGATGCTTAGGGACTTTGTGATCGTCGTGCTCGATGAGGCGACCTCGGCGGTCGACACCGAAACAGAGGCGGCGATCCAGCGCTCGCTCGCCCGCCTCACCGCCGACCGGACGACGTTCGTGATCGCCCACCGACTCTCGACGGTGCGCGAGGCCGATCGCGTGTTCGTGATCGAGGACGGGCAGGTGACCGAACGCGGGACCCACGAGGAGCTACTCGAAGCGAGCGGGCTGTACGCGAGCCTCTGGAGTGCACAGACCGACGAAATCGAAGTCGGCACCCAGCAACGCAGGTAGTCGATCCTTCGAGAGAACGCCCTGAAATCTGATGGTCCACTCCTGTACAGTCTATCCTTCCTCGAACGCTTCTCGGTCGGCATAGCGATGTTCGTGTGCGCCGCGTTCCTCGCGGAATCGACGTATCTCGTCCGGATGAGACTCGAGTTCGACGACCAGCTCCTCGACTTTGTCCTCGACACGAGCCGTGTTGGTGCCGTCCGTGAGACCGTACAGTCGATTGCGAAGGTCTTCGAAGAGGAGATCGATCTCCTCTTCGCCTCCGTTAGCCTGGTAGCCGAGCTGGTTGTTGAGGTGATGCAGACACATCCACCACCCAACGCCGAAGTTCTCCCCGTCCTCGAATTCGTCGATGGAGTCGGGCAACTCGTCGAACTCCTCGAAGAACTCGACGCTCATGCGACTCGCTGTCGCCCGCATCCGGTGACGGAGTCGCTCCTGTTTGTCAAAGTCCTCGATCCGAACCTCGGTGTCGTCGGTCCACCATTCCTCGGCGAACCCTTCCTCTACGAGCGCATCCCACCGATTCCGTTCGTCGGCAGCGACAGCCTCGACGTCGCCGAAGACGTAGAACGTGACTTCCCCACCTTCGACGGACGGATCGTGGCCGTATCGGTTGAACACGAGCCAGCGTACCTCGTCGCGACCGTTCAGCCGACGAAAGGCCGGAATGACGTACTCGCGTATCAGCCGCTCTTCGGCATCAATGTCGTTCACCTCGAAGATTATCACCTTTCGATCGGACATATTCACACTCCCGGCGGGATCGGGAAAACACTTGGTAGGATAACAGGCTGAGAGTGAAGGAGGCCGATAGAGGGAAACCGATACTGTACTCAGGTAGTCGACTGATCTCCTGGCTTAGCGCGCGAGCGGCTGGTTGTAACTCGTCTCACGCTTCGTGACTTCCTCCCAGGTGTACTCACACTCACAGGAGACCTGCTCGAATACTGTTATATCTTGTCGGAGGTTGAAGTCCTTGATTGCCTTCTGCACCCGGTCGTCACACTCCCCGCAGTTGTGTGGCCCCCGATCGGAGCCATGCCCTACCGGGTCGCTCACGACGATCGCCGGCGCGTCAGCCGTGTCTTCGAGGATCTCGGCGACCGACCACAGCCAGGGCGGGCGATACCCCCCGTCGAAAAAGAGTTCCTCGACCATTGTGTGGCGCTGAACGTTACAGGGGTTCATCGAGACGGTGTGGGCGTACTCCGCACACCGGCGGATCGACGATTTCATGTCCGCGATGGCTTCGCGTTCGGTCAGGAAGGGGGGCTTGCAAAGGAGATAGGCTTTGATTCCCGCACCAGCGGCCTCAGCCTCCTCGCTCGCGGCGATGAAGTCCTCGAAGTCGAAGTACTTGTTCACGCAGTCGTGGCGCACGCGGTCGGTCGCGGTCTCCAACCCGACCGCGACATCGGTTGCCAGGCCGGCGTCGGTGAAGTCGGCGAGGCGCTCGTGGGAAACGAAGTCGGGCAAGCTCTCGACGACGATCCGCTCACGGTCGGTGAAGGTCGCGGCGATCGCGGCTCTCGTCTCCGCGGGCACCTCCCGTTCGTCGAGGAAGCTTCCCGAGGTGTAGATCTTGATCAGCGGTGCCGGCTCCTCGGCGTTCTCGCGTTCGTGATCGAGGCAAGTCTCGATCTGGGTCATCAGCGCGTCGTGAGCAACGGTACCGCCGTCGACGCTCTCGGCGACATACCCGCACATCGTACAGCCGCCCGCGCGCGCCCAGCGACAGCCGCCGGTGTTGAGGATGATCGTGAGCGACTCTTTTACCCCCTCGGGCGTGTTGTCCTCGTCGAGCCAGACGCGGGTCGGTTCGCGCGGGTCGTACGTCCGGTCGTTGCGCGCGCGGATCTCGCGCATCACCCGGTTGTATGCGTCCATACCGCGGCCCTGCTCGTAGACCTCGGGACTGGGCGTGCTCATTACCAATACCAGTTCCCGGGCACCCAAAACGACACTGCATCGCCGGCCCGACCCATCCCCGAGTTCCTCGCATGTCGCCACCGATCCGACCACGGCCGGACGGCGACGCTCACGGAGCAATCGCGGCTCCCGACCGCAACGCCCTCATCGGTGCTGCCCCACAACGATCGTATCGGGCCGGTGACGAGCAAGATCACTGGCCCCGATTGCCGGTCGAAAACGTCGGTGGAGTGATACCATAGCCATTTACGTCCGGGTCGTTCGCAGAAAGAACCCGTTCATGGGGACGAACGCCCGTTTCCAAGAAGTTTAGGTAGGCCATAAGACGGACAGCGGAGGCCGGTCATGAGGTGCCCGTCCCGACCGACGTAACTACCCTCGGTTACGTTTCGGTACAAGGGTCTAACGGCCTCCCGCCCGTATACAATCAACGTACGTTACCATGACCGAACTCGGCGGCTTCCAAGACAATGTAGCACGCATCGATCTCTCGTCGGGCGATGTGAACTACGAGAGCATCGACGACGAGGACGCGAAGAAGTACATCGGGGCGCGGGGCCTCGGTGTCAAGTACGTCTTCGACCAGGGGCCCGACGTGGACCCGATGAGCGACGAGAACCTGCTTGCATTCATGAACGGCCCGCTCACGGGCACCCAGACCGTGATGAGCGGCCGGATCGCGATCTGTACCAAATCGCCCCTGACGGGCACGGTGACCGACAGCCACCACGGCGGCTGGTCGGGCGCGCGGCTCAAGTGGTCGGGCTTCGACGGTCTCCTGTTCGAAGGCGAGAGCGACGAGCCGGTCTACGCCGTCGTCGAGGACGGCGAGGTCGAACTGCACGATGCCTCCGATCTCTGGGGCATGAGCACCCACGAGGCCCGCGAGACCTTAGAGGAGCGCCACGAGGGCGCGTACGGCAAGAACATGTCGTACATGGGCATCGGCCAGGCCGGGGAGAACACGGTCAAGTTCGCCTCGATCGTCAACGAGGACGACCGCGTCTCGGGCCGCGGCGGCACCGGCTGCGTGATGGGTAACAAGAACCTGAAGGCAGTCATCATCAAATCGAGCACCAGGATGCCCAAACCGGAGGATCAGGAGACGTTCATGGAGGGCCACAAGCAGGCGATGCAGGTCATCCAGGAATCGGACGTTACCGCGCCCAACGAGGGCGGCCTGTCGGTGTACGGCACGAACGTGCTCATGAACGTCACCGAAGAGATGGACGGCCACCCCACGAAGAACGGCCAGTACACCTCCTCGAACGCGTACAACGACGACGAGGCCAACCGACCCGCCGATCTCGACGCAGAGCGCATCTCCGGAGAGAACGTCGAGGAGAACATCCTCGTCAACGACCCGACCTGTCACTCCTGTCCGGTGGCCTGCAAAAAGGAAGTCGAGGTCCAGGCCAACCACAAGGGCGAGGAGATGAACGTCCACATGGAGTCGTTCGAGTACGAGTCCGCCTGGGCGCTCGGCACGAACGCGGCAAACGACGGCCGGGACAAGATCGCGGTCATGATCGATCAGTGTAACAAGCTGGGCATGGACACCATCGAAGTGGGCAACAACATCGCGATGGCGATGGAACTCACCGAAGAAGGCAAACTCGACGACCTCGGCCAGGGCATCGACTGGGGCGACGACGACGAGATGATCGACCTCATCGAGGAGATCGGCAACCGGTCAAGCGCTCTCGGTGACTTGATCGCCGGCGGTCAGACCCACATGGCCGATGAAACCGACGGCCACGAGAGCCGCCTCGACGTCAAGAACCAGTCGATCGCCGCCTACGACCCGCGCTGCATGAAGGGTATGGGCATCGCCTACGCCACGTCCAATCGCGGCGCGTGTCACCTGCGCGGCTACACGCCCGCTGCGGAGATTTTGGGGATTCCCGAGAAGGTCGATCCCTACGCGTGGGAAGGCAAGGGCGAACTCACGGCCCTGTTCCAGGACCTGCACGCGATCTCCGACAGCTTCGACATCTGCAAGTTCAACGCCTTCGCCGAAGGTATCGAGGAGTACGTCATGCAATACAACGGTATGACGGGCCTCGACGTCACCGAAGACGACCTCATGCGTGCCGGCGAGCGCGTCTACAACTTGGAGCGATACTACAACAACCTCGCGGGCTTCGATGGCGAAGACGACTCGCTGCCCTGGAAGTTCCTTGAGGACGGCATCCGCGGCCAGGGCGCGTCGGACGGCGAGTACTGCGAACTCCCCGAGATGAAAGAGGAGTACTACGCCGAGCGCGGTTGGGTCGACGGCGTGGTGCCCGACGAGAAACTCGAAGAGCTCGCGATCGACGTCGGTCCCGGTACGGGTGTCAGCAGCTCGGGCGGCCAAGCACCCGCGGACGACTGATCGAAGCGCAAGCCCGCGACCGAACCGGGAACCGTAATCTAAACACGCGTTTTATTGCGCCGCCACTGTACGACGAGCGATAAGTCCCCGACACCGAAGGTCTGTGAGAGTGAGCGAACCGCGAACGTAGGTGCGGACACAAGCCAGCCCGGTCGTTCCGATCGTAGCTGTGGATGTCCGGTAATCCAATAATGCATCTCGCCGGCGTAGAAGGGTAGTCAGGTGCGCTTCGGGAGGGATCGTATCGGGCCCTTACCTCCGGGCAGCGGCCGGGAAAGGGGAGCGCGATCGAAGCTGCCGGACGGTAACCGTTAACGTTACTACTGAGGTTGCTCGTCCTGGACTTCGACGATCTCGGTCTGACCGACGTATTTGGTATCGCCGCCGGCGAGACGGAGCTGGATCGTCAGACCGGGCAGGTCGGGATCGTCGCTCTCGGCGGGCTCTTGGGGGACCGATACGGCGGTGACCTCGCCAACCGTGATGGACCGTCGCTGAATCGGGTCGTTCTCGTACTCGACGGTTTCCCACTCTTCTGCGTCGAGGTCACGCTGGGCGAAGTACTCGCTGGTGTCCTTGTCAACTGAATCCTCGGTCTGGGACTCGCCGGTCGTTCTGTTGTCGTCGAAGTCGACCGACTCGTGTTTGTACTGGTGCAGATGCACGAGCATAACGGGTCGGATGACTACGGTCGACTAAAGGCTTCCCCATGAATATCCCTGTGAGACGTAATCGCTATGGGTTTCGCTCCTGAACTGGTAACATGACCATTGACGACGATCGGTTCGAAGCCCGGCTGATGAGCGACGGCGTCTACGTTACGACGATCGAGCGAAGGGGCGACACGCTCGCCGTTGAGTACGAGTCGATCGACGCCGGAAGCATCGGTGAGGTCCCCCACCAAGAGATGGGACGCGTTATCAACGTTTACCGCGAGTTGGTCGATGAAAACGAAGGCAGGGACGGGACCGAGGCCGGGATTATGGACGGGAACGAGGACGGAGACGGCAGCAGCGACCGAAGCGGATACAGGCGTATCGAAGCGACCGTCACCGATCTGGAAGGCGAACCGGTCGGGACGTGGCACGCCGAAGCCGGCTGGCTGCGCGCGCTCGCCGATGACGACCTCACCGAAGTCGAGTTCTCGAGTCGCGCGCTCGATACGATCGACCACGATGTCGAAAACTAAGCTCGACAACGAGCCCTTTTCGTCGCGTTCTGGCGGGAGGTATCGGATATCGACCGCCCGACCGGAAGTTCGAATCTCGAACCTCGATCGTTACTCGCTGTGACTGATGACGACACATTCGCGCACGTCAAAGGCCGCGTCGAACTCCTCGCGCCGGTCGATCCGACGGCCGACGCGGCGCAACTGCTCGCGGTGAGCGCGCTCGACCGCGCTCGTCTCCCGTCGGTCGAAACCGAGTCGCTCGCCGACGTCCTCCCAGTGGCCCGCCTCGACGAAGAAGTACGCCGCGTCGTCGGTCCCGTATACGCGTTCGTACCGGCGTTCGTACTCGGGTAAACGATCGGCGAGGTCTTCTTGCACGTGGTCGATCAGGTCGGGCAGGCGTTCGGGCGCGACGCTCGCAGTCGATCCAGCGAGCAACAGGACCTGACCGTCGATCGGATCGCCACGCATACTCAGTGTCTCATCCTTTCGACGCACCCTTCGATGTTATCCGCCGGCGCGCATCGCCTTTTGACTGAAGCGCTCGACGAGCGGATCGAGTGCCGCCTCGTCGCCCTCGAAGCGGATCGTGACCTCGGTGAGCGAAAGCGTCGAGCCGATGCTCACCTTCTCCGAATCGAGCGTCGCCCGCCAGTCGTCGGCTTCGACGACGTCCGCTTCCGTCTGCTCCCCACCGAGATTGGTCAAGTAGTGGATCGCGAGGCGCTCGGAGATACCCCGGTAGGACCTCTCGCGTGTCATCCACCGGCCACCGGCGGGAACACACTGACAGTATCGCCGTCCGCGAGTTCGGTTGCCGAGCCGTCCATGTGAAGCACCTCGCGGCCGTTTCGCAACACGTTGATGCTCGGCTTCAGGCTCTCGCCGTCGAGCAACTGGCCTTCGAGCCCGTCGTACTCGGTTTCGAGCGCGCTCAGCAGGTCACCGACGGTCGTTTCGTCCTCGACTTCCCGCTCGATCGTCTTCGAACCGACCGCCTGACGAAAGGTCGCGAAGAACCGACACTTCAGGTTCATACCTCGGTATTGAACGTGATAGTACAAAAAGCGTCCGGGAACCAACCGCCGCCCTGCAAGAGCGTCCTGGCTATTTCGTCACGCTCGTATTCGATTGCTGATAGGTGGGGGCGTGTCGGTTCCGAGCACCGGATGTGGGTGCCAACCGGTGTATGCCTGATAGCGAGGCGACGATCGGTTCGGCAGTCGGTTGCCGACGCTTACTGATCGCCGAGTCGGATGCCGTCCTCGACGAGGCGGTAGTTGCGCTCGCGGTCGAGGTAGGTCGTGAGCCACCCGACCTCGTAGAGCTGGGTGAGTAACGCCGCCTGAAGGTTCCGCCACGCGATGGCGTAGATCGGCGACTGGCCCCACGCACGTAGTTCGGGGACGAACTCGTCGTACCGTTCGAGATGGGTCTCCATCCGTTCGATGGCGTCGGCGATCCGGCCGGCGGCTTCGGCCTCGTCGTCGGCGTCGGCGATCGCCTGGTTGATCCGGGCTTCGATACCCTCGACCGACCGCTGCATGTCGAGGGCGGCGGTGCCCTCCTCGTCGGGCAGCGAGTCGACCACGTCCCGGGGCACGGCGAGCGATATCTCGTCCATGTTTCGTTCACTCCCGCCCGACGCAAAAACCTCCCGGGAGACGTTACACCCAGATCGCAAGCAGCGCCTCGTCAACGTACTCGTCGCTGATCCGGTAGTGGTCGGCGTGGGTGGCCTCCCGCTCCCAGCCTTCCGATTCGAGAAAGGAGATGGCTTCCTCGTTCGTCGCCGGCAGGGTCTGATAGAGCTTCTCGTAGCCCGCGCCGCCGGCCCACTCCAAGCCGTGGTCAAGCAGTCGCTTCCCGATCCCCTCGCGGCGATGGGGAGCGACGACGCCGACGGTGAGTTCGGCGACGTGGCGTAGCTCCGCGAGCCGCAGTCCCTCGAGGTGGACCCAGCCGACGATTTCGCCGTTCCCGTCCCCGCCATCGCCCCCGTCCCCGTTGTTCCCGTCGGCGTCGTCCGTCCCGGCGTCGCCGCCGTCGGGTGAGTGCGTCGCGATGAAAAAGACCCGCGACTCGCGTTCGTTGTGGCGCGTGGGGGTCTCCTCGTGGTCGATCACCGCCGCGATGGTCCGGGCGTCGACGTAGGTCTCCTCGCTCGCGACTTCTTCGACGACCGCGGCGAGATCAGCGAGGTCCTCGTGGCGGGCCGGCCGAACGGTGACGGTCCCACCCTCGACCTCGTGAGTGGCTCGGTCGTCCCCGACGGCGACGCGGTACGTTCCGCCGTCCTGTGCGAGATACCCCTCGCTTTCGAGCCCCTGCAGGTGCTCGCGGACCTGGGCGACGGGCATGGGAGTTCGTTCCGCGGTGAGGCCGCTCGACCGGGCGGGTTTCGACGCCGGCGGTCCAGTGTCGATCCGCACCTGATGGCGGATCTCGCTCGGCGACGCAGTGCCGTTTCGCTCGACGTACTCGTAGATCCGCTGTCTGACATCGTTCTCGAAGGTCAACTCGGACGGTCCGGTCATGCCTTCGAATCGATCAGCGCGTCAATAGTCTTTGCCGTGGGCCGTGCAAGCGACGACCGAGGCTGAACGAACGGTTGTCAGTCTTACTCCACGTCGTCGTGTATGAGCAGCGTCCGGGAAACGTCGGGCGCGGGCGGGTCGCGGGTGATGACCTCTAGGAGGTTGCCGTCCGGATCGAGGAAATAGAATCCCTCGAACTCGCCCCAGTCGTACGGTCCCTGTTTCGGGAACTGGTCGTCCAACGCCGAGACCATCCGTTCGTACTCCGCCCGATCGGTCTCGAACGCGATGTGGGCCTTGTCGAGTGGGTGATTCATATCCGTCTCGTGCCACTTCTCGGCGCGACCGGTCTCGGCGAGCGTGACGACAGTCTCGCCGGTGCGGAACATCGCGTGTGCGCCGTCGAAGTCCTCGGGCGGACGCACGAGGGTAAGCGCGAGTGACTCGCGGTAAAAGTCGTAACACGCTTCCAGGTCGTCCACATCGACGTTGATGTGATCTACCCCGTCCATGTGCGTCGCTCTCGCGCGAGGGCCATATAGGTTCGCAGGACGATCTTCACGGGACGATCCGGCAGTAGTGTTTAGCGTAGCAGAGTGCGTCGATCAGACCGACGCGGCGTTCTCGAAAGCCCCCGACGCGCTCGACTCGGGGGGCTCGCTGTGCTCCTCGGTCGGTCGCGCTGCTCCCTCCCTACGGTGCTTACTTCGCCCGCCTTCGCCGAGCGGTCGGGCCCCTTTCAGTCCCACCCACAGCAGTTGACCGATCGAGGTTCGTTTAGCTAAAGGCGACCGATCCGATCCCTATACTTCGGATGACAAAGCGTCGTTCGATTCCCCCTCCATCTTTCGTCTTCGGGCCGATTAGTCGTCGGACTCCGCCGACGTTCCGTCGGGCGATTGCGCTTCTGCGCGCGCTGATGTCGATTGCTTCCAGTCCGGGTCACCGCGTGGCGGGCTGAGGATCCCGACGCCGGTCGCGGGTTCGTCGCCGCGGTTTTCCGCACCGTGACGCTCGTCGCTCGGGAGGACGTAGGAGTCGCCGGGTTCGAGGCGGTACTCCTCGGCGTCGGTACCCTCCCCGACGCGCGCGACGAGCGCCCCGCTGATCACGTAGCCGATCTGCTCGTTGTCGTGGCGGTGTGTTGGCAGCGTCGCGCCCGGTTCGATGCGCCAGTGTTTCATGCTCGTCCGCTCGCCCGCCGCGAGGTCGGCCAGGTAGACGCCCTCTGCGACTGCCGCCGGTTCGCGTTCGGCCTCGCTGATCCGGTCCATCCTTTGCTCTACCCCGGCCGACGAACGGGTCGTATATAAACATTCATTCGGAATTTTTATACTGTCCCCGAGCGTCCCTCCGTTGCTATGGGAACGGATGACACCATCCGACTGTTTCACCTTCCCTTCTCGTTCATGCTTCCCCAGCAGGTCGCGAGCGAGCAGGGCTACTTCGCCGCGGAGGGCTTGGATGTCGAGTTAGTCGAACGCGACCGGGAGTCGGTCGACTGGAAGTACATCCCCGCCGAGGAAAACCTGACCACCGATCACGGCGTCGATATGTACCCGATCTGTAAGTGGGAGAGCATCAAGCGCACCTGGGACATGGGCGACGGGAAGATCGTCGCGAAGGGCACCTTCGCCGATCAACCCTACACCGTCTTCGTTCGCGGGGACAGCGCGATCGAAGCACCAGGGGACCTCGCGGGCGTTCCGGTCGGCGTCAACCGGCGCACGGGTCAAGAATACACCGCGATCAGGGCCCTGGAGGAACACATGAGTCCCGAGGAGGTGGAGCTGACCCACTGTGGGATGCCGACCGACCGGCTCCGGGCGCTGCGCGACGGCGAGGTGGCGGCCGTGACGCTGCTCGAACCCCAGAGCACGCTCGCGCGCCACCTCGGGTTCCGGCCGGTCATGGACTTCGCGAACCACATGGGCATGGTCGGCGGCGAGGCGATCGACGACGACACGTTAGAAAAGTTCATGCGAGGGTACGGGCGCGCGGTCGAGGAGATCAACGCCGATCCCGACGCGTACCGCGAGGCCTACCTCGACATGTTGAAAGCCGAAGCCAGCGCCGGGGTCGCGCCCGACCTGTTCGAGGACGTCGATATGGACGAACTCCGCGCGGACCTCACGGTGCCGACCTACGCGGTGCCCGAACTCGCCGACGGCGCGGAACTCGACGGCCAGTTGGACTGGATGAAACGCCGCCGGCTGATCGACGACGAGGCCGACATCGACGCGATCGTCGCCTCGGTCGCGCCCGTGCGGTGATTCGTCGATGAGCATCGACTCCCAACAGAGCGCCTTGGACGCCCATCACGACGACCCGGGCGACCTGCCGGTGATGCGCGCTCGCTTCGAGCACAACGGCAGTCCCCGGTACATGCTCTACACGATCAAACGCCTCGGGCTCGACGTTGCACACGATTTTCACCTGGACGTCCAGTTGGTGTCGGACGAGTTAGAAGGCGGCATGGAGACCGTCGAAGCCCGCCTTCAGGACGGCGAGGCCGACCTCATCGACATCGATTACATCTCGACCGCGCGCGAGCGTGCCGAAGGAGCCGGGATCGTCGCGATCCATCCCTACGGTCGGACCGTCGGCGGCCTGGTCGCCCCCGAGGACACCGAGATCAGTAGTTTAGAGGACCTCCCCGGAAAGCGGATCGGGGTCGTCCGACGGCTCGACAAGAACTGGATCCTCGTCCGGGCGGCCTGCCGGCAGTTCCATGGCTTCGACCCCGACGACGAGGCGACCCCAGTAGAAGCGGGCTCGAAGGTCGAACTCACCCGGATGATCCGCGAAGGCGAAGTCGACGGCGTGCTCCAGTTCTGGCCGATCGTCCCCGAGATCACCGAAACCGGCCCGTTCACCGAAGTCCTACCGGTCTCGCAGCTCGTCCAGGACCTCTCAGGTGTGGATCGCAAGCTCCCGATCTCGACGTTCCTGACGAGCGAGGACTTCCTCGATCACAACCCCGAAACGGTCGAGCGGTTCAGGGGAGCGTACAAGCAGGCGGTCTCGCGGTTAGTGGACGAAGACGACCTCTGGGAGGCGATCGCGGCGGATCTGATGACGTACGACGATCCGGTCGTGATGCGTGCAGTCAGGGACGGCTGGCGCGACATGGTCGTCGCCGACTGGGACAAGGAGACGATCGCGGGGATGGGACGGCTCTTCGCACACCTGTTAGAGGTCGCTGGCGCGGACGCACTCGGCGTCGAGGCGGTTCCCGACGGCACCTTCCGACCGGGGGCCTAAGTAATGAAAGCGACCGAGGTCGACTTCCAGCTCAACTGGGAGCCCAATGGCTTTCAGGCACCCTACTTCCTCGCGCGCGAACGGGGATTTTACGACGAGGAGGGCTTAGAGGTCAGGTTCGTCGAGGGCCACGGCTCGCCGTTTGCCGCCGAGGAAGCCGCCCGCGGCCGCCGGGAGTTCGGCTTGGCCGGGGCGAGCGCAGTGCTGTCGATTCAAAGTCAGGGACTCGACCCGCTCGCGGTCGCCGCGGTCACCCAGAAGACCCCCGCGGCGATCTATACCCTCAGGGACGTCTTCGGCGAGGAATTGCGGGAGCCAGGACAGTTAGCAGGACGGACCGTCGCGCCGTCGGCGACGAAGACGCGCATCTTGACCGCTCAGTTGCTCGAAGACGCCGGCATCCGCGAGGAGGTCGACCTGCTCGACGTCGATCCCCACACCCACCACCGGGTCGAACACAAGGTCTTGGAGAGGTCGGTCGACGCCGCCGTCGGCGTGGTCACGAACGGCCTCGAACTCCAGCGCGAACACGACCGGATCGCCGACGAACTCCCGATCGGCGATTACCTTGCGATCTACGGGATGACGCTGGTGACGAACCCCGAGTTCGCCGCCGAGAACCCCGAGACCGTGCGGGGGTTCCTTCGGGCGACCGCGCGGGGCTGGGTCGAGGCGACGAACGATCCCGCAAGCGCGATCGACGCGCTCGTTTCGCGCAACGCGACGCTCGAACGCAACGCGGACATCGAGCTGCTGAAATTCGAGACCGCCGCCGAGGTGCTCCAGTTCACCGAACACGTCAGGGAAGCCGGCTGGGGGAATCACGACGGCGATCGGTGGCGTCGCCTCGGCGAGACCCTGAGCGAAACCGACCTCTTGGAGGGTTCGATCGATCCGTCGGGAGTTTGGACCAACGAGTACGTCGATTCCGACGCCGACGCGATCCGCAACTACGCGGCGCTTATCGACCGATGACTGACTGATGACCAGGCAAAGTATCGCGGCGAGTTCGGAGGCCGGATCCGGAACGGGAGTCGGGAACATCGAGTCGCCCGAACGGCAGTCGTTATGCCGTAGCGCACCCTTCAAAGAGCATACGATAGAATGAGTACACGTATCGCCGACGTTCTTACGGAGGCTCGCCAACCCGAGTACACCGGCGAGAACCGCTGTGTCCCCTGTACGGCAACGAACGTGGCGATCGCGGCCGTCCTGGCCATTGGACTGGCGTTCGTCCTGGTAACGCCGATCGGCGTGGTCGCCTTTCTCGCCTCGCTGGTCGTGATCTACCTCCGGGGCTATCTCGTCCCCGGCACACCCGAACTCACGAAGCGGTACTTCCCGCCGTGGTTGCTCGCGTTGTTCGGCAAGGAGCCGGTCGCGCGGAACGTCTTCGACGTGAGCGAGCGGTCGGCGACGACCGAGAACTCGAACGCTAACCGAACCGCCGAAGCGATGGCGAACGGATCGATGGCGACCGCCAATCGGACAGCGAGCGAAGCGGCCAGCCAGGATCGACCGGCAGCGGTGGCTGCAACGGCGACGGCCGGAATGGAGACGACACGATCCGAACCGATCGAGGGCGGGACGGCTGACGGAACCGGGACGGCGGCCGAATCCCTGGCAACCGGAAGCACGGACGCCGACGCTGAAGCCGACGGGCCGCTGTTCGCAGCCGGCGTCGTCACCCGCGACGAGTCGGGCGAAGTCGTCCTCGAACCGTCGTTTCGCGAGGCGTGGCGCGAGCGGATCGAGTCCGTCCGGGAACGGGACGTCGAACCGGCGGACGTAACGAAGCTGTTCGACGCCGGGGAGGCCAGACGGACCGGCGAGCGGTCGTTCGTGCTCGACGGGAGCGCGTCGGTCCGCTGGGATTCTGCGGCCGCGCTCGTCGCCGACGTCGCCGCCGCCTCGCTGCTCCGCGAGCGCCTCGACTCCTGGGCGGGCTTCGGGAAGGACGACCGGACGGCCACGCTCACCGGACTGCGGCTGTTCGCAACTCGATGTCCGTCCTGTGACGGCCCGATCACAACTGAACAAGACCGCGTCGACCCGTGCTGTCAGAAACCCCACCGCGTCGTTAGCGCGACCTGTGAGTCCTGTGGCGCACTGCTCGCCGACGCCGCGCTCGTCGATACCGGCGAGAGCGAGCCGATACGAGTACGCTTGCTCCGGCCGTAACCCATCGCTACCGCACCGATTGCCGATCGGGCCGCACGCCGGACGGCTAAAAAAACGAGTAACGGCGACCCAACGGGGCTGGGCCGAGTCGGATCGGTCGGTTCGATCAGGACGGAGCGCTGTCGGTGCTCCCCTCGGCGTCGCTTCCGGTTTCGGTCTCGCGTTCGCCGTCGCCCTCGTCGATCGAAACCGAGAGGTACTGCTCCAAGAGGTCCTCGCGCTGCTGGAGGTCGTCGATGCTTCCCTCCCAGGCGTTCGTGCCCTTCTCGATGATGTAGCCGCGTTCGGACAGATCGAGCGCGAACTCGACGTTCTGTTCAGTGATGAGCACCGTCACGTCGCGCTCGACGACCTCTCTGAAGACCTTCCGCAGGTCCTCGACGATGACGGGCGCGAGCCCCTCGGTCGGTTCGTCTAACAACAACAGGTCGGGGTTCTGGACGAGCGCGCGGGCGACCGACAGCATCTGCTGCTCGCCGCCCGAGAGGTTCCGACCGCGGTTCTCGCGCAGGTCGTCGAGCACCGGAAAGACCTCGTACATCTCCCCGATCTCCCGCGGGTTCGCACACGACTCGGCGGCGACCAAGAGGTTCTCCTCGACGGTGAGCGTCGGGAAGACCCGGCGTTCCTCGGGGACGAGCTTGATGCCCGAATTGCTGATCGCGTCGACCGAGCGGCCGGCGACGTCCTCGCCGCGATAGCGAATCGCGCCCGACCGGGGCGACACCGTGCCGGTGATCGATCGTAGCGTCGTCGTCTTGCCCGCGCCATTACGACCGAGCAGTGCAACGATCTCGTTTTCCTCGAGCGAGAGCGAGAGGTCGTGAAGCACGTGGCTGTTGCCGTAATAGGTGTCGATCCCCTCGACGTCGAGTACGCTCACGAACGCTCACCGCCGTCGCCGCCCTCGCCGTCGTCCCCGTCTCTTCCGGTGCTCCTGCCGTTCCCGTCGCCGCCGGTCTCGTTGCTTCCCTCATGCCCGCTCGTCGCGCCGTTGTCCTCGTTCGCGCCCGGACTGTCCGCGCGCATGCTGTCCCCGCTCGCGCCGTCTCCGCTGTCCCCCTCACTGTCGCCCCCGAGGTAGGCTTCCCGGACGCGCTCGTCGGCCATTACGTCCTCGGGCGTGCCCGCGGCGATAACGCCCCCGTTGTCGAGTACGACGATGCGATCGGAGATGCCGAGGACGACCTCCATGTCATGCTCGGTGAGCACGAAGGTGGTGTCAGTGCTCGCGTTCAGATCGCGAACGAGATCGACCATCCGGTTCGTCTCGCTCGCGTTCATCCCGGCGGTCGGTTCGTCGAGCAACACCACCGACGGGTCGGTCCCGAGCGCCAGGGCGATCTCGACCTTCCGGGCGTCGCCGTGTGAGAGGTTTGCACATTTCGTCTCGGCTCGTCGCCGGTCGCCCGCGCGGTGAGATCGAGCGTGCGCCCGTCGCGGCTGATCCGGGCGATACGGACGTTGTCGAGCACCGTGAGGCCCTCGAAGAGGTTGTTGATCTGGAAGGCCCGGGCGAGGCCGAGTTCGGTAATCTCGTACGGATCCATCCCCGTAACTTCGGTCAGGCCGTCCCCGTTACGCGGCTTGATGCGAACCCGGCCGGCGGTCGGTTCTAGTTGGCCGGCGAGCAGATTATAGAAGGTCGTCTTGCCCGCCCCGTTCGGGCCGATGATGCTCGTGATGTCCGCCGAGTCGATGTCGACCGTCACGTCGTCGACGGCGACCAGCTTCCCGAACTCCCGCCTGAGGCCGTCGGTTTCGAGAACGGTTGTCATCTCGTTACCCTCCCTGCAAGTCGGCGGGGTTTGCAGGCGCGTCCAACTGCGGGCGTGGATACGGACACGGGTGCGAGCGTTCTCCCGTTCATGTTTCGGCCCCTCCGAACAGGCCCTGTGGCTTGAAAACGAGTACGAGGATCATGGCGACGAAGGGAAGCAGCTGGCCGGCCCCGGCGACGACGAGGCTTCCCAGTGCGATGAGCAAGCCGATAACGTAGGCCCCGACGAACGCCCCGGTAAAGGAACCGAGCCCGCCGATGACCACGACGATGAAGGCGTTGATGATGACCTGGTTGCCGAGTTCGGGCGTCACCGCCTGCAGCGGTGCAGCGAACGCGCCGCCGATACCTGCCAGGACGCTTCCGACGAAGAAAACGCCGGTATAGAGCTGCGGGACGTTGATGCCCAGCAGCGACGCCATCTCCCGATCGCTCGACGTCGCCCGAACGACCCGGCCGATGTTCGTCGTCCGGAGCACGAGGAACAACAATCCGAGGGCGGCCACTGACGCGACGATGACGAACGCGCGGTAGGCGGGGATAGCGAGACCGTCGGTGAAGTCGATCGTGAACTGAAGCAGCGCCGGGGGATTGATGACGTTCGATCCCGAGCCGAAGATCGTCCGGACGACGTCGGTGAGGATCAACACGAACGCAAAGGTCAACAACAACTGATCGAGGTGGTCGCGGTCGTAGACCCGGCGGATGAAGCCCGCTTCGAGGACGACGCCGACGAGGCCAACGACCAGGCCCGCGACGAGGACACCGACCCAGAAGTTGCCAACCGCGTTCTGGACGGCGACGATCGCGGCGTACGCGCCGATCATATATAACGAGCCGTGCGCGAAGTTGAGCACGTCGAGAACGCCGAAGATGAGGCTCAGTCCAATAGCGATGAGAAAGAGCCGGCTGCCGATGCTGAGGCCGGTAATGATCTGATCGCCGACTAAGCCAACATCTACCATACCGGCACCTCCGTTGGCGGGCGATTAAGCCTTTCGCCGATCGCCCCGGTCGTGCTTAGTTTGGCAGCTTTCGGGAAAAAGCCGCCGAGCCCGTTTTGGAAGCCCCCTTCCCAGTCCCACCCGAACCGGTCTCGGTTGGTCTTCATCGCCAAATCAAACACCGCCATCGCCCTTCGCCGACCGATCGAACCTCGCTGTCCCGTCACGCCGCCGCTCGGAGCATGCTCGCCCTCTCTGACGACCGAGAACGGGAATTTACAATGGGGATCGGGCGGTCGGCTCCGCCTATCGATGTAGCGTAGTGTCAGTCGATTTCACACGGTAGTTTATATGGGTGTGCTCTCTGGGTATCGGTACGCTATGGCACGCAATCGGAGTGGGTCGGCGGCTGGTGACAGCGGAAGATCGACGGGGGCCGGGCGGCGGCGGTTCCTGCGGACGATCGGGGCAGGGGCGGCGGCGACGTCGCTCGCCGGCTGTGTCGGGAGCCTGGGGGGCGGTGGCGGCGGCGGTGGCGGTGGGGACGGTCCGATCAGGATCGGCGGGTTCTACCTGCTATCGGGGATCGCAGAAGCCCTCGGCGCGTCCTCACGCGCATCGGCCGAACTCGCCGTCAAGCAGGTCAACGAGAACGGCGGTATCAACGGTCGCGACGTCGAGATCGTCTTCCGCGACCACGGCGACAACCCCTCGAATACGATCACGAGCCTCGTTCAGGAAGAACAGGTCGAGAAGGAGACCCACGAGGGGTTCTCACAGTTCCAGACGAACGACCTCGTTGAGACGGGCGATTCCATTCTTAGTCCCAGCTCCCGGCACTCCCCGACAGCGGGTGACCTCGGGCACGTCGGCGACCCGACGCTGGCGACCGAAGCGAAAGGTGAAGAACTTCACGAATATATTGTCGCGAACGCGGTGGCGTTCATTGAGGAGTTGCGGGCACATCGAGCGTCGGAGTAGCGTTTAGGTATCCTCGGCAAGCCTCCGTAGCATAGCGGAGATGCCCGTCTCCATTGCAGTAGCCGACATACTTGAGACCGGCTCAGTCCGATGAGCTGCCTGGGTATGGGAGAACGGGACGTGGA
>PXRY01000098.1 GCA_003022925.1 Halobacteriales archaeon QS_8_65_32 | reverse complement strand
GTGTGTCAAGGCTTCCGAAGCGAGCGGTTCGTCCCGGCGTCGGCGAGAGGGAGACGGCGAGAAAGGGGTGATGCCATCAACACGCGAATACCGTCCGGTGACCTTCGGCGACCGAATCACCGGGCCGCCGGGACCATAGGTCGGTCCCGAGGGTATCGCCCCCGCTACCGAGGCCGCGAGCGTTACGCTTTACGAGAAACGAACCCGCTGAATCCTGCGCGTAGAGCGAGCAAAAGGCATATCCCCCACAGTACCCGAAAGGTGGTATCCGAGAAACCCCATCATGAACGAAGTACAACTGGAGGTGGCCAAAGCGTACCCGAACGACTCGGGCCGGGGGATCGCCCGCCTCGATCCCGACACCCTACTGCACCTAAAACTCAGTCCGGGCGACATCATCGAGATCGAAGGCAGCGATACCACTGCCGCGAAGGTCTGGCGCGCCGACCGGCAGGACTGGAATACTGATACTGTTCGCATCGACGGCTTCACCCGTCAGAACGCCGACGTCGGTATCGGCGAGCGCGTCACGATCCGCAAGGCGGAAGCCGACAAGGCCGACGAGCTCGTGCTCGCCCCACCCGAGGAAGCGTCGGTGCAGTTCGGCTCCGACGCGGCAGGGATGGTCAAACGCCAGATCCTCAAACGCCCGGTCGTCGAGCGCGACATCGTCCCAGTGATGTCGAGCACGAACCATCCGTTCATGCGCTCGCCGGGGCAAGCGATACCCCTCATCGCCGTCGAGACCGACCCCGAGGACGTCGTTCTCGTGACCGAAGACACCGACGTCGAACTGCGCGAAGAACCCATCTCCGGGTTCGAGAAGACCGGCGGGGGGATCACCTACGAGGACATCGGCGGCCTCGGCAACGAGATCCAGCGCGTGCGCGAAATGGTCGAACTCCCGATGAAACACCCCCAGATCTTCCAGAAACTGGGGATCGAGCCGCCCCAGGGAGTCCTCCTTCACGGCCCGCCCGGTACCGGCAAGACGCTGCTCGCGAAAGCCGTTGCTAACGAAACGTCCGCGAGTTTCTTCTCGATCGCCGGTCCCGAGATCATCTCGAAGTACTACGGCGAAAGCGAACAGCAACTCCGGGAGATATTCGAGGACGCCTCGGAGGAATCGCCGGCCATCATCTTCATCGACGAACTCGACTCGATCGCCCCGAAGCGCGAGGCCGTCACCGGGGAAGTCGAACGCCGCGTCGTTGCCCAACTACTGACGATGATGGACGGATTGGAGAGCAGAGGCCAGGTCATCGTCATCGCGGCGACCAACCGGGTCGATTCCGTCGATCCCGCGCTGCGCCGTCCAGGACGGTTCGACCGGGAGATCGAGATCGGCGTGCCCAACGAGACCGGTCGCAAGGAAATCCTCCAGATCCACACCCGCGGGATGCCGCTGTCCGACGACGTGAACCTCGGACGGTTGGCGGACGAAACCCACGGGTTCGTCGGCGCTGACATCGAGTCGCTCACGAAGGAAGCGGCGATGAAAGCCCTTCGTCGGTATCTCCCCGAGATCGACCTCGACACGGAGGACGTCCCGCCCTCGCTCATCGACCGGATGATCATCAAGCGAGACGACTTCCACGGGGCGTTGAACGAGGTCGGCCCGTCTGCGATGCGCGAGGTACTCGTCGAACTCCCGAAGATCAACTGGAACGACGTCGGCGGCCTCCAATCGGCCAAACAGGACATCAAAGAAAGCGTCGAGTGGCCGCTCAATAACCACGAACGCTTCGAGCGCATGGGTATCCAACCACCCAAGGGCGTATTGCTCTACGGCCCGCCGGGCACCGGCAAGACGCTGATGGCCAAAGCCGTCGCCAACGAGACCAACGCGAACTTCATCTCGGTGCGCGGGCCACAGTTGCTCAGCAAATGGGTTGGCGAGTCCGAAAAGGCGATCCGCCAGACCTTCCGGAAGGCTCGACAGGTGTCGCCGACGGTGATCTTCTTCGACGAGCTCGACTCGCTCGCGCCCTCGCGGGGCGGGGAGGTCGGCTCAAACGTCTCCGAGCGGGTGGTCAATCAACTGCTCACTGAACTCGATGGGCTCGAAGAGATGGAAGACGTAATGGTGATCGGCGCGACCAATCGCCCGGACATGATCGATCCCGCGCTCATCCGGTCGGGCCGGTTCGACCGGTTGGTGATGATCGGTGAGCCGAGCACCGAGGGTCGCGAGGAGATCATGCGTATCCACACCGATGGGTCGCCGCTCGCGCCGGACGTGAGCCTGCGTGAACTCGCGGAGGTCACTGACGGCTACGTCGGCAGCGATCTCGAATCGATCGCCCGCGAGGCCGCGATCCAAGCGCTGCGCGAGGACACCGAGGCCGAGGAAGTCGGGATGCGTCACTTCCGGGGGGCGATGGAGCAGGTCCGGCCAACGATCACCGAGGACATCCTCGATTACTACGAGCGCATGGAAGACGAATTCAAAGGCGGCGGCGACCCCGCTCAGCGCCGGCAGGGCAGCCGGATCGGTTTCCAGTAGCGATATTTTCATCCACCAACATCACGAAATGTAAATGCTCGGAAAGGGTTTAGATCTGTTTAGTTATAATAAATGATATTATGTGGCGAGCAGCGACAGGGGTTCTGGGGTCAGTCCGATCCACATAGCCGGAGACGGCGCATTCATCGACAATGTCTCAATCTCTGGATTTCGCGGCCCGGGGATGACGGTAAGTGGCAAAAACGCTACGGTACTCGGATCAAGTATCCAGAACAACAACGTTGGAATTGAGTGGAGACCAGGTGCTACAGGACGAATCGCGCATAGCAACGTATCGAGGAACCGCGTTGCAGACATCGCATATGACGAACGTGTCGTATTAGATATCGCTAATTCGTACGCAGATATATTATTTGAGATGGCGAAGGGAGAGTTCACTAGCTTAAATAATGAACTTAATTATATCGCACAAGAGTTGATAACTACAGTAGATCCGAACCGAACGACAAGACTCGTGACCAGACTAGCGAATATTGCCCACAACCAGGAGGACCGAATGAAGTGGACAGGGGACAAACTGAAGTGGACAGTAATAATGGAATTGGCTAGAGATGTTCTTGGAAGAGTGTGACAGATTAGTTCTCGTAGCGGGTTTCCCTGACAGAGCTTCCGAAGCTATCGATCGTGACCGTTCCGGAGCCGTTCGTAGGCCTTCTGGACGCGCTTGAACGACGCCTCGTCGCCTTCTTCGGTGTCGGGGTGGACGTCTTTGACCTTCTCGCGGTACGCCCGGCGCACTCGGTCGGGGTCCGCGCCGGGATCGAGGTCGAGGGCGTCGTAGGCCTCGCCTGCGCTCAGGCCCGTCGTCGAGGGGGCGCGCTGGCGGCCGTTTCCTCTTCCAGTACCGAAGCCCGACCGATCGCCGACCCCGCCGCGAGCGTCCCGGAAGCCCTCTCCCGGGGCATCCCACTCCTCACGCGGGCCTGCGCCGAACCCGCCGGCCGCCGCTCCCTCTTGGGCCCGGGCTCGCGCGCGCCGCGCCGCGCTCGACTGGCGGCGCGTCCGGTCGCGCAGGCGGCCCGAGGCGTGATACCAGAGGGTGTAGCTCACGATCCCGAAGGGGATCGCAACCACGAGCAAGAAGAGGTGATAGACGAATCCAAGCACGGCCATGAGGACGAATAGTCCCGCAAAGACCGCGGAGAGTCCCATGAGAAACCGTGATCGGCTCACGATGCCTGTAGGGGTTCGACCCCCCTAAGTGTCTCGCTGATCGCTATAGAGTGCTCGGCGACCTCGACGAGAGGGACGCCTCAAGGAGCGCCCGGCGTTCGTCCCGACAGCCCCGATGGCTCTCATCCATTAGGTAGGATAATGAGATGTATTAACACGTGATACTGTATCTACGAAGGACTTAACTAATCACACGTCCACGACTTAGGCACGGAGGTGACGATACTAGAACCGATCTGCCCTAAAGATGGAAATTTACCGCACCACTGCGGCCGATGGCGGGAAGACCGTTCGAGTTCCCCTTTCCGTCGATCTTCGTACGCTTCGTCGCGACGGACCTGTCCTGTGAGCCAGCCGTCGTGACACCCCGTCCCCGTCCATCGACGTGGACACCGATACCGACGGCCGACAGGTCAGTCGTTCGGTACCGCCTCGGAAGCGCTCGGTACACCGGCCGCCGTGCTCTCGCCCTGCCTAGACATGCGCCATTGAGGCGGTCCGTCGTCGGACGGGGACCCGGAGCCGTTGTGCTCTGACGTCGGGGATGCGCCGCCACACGTCCCCGGCCTCTCTTATGATGCTGCCGCTTCGATCCGGCACTGCTCGTGACCTGCCGTCTCCTGGAACCGACGAGACCCGAGAGCGCCGGTCTCAGGTCTCGTCGACGACGACGCCTTCCTCGACGACGAACCGGAGGACGTCCTCGCCGTTGGCGAAGTTCGCCGGGTCCGCGGCCGTCTCGTCCATCGCCTCGGAGTCGAACCCCGCTTCGAGCGCGTCCGCGGAGTCGAAGTACAGCTGTGCGATCCCGTCGTAGCGGCTCTCGGCCGGGACATCCGCGATCGAGACAGTATAGTTCACGAGGCCGGGGATCTCCGCAGCGATCGGCGCGATGGCCGTCTTCGCACCAGTGGCGCTCATGGGTCATCCTTCCCCGCTCGCTCCGAGGCGCTCGCTGCGTTCGCGCCTCGCTTCGCTCAAACCCCCCGATACTCGTCCCTCCCTTTCTGTTGAGACCGAACACTGCTTTGTGTATCGTCCCCTCCCTCGTCGGCCGTCGGCTTAGTGCTTCCCCGGGTTCTCGCCGTTCGCGGCCGTTCGGGGTCGATGTTCGGAGACGGGCCTACGAGCGGGTAACCGAAGGGTTCCTACGGAATGCGGTTCCCCTCGCTCGCCGCTATGCTCGACCGCACCGTTCGGTATCGGCCGATCGGGCTGGGGACGCGCGCCGTCCGATCGAACCGGCGGCCGTCGAAGCGGCGTGTACTGACCCCGGATTCCGATCTCGGGCCTCGGCTCTCGAACCCAGGCTACGGGCCGCGAGAGAACACGAAAAATTCGTTCGCCGGGTCCCGTTCGCTACCCGCCGTTCGCCGCCCCGGTTTCGGCCGAACCGAAGGGGAAACGAGACGGGCGGGACGAGACGGAATATGACAGAACGGAACGAGACGGACGACCGGACGATCAGTCGTCGTCGCTTTCGGCTTCGACCGGTTCGGAGCCGTCCTCTGCGGTCTGGAGGTCCCGGTCGTCCTCCGAGAAGCCCTCCGAACCCTCGATACGCGCGCGGGCCTCGGGGTCGTACTGCGTCTCGATGTCCTGGAACCGATCGACGAAGGATAGCTCGTGGTGGGACTCGGTGGGGTGGCCAATGTACCGATCTTCCAGGTCGAACTGGGCCTGCTCGCCGTTCTCGGCGATCGACTGCATGTCCTCGTAGACCGCGTGTGCGCCCGAGTGCAGTCCGAACAAGGTGATGAAGACGTACTTGTAGCCGAGTTCACCCAACTCCTCGAAGGTGAGCGGGTCGTCCTGCTCGGACCACGCGAAACTCGACGAGTAGTTGAAGGCAAGTTTCTGATCGGGATGGGTCTCGTGTAAGGTCTCGGCGTAGGCAACGGCGTCCTCGCGGCTGGGGTTCGGCATCTCCGGCCAGACCAGATCGACGCCACAGTCTGCATAGAGCCGGCCGCGCGCGAGGTGTTCGTCCCAGTCGCCGTTCGCCGAGCCATACGCGTCGGTCCGGGCGATCACGACCGTTTCGTCGGTCTGGCGGGCGTCGACGGCGGCGCTGAAACGGGCTTCTGCGTCCTCGCGCGAGACGATCTCCTTGCCCGCGATGTGCCCACACCGTTTGGGGGTGACCTGATCCTCAATGTGGACGGCGGCCACGCCGGCTTTCTCGTACTCGCGCACGGCGCGCTGGACGTTGTGGATCCCTCCATAGCCCGTATCGCAGTCGGCGATCACCGGAAGGTTGGTCGCTTCGACCATCCGTTTGGCGTTCTCGACCATCTCGGTCATCGTGACCATCTCCAGGTCAGGAAAGCCGAACTGGCCGAGTACCGTCGAGTAGCCGCTCATGTAGACCGCGTCGTGGCTCGCCATCTCCGCGAGGCGGGCGTCTAACGCGTGGTAGATGCCGGGCGCGAAGACGTACTCCTGGCTGTCGAGTTGCTCCCGGAGGGCCGCGCCGGCAGGGTTGTCGATGTCTTTCGTGTAGACGTCCGTATCGTCGAGTGCGTTAGTCATTGGTATCGAAGAGCCGCGGTTGTCGGGGGACGATCCGGTCGAGGCCGTCACCGTTGCTGTCGAGGCCGTCGGTGCTGACGCCGTTGCCGATGCCGACGACGGCGTCGGCATCGGTCTTGGCTTCGGTTTCAGTGTCGGTGTCGCTGCCGGCGTCGACCTCGACCGATCGTCGGGCAGTTCGCAGCCGTCGTCGTGCCGCCGGGGGAACCGAATCGATACGGTCGGCAGGCGAGTCGGTGGTCCGCGACCGCTCGCGGGCACGATCGTCCTCGCCGGAACGACGGTCGGGTGGCGTCACACTCGACTCGTCGTCTGCGGATCGAGCCGTTGCGTACCGGAACCGGTCCGGCACCGTCGTGCGTTTCGCCACAGCCCATCGGATCGACCGACGCGATAAAACCCTTATGATCGATCATGTTAATATTCATTAGTCAGCTTTCACGCTTCGGTATACGCTATACGATATAATTGAACGATCATGTCTCCCATGGGTGCCGGTGTCATCCGTTTTCGGACGATCGTATACCTCGATCTCAGTTGCGCTCGTCCCGCCAGTGGTGACAGCCGGCTGAGCGATCGGTCGCGGCCGTTCGTTCATCGACGTCGACCCGCACCTGATAGCCTCGGCTCGCGATCGACGTCGTGGCGACACCATGTCGGTATCGTTCGATGTCGTGCCGATACCGTACCGACGCCGCAGTACCGGACGGCCCCCCTTCAGGACGACTCGTCTTCGTCGGCGTTCGCCTGCCCACCTCCGGCACCGAGGGCCCCGGCGAGCTGTGCGCGCCACGCCTCGAGCGCCTCCACTTCCTCACGAAGGTCGTCGACGTCGGACTCGTGGCTCGCTTCGAGCGCCGATAAGCGGTCGTCGATCGCCTCCATGCGGTCGTCAGCGCTTTCGGCGCGCTCTTCGATGTTCTCCGAACGCGTCTCGACCGTCTCCAGTCGGTCGTCGATGCGTGCAAAGCGCTCGTCGATCCGTTCTACCTCCTCGTCGAGATCCGAGATTGCCGCCTCGAACGCCTCGACATCGTTTTCGACCGCCGCCACCTCGTTTCCGACCTCCTCGACGTCCGTGCGGTTCGCCGCGGCCCGCTCGGTGACGCTTTCGACGTCCTCGCGCAGCGCGTCCAAGCGTCTGCCCTGCTGGCGAACCAGCGTCCGGCCCGACCCCTCTTCGTCGAGAAACGCTTCGAGCGCGTCGGCGTAGGCCGCGACGTCGTTCACCTGCGAGCGGAGGTGTTCGATCCGGGCGGTGACGCTCTCTTTCGTGCCCAACGCGTCGCGTAGCGTCTCGCGGTCCTCGGCGTTGACTCGTCCGGCGCGCACCTCCCGGGCCAGTCGTGCGGCGAGTGCTTCTTCGTCCGCCGTTTCCCCGACTGCCGTCTCCCCAGCCGCCGCCCCGTCGGCCGTCGCTCCGTCGGTCGTCGCTCGCTCGCTTTCCCGCTCGTCGGTGCCTTCGGCGGTCGTACTCGCCGTGGCTTCCGTCTCCGTGTCAGTCGATGAGTCCTCGGTCATGGCCGTTCCTGTCGTGCTCTCCGCGCCGTCCGCGTCGTTCTCGCCGCCTGCGCTGTTCTCACCGGCGTCCTCGTCGATGCCTTCGTTGCTCTCGTCGCCGACGTTCCCGTCGGTCCCGGCACTGTTATTGGCCGCGCGCTCGAAGGACTCGGGTGGTGCAATCTCGTCGATCTCGTCGTCCCCGCGGTCGTTCCCTTCGCTACCGCCCTCGTCGGTACCGGTACCGATCTTACGGGCGCTCGCGTCGTCCCGGTCGATCCCGCCGTTCCTGCCATCCCGTTCGCTCGCGCCGTCCTGCTCGCTCTCGGCGGCTTCGATCGTTCGGTTGTCCTCGTCGGTTTCGCCGCTTCCCGTCTCCCCGTCGCTCTCGGAGTCGCCTAACGTCGCGCTTCGCGTAAGCTGGTCGTTGATATCCTCGACGAACGATCCGCCCTCGTCGCCACCGGTCCAGACTTCGATCGTCGGCTCGTCAAGGAACCGTTCGGCGGCTTCGGCGTCGGGCCCCCGGAGGCCGTAGACCGTCTCGATCTCGCTTTCGGGGTCGAGGTCGCGCTCGAATACCAGGGCTCGGTTCTCGACCGACCACGAGTCGCTGCCGTACTCGGGGTGAAAGCCGACGTTGTCCATCGACACCCCTTCCGGGACGCGATCGGCGATCCGACACTCGACTCGCTGTTCGTGTTCCGAGCGGATCGAAAAGACGATCGCCGGCACCGGGAAGCGCTCGGCCTCGTGGGTCTTCGTGACCGTGACGCCTCCCTCCCGGACGACGACGCTCTCGCCGTTCATCCCATCGCTCCCACTCGCGCTCATGTCTCACTCGTTCGTCGGTGTCCGTCCTAAGCGTTCGGATCGACTCGCGGGTCGTGTTCAGCCGAGGTATTTCGTGCAACAGGTGTCGAAACCGTTTCGGAAGCCCTCGGACGCTCGACTTGTGCTCGCGGGCCGGAGACCCGCTCACGGGTCGTGGTTCAAAAACGCGAAGCGTTTTTGCTGCAAGCGGGACCTTCGGTCCCTACTCAAGGTAGGTTCCGTCAGCTTTCGTCGGTTATCGAACGCCGCCGGTTCGTCGGCAGTGGTCAGCGTAGCGGCGTCTATAGGAGAAGCTGGCGAACCCGAGACGCCGAACGCTCGGCCCGATCGATTCGATCAGTTTTGGGATAACATTTAACTACCGTCCTGTGGATAGGCCGATCGTCCGATGCTCGACCTCTCGCCGGAGGACATCACCGAGGGTCCGCTGTCGCGGGCGCTCGTTTTCCTCTCGGCCCCGCTGCTCGCCCAGAACCTCGTGTTGGTCGCCCAGGAAGTGATCGATCTGTTCTGGCTCGGCCGTCTCAGCGGCGATGCCGTCGCGGCGACCGGCTTCGTCTTCCCAGTGATGGCGTTGCTGTTCGCGCTCGCGGTCTTCGCGCCCTACGTCGGCACGCAGGTACTCGTCTCCCAGCGGGTCGGCGGCGAGAACCGCTCGGGGGCACGACGCGCGGTGTTTACGGGGTTTGCCGTCGCGATCGGCGGCGGCTTCCTCGTGGGGATTCCGGCCTTTCTCGGAGCTCGCCCGGCACTAGAGCTGCTCGCGTTCGCCCAGCCGGAAGCGGTCACCGAGACGGTCACCCGGTTGGGCGCTGCTTATCTCGGCGTGATCGCGCTCGGTCTGCCGGTCCTCGCGGCGACCGACGCCGCCGAAGCGAGTTTCGTGGGCTGGGGCGACTCGCGCGCGTCGCTGTGGATGAACCTCGTCGCCGTCGGCTCCAATATCGTCCTCGACCCGCTCCTTATCTTCGGCGCCGGGCCGTTCCCCGCGCTCGGCATTCGCGGCGCGGCGCTTGCGACCGTGCTGGGTTCCGCGTTCGGGTTCGTCCTCGCCACAGGGTTCGTCCTCCGGGGACGCAACGAGGGTATGGTCTCGCGGGCCGCCGCCCGACTCGATCTCGACGAAGTTCGCGAACTGCTCGACATCGGGCTGCCGACCGCGGGCCAACAGGTCGCGAGCCAGTCGGTTCGGATCGTCATCGTCGCCGTTGTGTTCGCCGCCGGCGGCGCGGCGGGACTCGCAGCCTACATCGTCGGCGCGCGGGTCGCGACGATCGCCTTCGTTCCCGCGTCGGGCCTCCAGCAGGCTACCCAGAGTATCGTCGGGCAGAACCTGGGGGCCAGTAATCCGGGACGAGCGAACCGAGCCACCTGGCTCGGCGTGGCGCTTGCGGTCGGGGCGCTGTCCGCCGTCGGCGTCGTCCAGTGGCTCGTCCCCGGAGCGATCGCCACCCTTCTAGTTCCGGAACTGAGCGGCGAAGCGTTCTCGCTCTCGGTAACGTATCTCGAAATCCTGGCGTACGGCTACCCGGCGATCGGCGCGGTCTACATCTTCCAGGGCGGATTTAATGGCGCTCGCCGAACCCGGACGAGTTTCGTCGCCTCGGTGCTTCAGTACTGGGTCGTCCGGCTCCCGATCGCGCTCGTGGGGGCCTTCGCGCTCATGGTGGGGGTCAGCGCGGTCTTCTGGGCTGTGACCCTCTCGAACATCGCGGCGGCGCTCGGCCTCGGGTGGTACTACCGCTACAGCACGCGCGACGGCATGTTCGAGCGCGCAACCGACGCGGCGACCTCGCCGGCGGACTGACAGGAGTCGACAAGCGCTGCCCGGCGCTAAGGCAGTGTTCCATCAGGACTCAGCAACTGCCGCTGATTGTTGCGGGCGGGACTGGAAGCGCCCATGAACGCCCGGGGGCTTCCTAAACCGATCCCATCGAGTCCCTCTCGAATAACTACCACACCAGCTTCCACTGCCACCGGAAACCGAATCCCTTTGAGGGAGTGCGCACCTTTCTCGCATAATGGCCGGTGCCGTTGCCGACGTGCTCTCCGATTCGGAGTTCGCTACGATCTTCCCGTTCGAACGGTTTAATCGGATGCAACGCGAGGCGCTGCCGGCGCTTACCGAGTCCGACGCAAACGTCGTCGCAAGCGCCCCGACGGCGAGCGGCAAAACCGTCCTCGCCGAACTCGCGATCTGTCGGACGCTCGACGTCGGCGGAACGGCGTTGTTCGTCGCGCCGCTGCGCGCGCTCACCAACGAGAAGGAAGCCGAGTGGGATCGCTTCGAGTCGCTTGGCTACTCGGTGTACGTCGTCACCGGCGAACGCGACCTCAACTCCCGCCGGGCCGAACGCGCCGACGTGCTCGTGATGACCCCCGAGAAGGTCGATTCCGCGACCCGCAAACACGACTCGCCGAAATACGACTTCGTAACCGACGTCACCTGTTGTGTGATCGACGAGGTACACCTGTTGGACGCCGACCGGCGGGGCAGCGTTTTGGAGGTGGCGGTCTCCCGGCTCCGACGGCTGTGTGACCCGCGGATCGTCGCGCTGTCGGCCACGATGCAGAACGTCCGAGACGTCGCCGAGTGGCTCGACTGCCCTCCCGAATCCACCTTCGACTTCGGCGACGACTACCGACCGGTCGATCTCCACGCCGACGTCAAGACCTACACCCACGGCGAGAACGCCTTCGCCGACAAGTATCGGCGGCTCTATCGCGCGCTCGATCTCGCGGAAGTCCACCTGCGCGAGGAGGGTCAGGCGCTCGTGTTCGTCTCCTCGCGCCAGGACACGGTTCGCGCCGCCGAAAAAGCCCGCGACGAACTCGCCGCCCGGGACGTTCCCATGAGCGCCCGCGGCGATGGGGACTTCCAGGAGCGTGCAGGTGAACTGGAAAACGACACCCTTCGACGATCGGTTTCCGATGGGGTGGCATTCCACCACGCCGGGCTCTCAAAACACGACAAGGACCGCATCGAAGCGTGGTTCCGCGAGGGCCACATCGAGTTGTTGTTCTCGACCTCGACGCTCGCGTGGGGCGTCAACCTCCCGGCGAGATGCGTCGTAATCCGCGATACGAAGCTGCACGACCCCTTAGAGGGCGAGGTGGATATGAGCCCGCTCGACGTGCTTCAGATGTTTGGCCGGGCCGGCCGGCCGGGCTACGACGACGTGGGCTACGCCTGGGTGGTCTGTGACGGAAGCGAGGCGGACAAATACAGAACACTGCTGCGGGAGGGCAAGCCGATCGAATCGCGGCTCGCAGAGGACCTCGATTCGCACTTGAACGCCGAGATCGCGATGGGCACCATCCGCGACTTAGAGGACGTCATGGACTGGCTCGAAACAACCTTCTACTACGTGCGCGCGGGCAGCGAACCCGCGAAGTACGGCTTCGCCGACCTCCGCGAGCGCGTGCGCGAGACGCTCGACGGCCTCGTCGAGGGCGGGTTCGTCTCGCTCGACGAGGACCTCTCGGTGTCGGGCACGCCGATCGGCCGACTCGCCTCGGCCTACTATCTCCGGCTCGAAACCGCGAGCCGGTTCGCCGACCTAGCCGACCCGGCCGATCGCGACGAGGAAGGCGGAGATGGCGGGAAGGGAGCCGACGAGAACCGAGGTATCGATCCCGAGGCAATCTTGCGCGCGGTCGCCGGCGCGGCGGAGTTCGAGAGCGCGAGCGCCCGTCAGGCAGAACGCGACGCGATCAACGCCGTCCTCGGCGGGCCCGACGTCGCCGTCGAACTGGGGGCCGGCGGCCGCAAAGTGCTCGCGGTACTCAAGGCGGGGACGCTCGGATCGACGCCGAGCGAGTTGCGTAGCGACGCCTGGATCATCCGGCAGAACGCCCTCCGACTGCTCGGTGCGCTGCGGGCCTTCCTCGCGCGCCTCGCCGGTCCCGAGGAAGCGAACTGCGTCCGGCGCACCGAAGCCCGCGTCGAACACGGCGTGAGTGCCGACGCCGTTGGCCTCACCGCGATCCCCGGGGTCGGGCCGGGTCGGGCGAGCAAACTCGCGGCGGCAGAGATTACGACGCCTGCGGAGGCACGTGCAGCCGGCACTGAGGGCCTGGTCGCCGCCGGCCTCGGGGAAGGCGTCGCCGACGCCGTGCTCGAAAACGCCCGCGAGCTTCCCGCGCCGGCGGTCGACTGGGGAGCCTTTCCCGGGCGGATCGCCGCCGGCGAGAACGAGCTGTGTGAGATCACCGTGCACAACGAGGGCGGCGACGCCCGCGGTGGCGTGCGGGTGACGGTCAACGGCATCGAGATGTCACAAACGACGACCTACCTCGGCGAGACGACCCTTCCGGTCGGCGTCTTCGGCGGGGACATCGACGAACTCGAATTCGCCGTTCGCGTAACGTTTCCCGACCTCCCGATCCGCCCGGTCGTCGAGACGCGAACCGTCGTCGTGGAGTAACCGGTCGCCAGGATCGGGCGATCTATGTTCCGTCGCGTGCCCTCCGGTATCATGGACGGCGATCTCGCCTCGGACGACGACCTCGGCTACGAGCTATACGACGCACTCGACGGCCAGGTCGCACTCGTCACGGGCGCGACGCGGGGGATCGGTGCGGCCATCGTTGCCTGGTTACTCGATCTCGGCGCGACGGTCTACGCCGGCGGACGGGACACCGCGGACGTCCCTGCTAACGGCGGGCATCCGATCGAACTCGACCTCTTGGCCGGCGACCGAGTCCGTGCGGCCGTCGATCGGATCGAGCGCGGAGCCGGCCGGCTCGATATCCTCGTGAACAACGCCGCCTATACGCCGCCACACGTCCCGTTGGGCGAACAACCGATGGCTGAGATCGATCGGACGCTCGCAACGAACCTCCGCGGGCCGCTCGTTCTTACGAAACACGCCCTGCCACTGCTGCTCGACCGACCCGGGGGCCGGGTCGTGAATTTATCGAGCGGCGACGGCGCGTTCGAGGACGAAACGGAGGGCTACGAGGGCGTCGCAGGCCACGGCTACCCCTCGTATCGAATCTCGAAGACCGGCCTGAACGGCCTGACGGCCCATCTCGACGGCGAGTACGGCGACCGGGGACTGATCGCGAACGCCGTCTATCCGGGCGCGGTTCAGACCGAGAGGTCGCGCGGAGCAGGGCTACCCACCCGTAGATCGAACTCCGGCCGGCGGTGCCGAAACCCCGGTATTCCTCGCTCGCTTCCGGCCGGGGAGTCCGGGCGGGCTGTTCTGGCGCGATCGACGCCCTATCCCGTGGTGAGACCGCCGGCGAGTTCGTCGCTATCGACGCTCGACTTCTCGGCTGTCGTCCGCCAATCGTCTCCCGTCGTCCGTCGCTCAGGCGTCGCTGTTGCTCGTCGATCGCCCGCCGCGTTCGAGGTCGGGTTCCAGCCGCCGACGCAACTCCGCGCGCAGTACTTTGGGGCCCGAAACGACGACGTCCGCCGCGGGCAGCGCGTGGTCGGCGTTCGCTTCGCCGCGATAACCGATCACCGCCGCGCCCGCGCGGGCGGCCGCTCGCGTCCCGTTCGCCGAATCCTCGACGACGACACACTCGTCGGGTTCGACCCCGATCACCGCCGCGGCGTGTTCGTAGACGGCCGGCTCGGGTTTGCCCAACTCGTCGATGTCCTCGGCGCTCACGACCGTATCGACGTCGAGACCGAAGCGCTCGCGGACGAGCGAGATCCAGGCCCGCGGCGAGGAGGAGACGATCCCGGTAGTCGCGCCTGCCTCATGCAGGTCGGCACACAACTCCCGAAAGCCGTCCATGAGCGTCACGCGCTCGGTGTAGATCTCCCGAGCGGTCCGCTCGTAGATATCGACGAACTCGGATTTCTCGACCGCCACGTCGTAGTTCGCATCGAGGTAGTCGTAGATCTCTCGGAAGTTCATGCCAGTCGTCTCCTCGACGTCGGGACGCTCCCCGCCGTCGCCATTGCTATCGGTGTCGGTGCCCTCGTCGAGTACAGCAGGCAGGATACGGCTCTTCTCGAACTCGTGCCAGTAGACCTCCGAGTCGACGATCACCCCGTCCATGTCGAACAGCACCGCGCGGGCGTCGCGTGTCATTCGATGCCTGCTTCGAGGCGGGCGAGTCGCTAAAGCCCGCCGGTCCCGCGCTCGATCGTCGCGACCTCGGCCAATCGGGGGAGCCGTACCTGTCGCACCTCCTCAGCCGTTCGCTCGTAGTCCGCTGCCGTCGAGGTCACGCTCGACCCGTAGAGGTCCTCGTCGGTGAGCCGTCGCGAGTACCCTGCGGACGTCCCGATCGCGCCGGGTTATCGCCCCGGCGCCGGACCCCCCGAACGCTCGCCGCGACCGATTCGATCGCCGTGAGCGCCGTTGTTCGGCCACCCACTTATCCCGAGGTGTCTCACCCGATCCCGTGAATTAGTGTCCCACCGCGAGCGGTTCCGTATGTTCGCCTTGCAGATACATGGCCGACGACCGATATCGCCCGATCGGTCGCCCGGATCGATCGGAGCCGACTTGCTTCTCGCCCGGCGATCGGGGACATGGACGGTTCGTTTCGAGCGGGGGTCGTCCGCGTCGACGACGACGCCCGCCAGCGCTTTTACGACTCGCGGGGATACGGTTCGCCGGCTGCCGAGGGAAATGACCTCGTCCTCGCGCCGGTCGAGGCGGCGCACCTGCTCTACCGTGGCGATCTCGACTCGGTAGACCAAATGGACTTTCCGGACTTCCTCGCCGCGCGGGAACTCGGTGTTCGATTCCTCGTCTACCGGGACCTGCGCGAGCGGGGTTTTTACCTCTCGCCCGCACGCGAGGGGTGGCTCCACGACGCGATCGCCCCGCGCGAGGACTTCGTCGTCTACCCGCGCGGGTCGGGCCCCTGGGACAGCGAGGTGGAGTGCTACGTGCGCTGTGTCGGTGAGCGCGACTCGGTGCCGGCCGCGAGCCTCGGAGGCGTGGTACTGGGGATCGTCGACGAGGACGGCGACCTCTCGTACTTCGAGACCAGGCGAACGGACTTCGACAACCGACCGACCTCGGAGGACGAGTCGGCTTCGAGCGACGGGTCGCCCCCGAGCGGCCGGACGGCCGCCGACCTTTCGGGCGGCCTCCGCGGGCGGCTGCTGGCCGACCGCGTGCTCGTCGCCGACCCGTCGCCCGAGCTCTACGAGCGCGATTTCTACGGCCGCCCGTTGGGGGGTGCGAACGCGCTCGCACTCTCGCTCTCGCTGGTCGAAGCCGCCTTTCTCGCTGCTAGCGGTTCGCTCGCGCTCGACGCTACCGGGACCGACGACACTGACTCCGCCGATCGTACTGACGCTGGCTCTACCGACACCTCGGACGAGACGAACGCTCGCGAAGCGATCGCCGCGCGCGGACGGGCGGTCGAGGGCGACCGCTTCGACCGCCGCCTCGCGGTCTACACGGCGCTCCGCGAGCAGGGAGTCGTCCCGAAAACGGGTTTCAAATTCGGTGCGGACTTCCGGACCTACGACGAGGTTGAGTCGGTCGATTCGCTGGGTCACTCCGAACGCCTCGTTCGGGTTATCCCTCCCGATCACGTCTTCTCGCCGCGGGATCTCGCGCTCGACGTCCGGTTGGCCGGCGGCGTCCGCAAGGAGACCGTCTACGCGCTCGTCGGAGCGGGCCGAAACGAGGAGGAAAACGGCGTCGAGTGGCTCTCGGTGACGCGACTGACGCCCTGATCGGCTCCCCTACTTCGGGACGTACACGAGGGGAGCGTGGTGCCACGCCCACCGCGTGTCAGGCCGATCGACGACCGACCAGGCGCTTTGCGGTTCGACGCCGAGCGCATCACTGATACGGTCGTCCCCGAGGACGCTATCGCCGTCGAGAAGCGCGGCGAAGCGCTCAGTGTAGCTATCCGGGTCGAAGACGAACGCGTGGTCCTCGTGGGCGTGTGGGTTCTCGGCCGCTTCGAGGCAGTACTCCCGTGCGTTCTCGTTGAGATAGTTGCACACGAGCGCGCCGCCGGGTGCAACGGCGTCGTGAAGGTTTCGGAGCGCGCGTTCGACGTCCCGCACGTAGGGAAGCGTAAAGTACGAGAACACGAGGTCGAACGCGGTGCCCGGCTCGAAGTCGGGCAGGATCGCCCGCTCGAACCGGACGTTCCCGACGCCCTCCTCGCGAGCGCGCTCGCGGTTCGCGTCGAGTACCGACTCAGCTGCGTCGTACCCGACGACGGCCGTATTGGGGTGGCGCTCCGCGACGGCGAACGCCGCCGCGCCGCCGCCACAACCCACGTCGGCGACCGACTCCGCACCGGTCTCGGCGACCAGTGCCGCGAGCACGTCGTCGGCGTGCTGTGCGCTCGGGTTCGCGGTATCCGTCGAGACGTCGTCCGTTACCGTCCAGTACGCGTCCCAGTCGATGGTGCCGTCGAGGTCGGTTTCGGTCATGTCGTCTCCGCCATTCACGTTCTCCGCCGTTCGTGGTCTCCGTTTCGTGCTCTCCGCAGCGTGGTGTCGCGACTTCCCCGGAATCAGTCGATGAACAGCCGGATGTCGTCGAGGCTTCCTCCCTCGTCCTCGATCTCGAACGGGAGTTCGTCGTACCAGCCGAGTTCCCAGGGGTTGTCCGCGCACAGGCCATCGGGAATCGTTCCCTCGGCTTCCGTCGGAACGACCGACGCGGCGAAGACGACGTGATGCGTGACCGATCGGGGCGTCTCCTCGCCCTCGACGACGTGTGTAATCCGCCGGACGCGCTCTATACCGTCGATCTCGACGCCGAGGCCCGCCGATCCTCTGACCCACTCCCGGCCGACGGTTCGCCAGTTCTCGTCAGGTGCAACTGTGTCGTTCGACAAGATCGCGTGCTCTTCTTCCGGATGGACCCACAACAGGACTCGGCCGTCCGCGCCGGTGACACCGACGATCGACCGCCCAGCAGCGTCGGCCTCGCAGTGGTCGGCGCTCTCGTGGGTGCACGTCCGTTCTGCCGTGTCGACATGGCTCTCGTCGTCGGTCCGATCGCCGC
This sequence comes from Halobacteriales archaeon QS_8_65_32, assembly GCA_003022925.1. Classification (GTDB taxonomy): domain Archaea; phylum Halobacteriota; class Halobacteria; order Halobacteriales; family Halococcaceae; genus PXQR01. The sequence goes on along the minus strand of PXRY01000098.1, from coordinate 3,660 downwards.
CGGCGCGCTCGTCGAAGTACCGCTCCGGATCGATGCTCGCCTCGTCAGGTATTGTATCTACCATTTGTCACAATTGTGGCTAGTCATCGCACGATTCACACGAGTCCTGACGGCTACAGACCGCCGTTGGGTCGATTTCGGCGTAGCTGCTGCTCCGTCAAAAAGCTGTCGTACGAAAAAACATTACTTCCTACTTACTGCTTCGGGCCGAACGTATTTGAGCGTTTTCCCGCTTTCGCTGATAGGTTCGGCCGGTCGGAGCGGGCGAAACGAGCGGTCGGTCCGGATAACGCCTCCTTTCGGATCACGCGCGGACGACGGACGTTCCGGATGACCGCTCGGTCTTCCTCGCAAGGTCGGTGGTCGACGGTCGACGCACGGGCCTCCCTCGCGATTGCAAACCGTTATATCCCGTCCGGCGGGTAATCACGCTCGTGTCATCCACTTCCGCGGACGTCGGTCGTTGGCGCTGGCGATGAGAACTGGGAAGTGGACAGTCCGCGGACCCGACCCGACGGGCCTCACCCCTCGGGCAGGACAGCGACGCTCCCTCCGCTTTTTAGCTCGGCGGCATAGTTGCCGAAGGACCTACACACGAACTCATGACGGACGACACGAACTCCAATCGAAGCACCGACCCAGCGGACGACAGCGACGCGACATCGAACACGGAACAGACATCGAACACCGAACGAACGTCGGACCAGGAACCGATATCGAGCCCGGGGCCGACGTCGGGTTCGGACCCTGTGAGACGACGCGCCGACGGTGGCATGGCAACCGGCGCGGACGAGATGGCACTCGACCCCTGGGGTTCGGCGACGATCGACGACTACGAGGGCCTCTTCACCGAGTTCGGCATCGGAGCCTTCGACGACGCCCTTTCAGGGGTGCCCGACCCGCATTACTTGATGCGCCGCGGAGTGATCTTCGGCCACCGCGAGTACGAACGGGTCGCAGAGGCCCTCCGAAACGGCGAGCCCGCCGCGGCGCTGTCTGGCTTCATGCCGACCGGCGAGCCCCACATCGGCCACAAGCTCGTCTTCGACGAACTGATCTGGCATCAAGGGCAGGGTGCCGAAACCTACGGCCTGATCGCCGACTTAGAAGCCCACTCGGCACGCGGCCTGTCCTGGAACGAGATCGACGAACACGCTCGTGATTACCTGCTGAGCCTCTTGGCACTGGGCTTCGATCCCGAGGCGGGAGAGCTTTATCGCCAGTCGGACAACCGCGTGTTGCAGGACCTGGCGTTCGAACTCGGCATCGAGGCGAACTTCTCGGAGATGCAGTCGATCTACGGGTTCGACGGCGGGACCGACATCTCGCACCTCCAGTCGGTGATCACCCAGGCTGCCGATATCCTCTATCCGCAACTGGACGAACCCAAACCGACCGTGATCCCGGTCGGCCCGGACCAGGACCCCCACGTCCGGCTCACGCGGGATCTGGCCGCTCGGACCCGCTATTTCGGCGTCACCGAGGCGTACGCCAGTTTCGAGGCCGACGAGGACGAACGGACGCTCATCGCGGAGGCCTACGCCGAGCTTTCAGCCGAGCGCGCCGACGACCCCGACGTCGACGACGTCCGATGTGCCCATGCCGCCACCCGACTCGACGACCGCTCGACGGCGACCGATCCAGCAGACCGACCGATGGGACCGATTCGACCGACGCGACGGACTCGACCGCCGATCGATCGTCGACCGACGACGGTTCGGCTACCGACGCGGCCGAGGCCGACGGGAAGTCCCCTCGACGACGCGCCGTCGAGAAGCTACAGGCCGCCGGCAAGGAGCCGCTGCGGCCGCGGGTTCGATTCCTCGATCGGAACGCCACCCCCGCGGCGTTCGAGGCGCTGATCGAACGCGTTCCCGGCGAGAAACGCGTCTACGAGGGCCACGTCGACGGCTTCGAACTCGACCGTGACGCCGCAGAGACCCTCGCGCGCGATGTCGAACTCGATCACGGCGGGTACGGCTTCGTCCCACCGTCGTCGATCTACCACCGCTTTATGACCGGGCTCACCGGCGGGAAGATGTCCTCTTCAGTTCCGGCGAGTCACATCTCGTTGCTCGACGATCCCGAGGTCGGCTCCGAGAAGGTCGAGGCGGCGACCACCGGCGGCCGGGAGACGGCCGAGCGCCAGCGCGAACTCGGCGGCGAGGCCGAGGAGTGTCCGGTCTACGAACTCTACGCGTACCTGCTCGCCGCGGACGACGACGAGTACACCAAACGCGTCTACGACGAGTGCGTCGGCGGCGAGCGCCTCTGTGGCGAGTGCAAAGGGGAAGCCGCCGACCTCATGCACGACTTCCTCGCCGACCACCAGGCAAAACGTGAGGAGGCAGAAGCGGTACTGGAGGACCTCGACACCGATCTCAGTTCGTCGCGTCGCTAAGATAGACTTTACTCAGCGGCGCTATGTCTCGTGCTTTTTTCCTATCTCACTCAGTTTGCTAAGACTTCATCAATGAAAATACACCATCCATTATATTACCTCCTATACAGAGAGTATAAGCGAAGCGGTGAAATGAAGTTCATAATAACAGGTAAACAATGAACATAAACCACTTTCACGTCAGCGGCTTCAAAGCTGTCGACGAGCTGGAGGTAGAAAGTAAGAATACAAATCTGATTACCGTCAGGAATAACTCCGGAAAAACATCTCTGCCTGAGTCTATTAATATATCCTCCAATCCGACTCATATCGCGGAGTATGAGAACAATATTGACAACTTATTAATGTCCATCAGAAGTCCTCATCCATAGTTTGTCAGTTTAGTCGAAACCAGCAATATTAGAAGATTTTAAATTTCAGATTAAGGCGCTACGTATAGTAGAGAAGTTAGCATGAGGCATCCAGAAGAAGCGGAGGCGGTGGATTGTTTCACTAAATTGTTTCAAAAAGTACTCGAAACAAATGAGAGGCACCTTATCAGGGTTCGCCCACTTGACCAGGTTGAGATAGAGGAAGACGAGCTCGCTGAATTGATGCAGGATTTGCTCCGAGAGAGCATAGCAGATGTATCAGAACAAAGATTAGTAGAGCAAGTCATCGACAACTGTATTATCTTAGAAGTCGACGGTGACGAGCACCCATTTGTTTATCTAGAAGAGTACTATAGCGATATGAAACGAAACATTATTTAAATACAATAGATACGCTCCTTGATAAACATATTAGACAAAATTATAGATAGCGAGAACTCATCGCGCTTTCGAGATTCCGTGAGACGGTCATTTAGTAACTTCATGATCCCTATACTTGGGAAAGGAAGGTTTGTAGAGAGCAGGCCACCAAGTTTAGATGGTGTGAAGTTTGTGCGGTCTGGGGTTGTTAACACAGGTCAAACTGACATGAGTCAGGATAATGCTGCGGTTCGATATAACAGCATCGAACAGTATATCAAAGATCACAATTTTTTGACCTTGATGATTTCTTATTTACCAAATTTATATTCAATGGAAAAGACAGCAAATATGAAACCTCCTATTCGTTCATGAGAGGCAGATTTAAATTGATCGTTGACCTCCTATGGGAATACTTAGATCCAAACTGGAGGGGCAGTACGATTCTGATTGAAGAGGCAGAAACGCACATGTATTCAGGCTACGTTAGTAATATAGCTCGAACACTAACCGAGATACCTCAAGAGG
>PXRY01000097.1:9921-39115 GCA_003022925.1 Halobacteriales archaeon QS_8_65_32 | reverse complement strand
GATCGTCACCGAGCGTTCGACGCCGAAGGGTCTGCTCGTCTCCGTCTGTGACGAGGACGTCCTCGGCGAGACTTTCGAGCACGGGCCGGCCTCGCTCACTGTCACTGACGACTTCTACGGCGGCGAGACCATTCCCGATCATGAAGCCATCGACAGCCTCGCGCGCGCGTCGGTCGCGAACATCGTCGGTTCTCGGGCCGTTTCGCTCGCGATCGAACATGGCTTCGTCGACGAGGGGAACGTCCTCGACCTCGGCGAAACGCACCACGCCCAGACGCTTCGGTTCGGGTAACACTTACTCCTTCTCTCATGACACGCCGCTTCCGTTGCTCGACTGGTGTCAGAAGGTTGTTGACAATCCGACGTTGGCTCGATTAATGCGTTGCTAAATCTATACGCAGTCATATAATTAACATTAAGATATTTTTATATCAACCGCGGTAGTCTGTGGAACTGTAATGTCCGAAAACAAACTCGCGACGTACCTAACAGAGAACCCGAAAATGACCGGCGTGCTGTTCACTGCGCTATTGGTGCTCACTCAGGCCGGAAGTGCGGCAGCTAAATGCGGAGCTGTTAACGGTCCTTAATATAATTTGTCGAGATCGACCTGGTCCCACCAATACAGTTCGTCATTGATTTGTACCGGCGAATCCTCAAGGGATAGGAACCTCTCTAACTCGCTCCGTGTGAGTTCGAACACTTGAGGGGTTCCTGACGACAACGAATAGGTCTCGTTTCCCTTCACGTATGGTATGATCATGCTACCTATTCCGTAGTGGGAGGTTGGGTACGTTTTGAAATCGAGCCTGAAACACTCACCGACCGACTCGATATCACAGAGGTTTGGAGCATTGTTTTGTGCCTGCGCGACAGCTAATCCACCGTCACCGACAACGAGATACTGGGCTCCGACGACGCTCTCCTCGCGCGCGAGTTCGAGCGCAACGCCGAGCGGGAACCCGCAGTTCAATAGCCGAGCCATCGCGCGACCGATCCGAAGGGCTCCGCTGTTAATCACGTCCGAAAGCGTCACGACACCGCCGATCGCGCCCGCCTCGACGAGTGCCATCCCCTGCTCGTAGGACGTACAACCATTGAGGAAGAAGGCCCCGACGCCGACCGACTCCAACTCGCCACTGTCGAGTTTGCCGTCGGTGCACTCGAAGCCGCCGGCCTCGATGTGGCCGATGTAATGGACGAAATCGGTCGAGGACGTCAGGATCGATTCGAGTTCGGCGACCGTCAGGTCGTGGTGCATCGACACTTCGAAGGGCAACTCCGCCCGCGAGCCGTACACGCTATCGACATCCGCGCGCTCGGCGTCCATCTCGGGGTCGTTACAGACAACGGCGATCTCGATCGCACCCTCCGTAGGCTCGCGATCGAGCCGGTTGCGATACGCCTGGGCGGTGGCTTTGCTCGCGCCCAGCGGCGTCCCCTCGCCTACCCAGGCCTGTTCGAGCGATCCCGTCGTTTCGGGCTGGACGTAGTTCGACGGCTCCGGCGGTTGTGTCGCCGCGTCGGCGCTGCTACTACGGGTGAAGGCAGCTGCGCTCTTCGCCGCTTCGCTGCGCGTGAACTCGTCGAAAGCGGCCATCTGCGTGACCGACCCGGCCGTCGCCTCGTCCCGCGGCGTCCGGATGGCCGTCAAGTCGTTGACCACGAACGGCAGCGTCTCGACGCTTTCGGCGACCGGATCGACGTGGGTGGTGAGCTTCCATTTCGGCAGGACGTCCTCGATCGCCGCGAAGGGAACTCCCAGATAGGCTTCGAGGCGGCCGGCGAGCGAGCGGTCATACAGCTCCGCGAAGTCCAATTCGACACGCGATTCGATCGCCTCCCGCTCCGCTAACTCGACCGGGTAGATCCCCTCCGTACGAGTGATGCAGTCGAACAGGAAGGCCTGTTTCAATACGCGTTCGGCCTCGGTCTCGAACCCGCGCGTGCTCTCCAAGGGGTGCTCGAACCCGCTGTCGGTGACGATCCGCGCGCTCTTGCCCGGTACGAGCCGCGCTCCCAGGTAGTGCGCGAGCGGCGCGGCGACGAAGATCGGGCCGTACTCCGGGGGGACTTCGACCCGCACCCCCGTCGGGGGGACGTCGAGTTCCGGCGGGATGTGTAGTTGCTCGCCGAGTTCGATCGTCGGCGGGTGACCCCTGAGCGTGGGGTACGATCGCTCGGGGCTCGTCGTTTTGAGCGCTGACCCGAACGTCGAGACCGCTGTCATCAACTCCTCGGGATCGTCCGTTGTCGTGACCGTCGCCGCGGGGTGGTCGTGGTACGACCGGGCCCCGATGGTCACCTCGGCTTTCCCGGTTCCTTCGCCGCTCTCTCCGTTCGCCCCGTCCTTCTCGTTCTCCTCGTCTCCCTCGTTCCCTTCGTCCCTCTGGCCCCCCTCACCGAAGTCGATCCGGGTCCGGCGCGCATCGGCGCTGATCGTTACCGCGCTTTCGACCCGCAGATAGAGCTTGATCGGGGCGCACACTTCGAGGCTGTAGACTCCATGCGGGAGTTCCTCGTAGGCGAAGTGTTCGGCATCCGCGACCACGTTACCCTCGTCGTCGCGGGCGTAGACGGCCACGACCGTCGGCAGCGAGACGTGACCTGCCTCGATGCGCGCGGCAGCCTCGACCGGCGCGCGAAACGCCCCGCCGTCGGCGTCGGTCGGTGAGACGCGTTCTCCGGTGTCGAGCGCGTAGCGGTGGCGCTCGATCGCATCGACGATCTCGACGCCCGCCGCCGTGGGCTCGAAGGTGATCACGGCGTCTTCCCTCCGCCGTCCGAACGTCCCCCACTCTGTCGTATGCTCACGTTACCGCTTCTATTAGTATATGTAAGTAAAAAGTTTATCGGTGGTACGGATTTTTCATGCACGCGAATCGCCGGTGATATATACTGTCCTGGCGTTTCCCCCGTCGGTCGTTGTTCAGACGCCGAACCACTCGGAGGTCACATCCGCGTCCCGAAGTTGCCACCGTTGCTGAATCCGGCCCTGCTCGACGCGAAGCTCGACGATCGCGTCGAACGGTTCTTCGAGCGCGGTGACCGCCTCCCAGTCGCGCGGGGCCGGCAGGTGGACGTGACACATCCCATGTGCCCGCTTGACCCGCGTCGTCGCCCGATCGAGAAACCGGATTACGGCCTCCCGGTCGTGGGCGTCGAGCAACGGTGTCAACGAGTCGAGACACACCCGCAGTTCCGCCGGTGCCAACCCGTCGCTTTCGGCTTCGATCGCGTCGATCTCGGCTTCGATCGCGTCGCCTAACTCGGCCAACCGACCCGCTTCGATGTGTCGATGCTCCGAGAGCGCCGTCTCGGTCCTGTCGGCGTCGTCGGTTCCGCCGGTCCCGTCGGTTCGATCGGGTCCGTCCGTCGTTCGGTCCTTTCGGCCCTCCCGATCGATGTCCGTTCCGTTGGGCCCCTCGCTCGCGTCCCTGCCGCCGTCGCCGATCCGTTCGTCGTCCGACCGTCCTGTCGGGTCGGTCCGTCCTGCTGCGTCCCTCCCCTCGTTTCCGTTCCCCGTGGCGCTCCGTGTGCACGCCGCGTACGTAATGTATCTTGCCGTCCCCTTCGCCGGGCGGTGTGCGCTCCGCGCCCGCTCGGCGGCGGCCGCCGAGTCCGCCCCGGTAACGACGAGCAGTCGCCGCCGCGGACCCGCCGTGTCGTCGCCGAGCATCCGTTCACAGACTCGGCCGTAGCCCTCCTCCGAGGCCGTTCCCACGACCAACAGAGCGCTCCCGCGGCGTTTCAGTTCCCGAAGGACCCGAGCTAACGAGAGCGCTGACTCGGCGTCCGACGCCCCTCCATTGCCGTCCCCCGAATTCATTCCGTGTTTACACTTATTGCCAGGATGTAAATCTTTTGCTGTGTCTACTCACTCGACCCCTCGCCGAGCGTCACATTGATAACGATTACCTTACTACGATCCGTGTGGTTCCATGTCAATGGGTGACTATGACGAGGCCGAACACGAGCGCCGCGAGCAGATGAACACGGTCGATGTTGCCTCCGACGACGAACGGATGCTCTACGAGGGGACGGTCGAGTACGACAGCGGTGACTCCACCGAGGCACTGCTCGAACAGTTCAGGGAGATCGTCCACCGCTGACGCCGTTTTCGACGTCCCGCTCTCGGCATCGGTTCCTATCGGTCCGAGTCGACCTACGCCGATCCGCACGTCCGCGCCGATCCGGTTCCGGCCCCCTTCGGTCGTCGAGCCGCCGCTTACGCCGAGAGGATGCCGTCAGTGTTCTTCGAGCGCAACAACCAGATCGACGCGCCCGTGACGACGAGCACCGCCCCGACGTGGCCGAACAGCACGGCGACCAACACCGGCTGGCCCCAGACGAACGGGACTAACGCTAACTGAAGGAGGCCAAAGCCAAGCGTCTCCGCGTCCGCGCGAACGAACGCGTCGGTCGTCTCCGCGTCGAAGCTATACTTGCGTGATCGCCAGAGAGCGACGACGCTCGCCCACCACGCCGTCCCGATCCGGTAACATAGGTCCCAGAGGATGAGGAGGAGTAAATACAGCACCAATACTGGGGGTTCCTCGCCTAACAGCTCCTCAATTAGGGGCGTCCCGCCGCCCCGTCCGTCGAAGACGAACAGGTGGATCACGAGCGCGATGTACGCGAGCACCGCAAGCACTACTTCGATATTGGAGCCGAAGAGCAATCGTCGATATTCCGTGGGGATGTCGACCGACCGGATGCGCGCGCCGATCCGCAACATCGGCACGCTGCCCGCCGCGGCGACGACCACCGCCGCCGTTGCCGGGATCGCCGCCGTCCAGAGGTCGTAGGCCGCCGCGAGCACGAGCACGCCGACCTCGAAGAGTGCGAACTGGAACGTAACGGCGACCCGTTCGGAGAGATCGACCCCGGGCAGCGCGCCGACGATGCTCTCGTAGGTCCACGCCTCCCCGAAGTCCGTCTCCCCCATTGCGCTCGTTTCGCCCGCCCGCCCGGGGCCGCTCACCCGACCGGCTCCGCCCGCTCCGTCGGTCTCGCGCCGACGGCTCATCGCCCCGGCCTCGGCTCCGGTTCCGACCCCGGCCCCACGTCCGGTTCCGCCCGTTCCGATCCTGACTCCGCTCGCTCGGGCTCCGACTCCGTTCGTTCCGGCCCTGCTTTCGCCCGCTCTGCCCCTGCTGTCGCCTGTTCCGCTTCCGACTGCGCCCGCGCGGCGATGTGTTCGATCGGCGGTTCGTGCTCGGTGCCGAGCGCCTGCTTTACCGCGAGGTCGAACGGCGTCCGCTCGAAGGCGAGTAACTGTTCGATCCGGTGATCCTCGACGACGACGCGGTTCTCCAAACCCAAGATCAGCGGGTGGGCAACCGATTTGGGGACGTCGGTCACCAGGTCGACCCAGTACGCCGATATCTTCGGCGAGAGCACCGGCACCGGGAGGACGAACAGCCGTCGGTCGAGGATTTCGCCCGTGCGTTCGAGCATCACCTGATAGGAAAGTACCTCCGGGCCGCCGATCTCGAAGGTCTCGCCGGCCGTCTCGGAGACGTCCAACACGCCGACGAGATACGTTACGACGTCCGAAATCGCGATCGGCTGGCACTCGGTTCGGACCCACTTCGGGGTGATCATCACCGGGAGGCGATCGGTAAGCTGGCGGATCATCTCGAAGCTCTGGCTCCCCGCGCCGATGACGATCGCCGCCCGCAGCGTCGTCAGGTCGTAGGTTCCCTCAGCGAGAATCGATTCGACTTCCCGGCGCGACTGGAGGTGTTTCGAGAGCCGTTCTTGCTCCTCGCCGAGGCCCCCCAGATAGATCATGCGATCGAGGTCGGTGCCCTCGGTCGCGCGCACGAAGTTGTGAGCGGCCCGGCGATCGCGCTCGGCGAAGTCGGTACCCGATCCCATCGAGTGAATGAGGTAGTACGCCGCGTCGACCTCGGCGAGCGCCGATTTGTACGTTTCGGGGTCGAGGACGTTTCCCTCGACGACTCGTGCCTCGTCCGGTCCCTCGTAGCCCGTCGCGTCGCGGGTGAGCGCGTAGACCTCGTGGCCTGCCTCAAGCAGCGCCGGCACCAACCGGCTACCGACGAACCCGGTCGCCCCGGTAACGAGAAGACGCATAACTGTAGTAGAACCCGGTCGTTCTTAACCGTCCGCAATGCGGCCGACCGTCGACCCCTGTTCTCGATTCCCGATTCCCGACGATCGACTCTCGGCTCCCGACGGTCGACCGTCGATCGGCAACCGTGGGCCGTCGGTCGGCGACCGTCGGCCGTCGATCGGCGACCGCTCGAAGGCGAACGGCTTTGAAGTTCGCGCCTCTCATAGCTCTATGGCGACCGAACCGTGCGACGGCTGCGGCCGAGACGTCTCGATCGCGGGCGGGATCGCGAACCTCTGGAGCTTCAATACGGACTCGACCGACGGCCTCACGCTCGAACTCGCCGATGGAAGCGAGTACTTCCTCTGTTTCGCGTGTATCGAACGCCTCCCCGACGACCCCAGCGCCGAGGACATCGCCGCCCTCGAACCCGCGGAGGACTCGGCGTCCTGACTCGCCCTGCCGAATAGCGGGCCCCGTCCGGTTTCCGCTCCATCCTCGTCGTAACTCGCTCGACCGTCGAGTTGGAGAAATACCGGTCGCCCCGTTCGGACCGTCCTTCCGGCGCTCGACGACTGCGAACTGCACTAACACTACCGCTTCGCTACGTCTCGGTTTCGGCAGCGTCGTTGCAGGCTTCCTCGATGAGGTTGATCAGCGCGGCGATCGCGTCGACCGACCGCGCGCGGCTGATGTCCCCGCCGCGTTTGTCCCAGACGACGATCTCGGTCTCGTCGAGTTTCGGGAGGTGGTTCTGCCGCAGGGAGATATAGACGCTCTTTCGCTGGTTCTGGGAGACCTGTTCGGGCGGGATGTCGTACTCCTCGCCGGCGATCCGTCGTGCCAACTCGCCGAGCGTCGTTACCTCCTCGTCCTCCAATATCGAGAGGCGCTTGATAACGGCTCTGCGTCGTGCGTTGCTGATAAGCTCACAGACCGTCCCGGACGGGAGGTGGACCGGGCCGGGCGTGTCCGCCTGATCGGTGCCCGCCAGGTTCGCAAAGCGCCGCCGTAACGCGGAACTCCAGTTCCCGTCGGACGGGGAGTCATCGGCCATTACCGCGCGTCCCCTCGCATAGCTTATAACAGTGGCGCAATAACGTCAATCTAGCGGTTTAATTGCAGGTTTATCCGGTTGAAAAGACTTGAACCGCCGGTTTCGAGCGGCTTCGACCGCGGCGGATCGCCCCTTCCGACCTGCTCACGCGCCCGAGCTAAACGGGTCATTTCGCGCCCGCGATCGGGCCGTGGCGGCCTGTACTGACTCGCACTGACTCGTGCCGAGGCGCACCGGATCGCCACCGCTCGCGTCGATCGTCTTCGCTAGTGCTTCATCAGCGATCCGTTGGCGGTTCGTTCGGATGCTCGCTACCGATTGGGGCGTTCGTCCTCCGGCGGGAGCGGGTAGAGGTCGCCGTCTACCTTCACGACCGATACCGTCTCGCGGCCGGCGTCGATCCCTTGGGGCCGGCGCACCGTCCGGGTCTCGTAGGTCTCGGGGTCGAGCACCTGGATTGCGCGCTCGTCGGCGATCGCAACGAGCGTCGCCTCGCTCGCGTCCGTGACCGATCCGGCGACCGTCGCGTCGGGGGCGATCCCTTCCTCGGCGCTCGCCTCATAGCGCTCGCCGCTTCGCAGACGGGTGCCCTTGAGGTTCCCGCGGGTGCTTCGAACCAGTACCGGATCGTTCGTTTCGTCGCTCCGGCTGCTCCCGCTCCGGCTTCCGCCACCCCGGCCGTCCCGGTCACCACCGCGGAGATCGATCACGTCGCCGGGTCGGAAGGGGCCCAGTCGGACGGCATAGGCCATCCGGTAGACCTCGTTGCCGTCCCCGTCCTCGGTGACGAGCGTGCGCGACCGGTCGATCTCCCCGCCGAAGCGCCGCACGATCCGGTCGGCGATCGCGCTCCCGATCTGGGTCGTCGACACTCTGACGTCGACGCCCTCGCGCGTCTCCGCTACCTCGGTGATGAAGGCGTTCCGGTCGCCCGCCTCCTCGCGATCGGCGACGTACGACCGGGCGATCGAAATCGTTTCGGTACGTTCGTCCTCGTCGGGCGTCCGCCCTTCTGCGCGGAGTTGCACCGTCGCCGCGTAGTCCTCGCCGGCGATCCGCCCGCAGCGATCGCACGTCCCCCGCGAGATCAGTACCGGGACCGTGAACTCGACCTCCCGTACCTGCCCTCTGACCGTTCCGGACACGAAACAGTCCATCCGGATCGTGTTCTCGTCGACCTGCTCGGGATCGACGCCCCAGGAGACGTCCGTTGCATCGACGTGGACCTGGAGGCTTTCGGCTACTTCGTCGATCGCGACATCGGTGTAATCGCGCGCGCCGACGTCGATCCATCGCTTGCCCCGTTTCACCGCGCCACAGCCCGAACAAACGGGTACTTCGATCCGGTCGGGCGCGTCAACGAGGTCGAACTCGTCGAAGAAACACGCCTCGCACACCGGCGCACGCCCGTTCGGCGCGTGCCGGGTCGTCGCACGCGGACTCGTCGGGGCGTCCGTTGTCCCCTCGTCCACGTGCGACTCGACGGGGTCGCCACATCGTGGACAGAAGCCGCGCGACTCGCTCATATGTGTCCGTCAGGCGCTACGCGCTTTTAACGGACGCGACACGGACCGTTCGCTGCCGATCCGCCGTGTTTCCGTTTTCCCGTTTTCTTCGTCGTCCGGCTTTCTCCTGGCGTCGACACCGCCTCACTCGGTGTAGAGGGTCGGCGGTTCGACGCGCTCGTCGCTCGCTTCCGGCCAAGCGTGGTCGGGCCGCCAGCCGAGCAGCGACTCGGCTTTCGCGAGCGAGAGCGCCCCGTCGTCGCCGTCGATCGCCGAGTCGGCGGGCAGCTCGCCGAAGAAGTTCTCGACGACCTCCTCGGTGGATCGATCGAGGTAGTTCTCCGCGGCGACCCCATGCACTGCCTCGTGGCCCGCGTGGTCGGCTTCGAGGGCCGCCGCGACCACCTCAGCAACGTCCCTTACGTCAACGTAGCTCCAGAAGTTGCCCGCTCCCTCGGCGAGGTCGTCGAGGTTATCGGGCTCCCGGCAGGCGTACTCGCCGGGGTACTGGATCCAGGAGGGCCGGATCGATGTGACCGATACGTCGTAACGACGGGTCACCATTCCGGCGACGTCCTCGGCGACGACCTTCGAGACCCCGTAGGCATCCTCGGGGTAGAAAGCGTGTGCTTCGGTGATCGGTAGCTCGTCAGGGAGGAACGGCTCGCTCGCGAACGGGAAGCCATACGCCGACTCGCTCGACGCCTGGACGATCGTCAAACCCTCGCGGCCCGCCGCAGTGAGGACGTTGTACGTCCCCAGCACGTTGTTCTCGAAGACAGTACCCCCGGGATGGCGTTCCGGTGCGGGAATCGCGCCCCAGTGGACGACCTTCTCGGGGTCGACCGCGCCGATCAGGTCGAAGACCGCACCGCGATCGGCCAGATCGGCCGCCTGAAAGTCGACGTTCGGAGCCGGCTCGATCTCGAACCCGGGGTGGTCGAGATCGACGCAGACCACTTCGTACTCCTCGGCGAGTCGATCGACGATCCACCGTCCGGAGCGGCCCAAGCCGCCGGTGACGAGGACTGTTTCGGTCACACGAAGTTACAGAACGGCCGTGGGCAAGAATTCGGTGGATCGAGGGCTCGGGGTGGCGATCCCGTCGTCCGGGCGATTAGCCTATATTTCCGGGACCCTTACGTGGACTATGGAATGGAAAACTGACTGGGGCCTCCGCGGGCGCATGGGGGTAACGATGTTCCTGCTCTTCGGGCTGTACATCGTCTTTATCGGCGCGTTGAGCCTCTATACGACGAACATCCTGTTCATCGTCCTCATCATGGGCGGATTCATGGCCGCGCAGTACTTCTTCAGCGACAAACTCGCGCTCTACAGCATGGGCGCAAGCGAAGTCAGCGAGGAGGAGTACCCCGAACTCCACGCGACGATCGGCCGCCTCGCCCAGCAGGCCGACCTCCCCAAACCCACCGTCGCGGTCGCCGATTCCCGCATGCCAAACGCCTTCGCGACCGGGCGGTCGCCGAGCAAGGCGACCGTTGCGGTCACTGAAGGCATCATGAACACTCTCAATCGCGAGGAGCTAGAAGGCGTGCTCGCCCACGAACTCGCCCACGTCAAGAATCGCGACGTGATGGTCATGACGATCGCTTCTTTTCTCTCGACGATCGCCTTCATGATCGTCCGGTGGGGTTGGCTGTTCGGCGGCGGCCGAAATCGCGAGGGCGGCGGTGGCGGCGTGATCGTCGCGATCGTCGCCTCGCTCGTCGTCTGGGTCGTCTCGTTTTTCCTGATCCGGGCGTTGTCGCGGTATCGCGAGTACGCCGCCGACCGCGGCGGGGCGATCATCACGGGCCAACCGTCGGCGCTTGCCTCCGCGCTCATGAAGATCGACGGCCGGATGGACAAGGTGCCCAACGACGACCTCCGTGAGCAATCGGAGATGAACGCGTTCTTTATCATTCCGATCAAAAGCGGCGTCGTTGGCCGCCTGTTCAGCACCCATCCCTCGACCGAAAACCGGATCGAGCGCCTGCGCGAGATGCAGCGCGAACTCGAAACCGCGTAAACGTCTTTCGCCCGCCGAAAAACTCTTGATTTGTTAATACGAATCGACTTGGACGAGTGACCTTGCCGATTGGCTCCGCTCGGACAGTCTGACCGCGATCCTGGCGGTGATCCTTGGGGTCGGCTTGCTGATCACGCTCGTAAGCGAGGCTCCTGTTGCGTCGATTCTTCTCGGAGCGCTGGGCCTTTCTCGTGTGGATGATCTTCCCGTTTCGGAGTATCTCGTGAGAGCACCGAGACGGGACCTGTTTCGGAGCGCGACCCACTGACGGTGCTTCAAGCACGCTACGCCCGGGGCGACGTTCCCGAGGACGAGTTCGAACGTCGACTTAGCACGATTCTGTAGGCGGATGAACTGGCGGATCGGGACAGGGCGAACGCAGGTCGCGAACGCGACCTTCTCACCGAACGGACGTAATCGGGCGACCAGTGAGCAATAGTCGGCGGGACTTTTGCCGTAGCGCCCTCTCAGTGGGGACATGGGCATACTCGACGGTATCCGGTCGGCACTCGGGTTGCGCGCGGAAGCCGACTCGACCCGCGACGCCGACCCCGAGGACCTCTTCGGGATGAGTACCGCACACCTCACGATGGAAGCCGATCTCGGTTACGACTCCGGTGAGACCGCAGCGCTCTGTTTCGCGTCGGTCGATAGCACGGATTTCGAGAACGCGGTCGAGGAAGTCGAAGCGATCTTAGAAGCCGGCGAGGTCGAGACCGGGACCCAAGCCCGGTTCGTCGACGATTCGCACGGGTACGACTGGGTCGTGCTCGAGGATCGGGACTTCGAGGACCTCGTGACGAGCGTCCACTTCGCCGCCGACACGCTCATCGAACGCGGCTACGGCTCGCGCCTGCTCGCGGCGCTGTTCACCTTCGAGCAAAGCGATCAAAAGGTCTATTGGGTGTACTCGTTCCGCCGGGGGGCCTACTACCCCTTTGCGCCCCAGGCCGGCCACGAGCGCGACTCGGGCACCGAGTTCAAACTCGACAGCGTGCTCGACGGCGAACTCGGGATCGAACCCGATAAGGAGTACTGGTATCCCCTCTGGCCGAGCCGGTCGGGTGCCCACCCCTGGGAGTGATACCCGGCCGACCGGCTCCCCTTCCCGCTCTCCCACGGCCGTGTTTCATGTAGCACCTTCCGCGAAAAGAGCCGAGACCATCTCGGAAGCCCCTGGACGCTCGACTCGGGGGACTCGCTGTCGTTCAAAAGTCTTTTGTGATGTGGCAAAAACGCGGAGCGTTTTTGTTGCAAGCGGGAAATCGAAGATTTCCCGCAATGACGAGAGACGGCGGAGCCGCCTCTCGAACGACGCGCTTCGCTCTCTCAGTTCGTTCGCTCGCTCCAGTGCTTGCTTCGTCCGCCGTCGTCGAGCTACGGGAGAGCGAAGTAGTTCGAAAGGCGCTTCGCGCCTTTCGTTATGCCGAGAGGTCTCTCGTAGCACTCTCCCGAGCTCACGGGCGCGAAGCGCCCGTGAACGCCCGGCCCCTTCCAGTCCTGCCCGAAGCGGTTCCCGTCGGTCTTCACCGCTTTACTAAACACCACCACGTCGGGTTCGAACTGCACCGATCGTCGCGTTCTCCTCGTCGAGATTCACTTTCACTGAGGTGTAAACGAGGCTTTATATGCTGAGGGGCGGGAGTGGTGCGTATGGCGACGACCGCAGACCTGGAGAACCTTCCTGGCGTAGGGCCGGCGACGGCCGAGAAGCTTCGCGACAACGGCTTCGAGTCGTTCCAGTCCATCGCCGTGGCGAGCCCCGGCGAGCTATCGAACACGGCGGACATCGGCGAGTCGACGGCGGCGGACGTCATCAACGCCGCCCGCGACGCCGCCGACGTCGGCGGCTTCGAGAGCGGCACAAAAGTGCTTCGCCGCCGCGAGGAGATCGGCAAGCTGACCTGGGGCGTTCCAGCGGTCGACGAGCTACTGGGTGGCGGCGTCGAGACCCAGTCGATCACCGAGGTGTACGGCGAGTTCGGGGCCGGCAAGTCCCAGGTGACCCACCAGCTGGCCGTCACCGTTCAGCTGCCCAACGAGCACGGCGGCTTGGAGGGGAGAGCGGTCTTCGTCGATTCGGAGGACACCTTCCGGCCCGAGCGCATCGACGACATGGTCCGAGGACTCGACGACGAGACGATCCAGGCGGCGATGGACCACCGCGAGATCGAGGGTACCCCCGACGACGAGGAAGCGCTCACCGAACTGGTCGAGGCCTTCCTCGATAAGATCCACGTCGCCAAAGCGTTCAACTCCAATCACCAGATCCTCCTCGCCGAGAACGCGAACGACCTGGCTTCGGAGCACGAAGGGACGGAGTGGCCGGTACGGATGGTCTGTGTTGATTCGCTAACCGCCCACTTCCGCGCGGAGTACGTCGGCCGGGGCGAACTCGCCCCCCGCCAGCAGAAATTAAACAAACACCTCCACGACCTCGCGCGGGTCGCGAACCTCCACAACGCCGCCGTTTTAGTGACCAATCAGGTCCAGTCGAACCCCGATTCCTTCTTCGGCGACCCCACGAAGCCGATCGGCGGGAACATCCTGGGCCACAAGTCGACCTTCCGGCTCTATCTGCGCAAGTCGAAGGGAACAAAGCGGATCGTTCGGCTCGTCGATGCGCCGAACCTGCCCGACGGCGAGGCCGTCATGCGCGTCGAAAACGGCGGCCTGATGGCCGAATAGGCGGTCCGCCGGTCCGTTCCGTTGTCTCGTCTACTTCGGTCTCGGTCATCCCCACCGGGACATCGACCCCTCGTACTTCCCCGTTCTCGCTTGCGAGCGCTCACTTCCCCTCTTGCCTTTCGCCCCCGCCCCTGGTCCTCCCTATCCGGCTGTGACGCGCCCGCTCGACTCGGCGTGTGTGAGTCGGAGGTGACGGCGCAGCGGCACGTCGTCCGTCGGGCCGATCTCGAACACCTCGTCGCAGAACGGGCACTGTTTGTACGCCACCATAAAGTCATTGTGGCTAGCACCCTACTTAATTCGGACTCATATTTTCAGTTCAGTACACCACAAATATATGTCGCGTTACGCTGATCCCTCCGTTCGGCGGCGATCACCGTCTCTTCGTCGCCGGTCGAGGCGCTCGGAAGATGACGAACTCGGGGGTCGGTCGGTGTAGTAATGCTTCGTATAGCAGCTTCAGGAGAAAACCCACCGAGACCGTTTCGGAAGCCCCCTTCCGCTCGACCGGCCGCGACTCGCTGTCGTTTAAAAGTCTTTTGTGATGTGGCAAAAACGCGGAGCGTTTTTGCTGCAAGCGGGAAATCTTCGATTTCCCGTAATGACGAGAGACGGCGGAGCCGCCTCTCGAACCACGCGCTTCGCTCCCTCATGGTTCAAGAGAGCTTCGCTCTCTTGTCATCACGAAAGGCGCGAAGCGCCTTTCGAACGACTACGCTCGCTCGCGAGAACGCCGCGGCCGGACCGATCGGTCGGCCCCTTCCAGTCCCACCCGGGACTGTTTGTGGCTGCCTTCGTCGCCTAATCGAACAGCGCTCGGTGATCGGCTCACGTCGGAGTTCGTCGTTATCGCAGGGGAGAAGCTGAAAGGAGACGAAGGGGTCGTGATTACTGCCGTCGCGCCACGAGCAGTGCCGCGGCGAGCAGGGCGACCAGCGCGGCGAGTACGCCGAAGCCGGGTCCGGTGGTGCTCGTGCCCTCGCCGCTCGCGTTGCTTGCACTGGTCCCGCCTCCACCCGCATCGCTGCCGGTCGTCGCGGCTGTACTGGCTGTGGGTGTCTCGGTCGGCGTCGCGGTGGTCGTAGCGGTAGTAGTAGGGGACGGGGTAGCGGTGGCGGTGGTCGTCGCGGTCGCTGTGGTCGTGGCTGTGGTTGATGCGTTCGCCATCGCTGTGCCATTCGCCACTATACTGCCGTTCGTCCCATTCGTGCTATCGGTCGCGTTCGTGCCGTTCGCTCCGATCGCTGCGGGATCACTCGTCTCGACGGTGAAGGTGTACTCGCCGGAAAGCCCCGTCACGCCGACGAAGTAGATCCGCGAGTCGTTGGCCGTAGCATCCAGGGTAACGGTGCTGCCGGCGGGGGCGATGGTGGCGTCGGCGAGCGAGTCGTTCGCCGACGAGACGTTTCGCGACCCGTTCGGGCTCGTGAGAAAGACGAGCAGTCGTTCCGCGTCGTCCCCGCCCTCGAAGGTAACGGTGACGTTCTGTCCCGCCCGGACCGGAAACGCGAACCAGTCGGCGTCGGCCTGGGAGGCGTTCGTACCGTTCGACTGGACTTCGCCGCTCGTCGACGCGCCTGGCACGACGAACGTCGCGTTCAAGGGGCCGTCGTTCGGTTCGTCTTCCGATTGGCCGACCTCCTGGGCGAGAACGCCGGGGGCGAGGAGTCCCGAGACGAGAACGCTTGCGAGCACGACGGCGATCGCGACGAGAACCCGCCCGCGCGATCGACCTCGATCGGGGACCATGTGGTTCGAACGTGTCGATCGTCGGGCTTAATTTCATCGGTCGGGCTGCTCCATCGACCGTCGCTCGAACGGGGCGTCACCCTCTCGAAGCCGGGTCGCGTGCTCGTCGCGCTGGTCGCCCCCATCCCCCCGATCACCGCCGGTCGCGGTCACTCGTCCCCGGTGGCGCTTTCGCTCTTCGGTCGCCGTCCCGCCCGTTCGACCGTTCCACGTCCGTCCAGTCGCCGCCCCGTTCGTGCCCGCCGCGGCGACCGGCGACGACACCGCCCCGCCGCGATGCCGGTCCTCGTCCCTGCTCCGAACCCGTAATGCCGTCCACGACGGTTCCGACTCCCGACCGCTCCCGGCGGTCCGCGTCGGGATCGACGGGTCGGAGCCGTATCGAGACGGCCGTCTCCGGCCCGTCGCGTTCGAGGACGATCCGGCCGCCCGACTCCTCGACGATCTATCGCGCGAGTCACAGGCCGAGTCCGGCACTCGATCAGGACTTCGACGTACTCCTCGCCGTCGACCGTGAGCCGCGATACGGAGACCGACACCGACGCCGACACTGATGCCGGAACCCGTCCGGCCGCGGCGTCGCCTCCGTCGCTTCCGTCAGGGTCGGTCGTCGCGTCGCTTCCGTCGGTCTCGTCGTTCCCACCGGGGTCCATCGAGTCGGCCCTTCTGTGATCTGTCGCGTCGTCGTCCCCTGGCGATTCGGTCGCGTTCCTGTCACCGGCCACGGCTTCGAGGACGTTCCGGAGCGCGGTGTCGAGCAGGTCGCTCGCCGAGACGAACTCGTGCTCGAGACAGTCGAGACACATCTCGACGCCGCGATCGCTCCCGGACAGTCGGTTCGTTTCCCCTTCGACGAGTGCGACGAGGTCGACCGGGGCGGCGTCGGTGACCCCCACCGGTGAGAACCTGCTCGACACAGCGCGCTTCCTCGCCGAGTCGGACGACGTCGGCTGTTCGGCGCTCGACGACCTGGAGCCGACGCTCGGCACTTCCCTCTCCTTTGCACAAGAGCGCGGCGTGGCTGCCGATGACGTTCGCATGTGTTCTGACGTCGTGTCTGAGCACCCGGCGAGCACCGTAAAGCGCTAATCGAGTCCCTCGACTCGATCGCGCTCGACGCGCGGTTCGCGCTCGGCCATCCGCTGTCGACTGTCGTAGACCCCGACGGCGAACCCGACCACCGAGCCGAACGTTGCCGCGTTCGCCACGATGAACGTGCCGTCGCTTACCGCTACACCTCCTGCTTGTAGAGCACGATCAACACTCCCGCCGCGCTCATGGCGACGACCCCGAGCGAACACCAGATACCGACCCGAAGTACGTTCTCCGGGTCAAACTCGCTGCGTGCCAGTCGGTAGCCACAGCCGACGAGCGAAATCGCGAGCGCTGCTGGGATCACGATCCCGAACAGCGCCGTCTCTACGTCCTCGCCTTCGGACAGCCCGTGGGCGACGTGGACGGCGGCGAACCCGACGCCCGGTCCGAACACCAGTGCTAATCCGTCCGTCCGCCGTCGATCCCTGGCGTCGATCGTTCCGGTGCTCCCCGTCTCGCCTGTCGCTATCCGTTCCCCCGTCGTACCTGAACTGTCGTCCGATCATGGGCACGGCTTCGGACGGTCCGGAACCGCACGAACCCGTCGGACGTCGTTCTCGGTACCGTCGTCACGCGGAGAGCCGTGTGACCGTGCCGCGCTCGCGGATGCGGGCGTCGCCCGGAACGACACGGTTTTGTTTCGTCTCACAGTACCTTCCGGGAAATGATCAGCAGGCAGTTCCTCCGCGAGCACCCCGATCGCGTGCGCGAGGCGATCGAACGGAAAGGCGTCGAAGGAATCGACCTCGACAAAGTACTCGCGGTCGACGAGCGCTGGCGCGAACTCAAAGCCCGCGGCGACGAGCTCCGCCACGAGCGAAACGAGGTATCGAGCCGGATCGGCGAGCTGAAATCGGCGGGGAGAGACGAGGAAGCCGACGAGGCGATTTCGCGCTCACAGGAACTCAAAGCTGACCTCGAAGGTATCGAAGCGGAAGCGACCGACCTCGAAGCCGACCTCGAAGCCCGACTGCTCCGCCTTCCGCTGCCGGCCCACAAGTCGGTGCCGGTCGGCGAGGACGAATCGGACAACACAGAGCGGTACCGCGTCGGGTTCGACGACATTCGAGAACTCCCCGATCCCGTCGTTCCGCATTACGACCTCGGAGAGGAATTAGAGATCATCGACTTCGAGCGCGGCGCGAAGGTCGCCGGCGGGGGCTTTTATTTCACGAAGGGCGAGGGTGCCCGCCTCGAACACGCACTGATCCAGTTTATGCTCTCGCTCCACCGCGAGCAGGGTTACCTCGATCTGTTCCCACCGATCCCGGTCAACAGCCGCTCGATGCGCGGGACGGGGCAACTGCCGGAGTTCAACGAGGACGCCTATCGTGTCGGCGGCGACGAGTTCGCTGGGTACGACGACGCCGACCTATGGCTCTGTCCGACCGCCGAAGTACCCGTGACGAACATGTACGCCGAGGAGGTCCTGCTCGACGACGACCTGCCGGTCAAACACCAGGCGTACACGCCGAACTTCCGCCGGGAGGCCGGCGAACACGGTACCGAGACCAGGGGCATCGTCCGAGTCCACCAGTTCAACAAGGTAGAACTCGTGAACTTCGTTCGTCCCGAGGGGAGTTTCGATCGCCTGGAGGGCCTGTTGGACGAGGCTGAAGCAGTACTCCGGCGACTCGACCTTCCCTACCGAGTCATCGAGATCTGCACGGGCGACATGGGCTTGAAGCATGCGAAACAGTACGATATCGAGGTCTGGGCACCGGGCGACGACATGGCAGAGGGCCCCGAGGTCGGCGGCCGGTGGCTCGAAGTCTCCTCGGCGTCGAACTTTGCGGACTACCAGGCCCGACGGGCCGGGCTTCGCTACCGCCCCGAACGCCACGAGTCGGCCGAGTACCTTCATACGCTCAACGCCTCGGGACTCGCCGTTCCGCGCGTGCTCGTCGCGATCATGGAGTACTACCAGAACCCCGACGGCACCGTCGAAATCCCCGAACCGCTCCGGCCGTACATGGACGGCCAGGAACTGATCGAGGGCCACGACCCAGTAGGCGAGTCGGCGGTCGGGGCCGGCCGGCGGGAGTGATCGGCGTCGGCCCATCATCATCGACATACCTCGTCAGCCCAAGCCCGCGAGCCGTCGCGCAACCGCTCTATTACCTCCCGGACGAGTTCGGTCGGCGTCTTGCCCTCGAAGGCCACCGGTTCGTAGTCGTATCCGCCGTTCGTCCGCTCCTGATAGCGGGCGTACCCTTCGATGTGCGGGTTCGGTTCGTGGTGCCAGCCACAGTCGAAGGCCTCGTCGCTGTAGTGAAAGACTAATTCGGGAGGTGTAATCGGCTGCTAGGCCACTCGTAGCGTCGCGTTCTTGGTGTCGTGGCCCCACCGCTCTGGAGCCAACTTCGCGCGGACCTCGACGAACGTGCTCTGTGGGTGGCCACGCGCGGCGATCACGATCGGGTGGCGTTCGAGCTCCCCGCGGATCGCGCGCAGCATCCGGTGGCGCTTTTCGGGAAAGCGGTCGTCGGTCGGCACCTATCCGACCGCCGGTTCGGGGGACTGGTACTCGTCGTATCGTTCGATGGCTTCGGCGAGCAGCGAGCGCCGGTACTCGTAGTGTTCGAGCATAGTAATCCTTCTTCGAGATCGAATAATCGTCGGGAAGTCTCGATCCAGGCCAACCGCGCTCGGTTCTCGGCGTCTCGATAGTCGCTCTCGTTCATTTCTCCGGTCTCCGTCCTGACGGTCGGATACTCTGGCGCTCCGGTACCTGCCACCGCAAACGATACCCGTTCCGGGTCGGAGGGGTCGGTATGCCAGCGGACTGTAATCGGCCGGACTCGCCAGCAGGTGACGAAGCGTGAGCGGCGGAAGCGACGGGCGCCGGGCCGGGTTCCCCTGGCGGACGGCTCTCGGCGGCGTCGCCGCTGGCGTCGGCTACGCTGCCGTCTCGCGGTGGCGAGACGACGATAGCGACGGCAGTGATACCGGCGACGATACCCGGACGGGCGACGACACCGCCGACGGAGGTGGGGACGACGAACGCACCACCCTTGACCGCGTGCTCGCCGGTCCGGCCGACGAGCGACCCGCGGCCGGCGAATCGGGACGGCTCTACCTCGCGACCGACTCCGGCGAGCGCTCTCTCGATACCGGCTCGGGGTGGGACGCCATCGACGTCGCCGCCCCCGAGGGGCGCTTCGAGACGATGCGGACGACCGAATCGGTCACCGCCCGAACCCCGGTGTACGACGTACGCGCGTGGGGGGCGGCCGGGAACGGCGAGGAAGACGACACCGACGCGATCCAGCGCGCCTTGGACGCCGCCGAGGAGGGCGGTGGCGGGATCGTCCGGTTCCCGCCGGGGGAGTACTACGTTACCCACACCCTACTGTACGGGTCGAACACCGTCCTCACCGGGCCGGGCGCGACGATCGCGTTCGAACCCTCCGATCCGGACGGGACGGCGCTCGTCTCCCGGAGCTTCGACGGCTCGGTCGCAACGCGAAGCGTCATCATCGAGGGGCTCACCGTCGAGTCGGTCGATCCGGAGAAAGGAAACGGGATCGGCGTCGCGAAAGCCGACGGCGTGACGATCCGGGGCTGCCGTACTGAAGAACTGTACTGGCACCTCGTCGATGTCGCCGGCGCGAAGGACGTCGTCGTGCGCGACTGCTACGCGGCGGGCCTCGGGACTGCGGCCTACCAGGCTGATAATCTCACCGAGGAAGGCGGGCTGGTCGTCGAACATCCCGACGGCACGACCGAAACCGCGATCCCCGACGGCACCGAAAACGAGAACGTCGACATCGAGAGCAATATCGCCGAGGACTGCGCCCGCGGGGTCCACCTCCATCGTAGCGGCGGCCACGACCTCACGATCCAGGAGAACAAGTTCCGCCGGTGTACCGACGCCGGAATCTTGGGCGATGTCGACACCCGCTGGCACGATATCATCGTCTCGAACAACATCGTCGAGGGTAACGGCGAGTCGCGCGGGATCGACCTCCAGGGCGAGTACACCAATCTCTCCGTCGAGACCAACACCGTCCGGGACCACGAGCGCGGAATCTCGATCGCGCCGGGCGATAGCAGCGGCGGCCGGCCGGACACCGCCGCTGACGGCTCGGGATCGGGACTGGAGTCGGGATCGGGGTCGAGCCTGGTTTCCGACGGCGGGACGAATGGAAACGAGGCGGACGACGACCCGGATACCGACGAGCGGCCCGCGGTCGCTGCGGGCGTGACGATCGGCGACAACACGATCGCCCGGATCACCCAAACAGGACTCGCCTTAGCGGAGGTTTCGGGCCACATCTCCGATAACTACCTGCACGACGTGGGGAACGAGGACATCGCGGTCGACGCCGATCGAGCGATGCACGTCGACGACGGACGGAGCGTGGACGACGACGGCGGTGGCGACGAGAACAACGGCGACGGCGAGAACGCCGACGGCGATTCGACTGCTGCCGATACCGATGGTGACGACGACCACGTCGACACCGATCACCTCGGCGTCTCGATCCGGGGGTGTGACGACATCACGATCACTGATAACGTCCTCCGGGACGTCACGGGGACCGGCGTGCTCGTCGGTGACGGCTCGCACGACGTAGTCGTCTCGGAGAACAACGTCAACGGGTTCGACGTCGGGGTCGCGCTTCGCTGTCCGGACGAGGCGATCGTCGGCGTCGACGTGAAGGACAACCGTTTCGTCGGCCGGCGGCGGTCGGCGTGGGCGATCGTCGCCGAGGGCGGGTCGGGCCTCCGGATCGGGGGCAACGCGATCGCGGGCGTCGGGCGGGGCGCGGTCCGGGCTGAAGACGCCGAGGACGTCCACGTCGCGGACAACGACTCGACCGGCCACGACGCCGACTGCGGCTATGCCGTCCGCTCGTGTACGGACGTCTCGCTGTACGACAACACCGCGCGACGATTCGACCTGGCGATCTCGCTCGAAGCGGTGGCGGGCGCTCGCGGCACGCTCGATCACATGGAGATCGCGGCGGCCGTCGCGATCGATGAGGGGTGTTCGGAAGTCGTACTCGCCTTCGCGGGGACCGCCCCTCCGGAGTCGGGCGCGTTCGGCGTCGGCAGCCGCGTCAAGAATTCGGCACCGGCGGCCGGCGGCCCGCTGGGATGGATCTGCGTCGAGGCGGGTTCCCCCGGAACCTGGAAGTCTTACGGCACGATCGAGTCCTGAGACACCGGAGGGGGGGCCCGAGACCGACACCGACGCCGGTCGAACGATCGCCGCCAGGTGCTCCGGCGACCGGCGACGACCTGAGTGTCCGACGGCGACCGGAAGTTCGACGGCGGTCCGAGAGCGCGGAGCCGGCGATGAAGGGGTACGATCCTCGGCGCAAGTGTTTAAAAAACCCGTTACGAACGAGCCGGCCGAAATCGGCTGGCAGGCGGCCGATGAGGGCGATATCGATACGGGGCGGTTCGCTCGCCGGCACAACGATTATATAGGATGAGACGACTATATTCATATATGTCCCGGTCGGCGCTGGTCGGGAACGTGATTGCGATGCTCGACGACGCGGGCTTCGCCGTGAGCGACCGGTGTGAGACCCGGCCAAAGAGCTTCGACGTCGCGGCCCGCCGGGGCGAGGATCTATTGTTGGTAAAGGCCCTCGCGAACGTCGACGCGTTCGACGGTCCGACCGGCATCGAGATGCGTCGCCTCGGCGCGTATCTGAGCGCGACGCCGTTAGTGCTCGGCCTGCGGAGCCGCAGTGAGGAACTCTCGCCGGGCGTCGTCTACATGCGCCACGGGGTGCCGGCGCTGTCGCCCGACACCGCCTACGAGCTGTTCGTCGAGGGCGTTCCACCGATGGCGTACGCCGCTCCGGGGGGGCTGTACGTCAACGTAGACGGGGACGTGCTCGCCGACGAGCGCGAACGGGGCGGCTGGAGCCTCGGAGCACTCGCCTCGGAGCTGGGCGTCTCCCGGCGCACCGTCTCGAAGTACGAGGACGGCATGAGCGCGAGCGTCGAAGTCGCCGCGCGCTTAGAGGAGCTCTTCGACGCGCCGCTCGCGAACCCGGTGGCGGTGGTCGGTGGGGGCGAGGAGCCCGAAAACGGCGAGACGACAGTCGACCCAGCCGGCGACACCGAAGGGGCCGATCTCATCGTGAGCCTCACTCGGGTCGGCTTCGACGTCCACCCGACGCTTCGCGCCCCGTTCAAGGCCGTGAGCGAGGATACAGCGGAAGAGGAGAACATGCTCACCGGCTTTTCGGCATTTACGAAGACCGCGGAGAAACGCGCCCGGATCATGAGTTCGGTCGGGGACATCGCCCGCACGCGGTCCCTGTACGTCGTCGACGAGACGAAACGCGACGCTGTAGACGGCACCGCACTCGTCGAACGCGAGGAGATCGAGGGGATCGGCGACCCGGCTGATCTACGCGATCTCGTACGCGAACGCGCCGAGGAACCGGCCTAACGCAACGCAGCGCGTCGCGTTTCGTCGGGGCGCGACGCGGCCGACGATGTCGATTTCGTCGACTCCGACGGTTACCGGGATGGCGGCCGAAACCGCATGAGTGCGAACGGACTGCCGCGAGGGGAGAGAAACCGATCGCGTTCGCGCGTTCGTGTGTGGGCAAACCCTTTTTGCCCGCGTCGCTCGGTGAACAGAGCAGTGAACGTTCGGTCGGATCCACGACGGCGGCGGTGGGTCACCTGGACCGCCTTAGCGACGGGATTCCTCTTGGTGAACGTCTATCCTCTCTCGACGGGCGTCCTGACCGAAGACCTCGCGCGGCTGTACGACGCGACAGCGACCGAGATCGGCACGCTCCACGCTGCCTTTTTCCTACATCTATGTTCCTTTATAGGTCGCTGCGGGCGTGCTCGCCGACCGCGCCGGAATCCGTCAAAGCGCGGCCGCAGGCGTTTCGCTGATGAGCTTGAGCGGACTCGCGTTCGCGCTCGCGCCCGTCTATAGCGTCGCCTTCGGCGCGCGTGTCGGCATCGGGTTGGGGGTGAGCGTCGTGTTCATCGCAACGCTTCGCTTCTGTGCGAACTGGTTTCGTCCGAACGAGTTCGCCACGATGAGCGGGCCTGACCGTCGCCGTCGCCGGATTAGGGGGTGTGTTCGCGACGACGCCGCTCGCGCTCGCGGTCGAGAGCCTCGGACTTCGAGCGACGATGATCGGACTCAGCGTCTTCGGGCCGGCTATCGCCGCCGCGGTCGCGCTGCTCGCGCGTGACTCGCCCGCCGATGCGGGGCTCGCGCCAATCGAGGACGTCCCGGCCGGCGAGTCGCTCTCGCTCGACGGAGTCCTGGCGAGCGCAAAGCGAATCCTCGGGGAACGCGAGACGTGGCTTATTTCGGCGATCATGTTCTGTACGCTCGGTATCAACATCACCGTGCTGGGCGCGTGGGCGGTGCCCTACGTCGCCCAGGTCTGTAACCTGAGCGTCACCGGGGCGTCGGCGTTTGCCCTGGCGGGTAGTCTCGGCTTACTGGTCGGCCCGCCGTCGATCGGGTGGCTCTCCGACCTAACCGGCCGGCGGACGGAGCTGATCATCGTCGGCGTGTTCGTCTTCGTCTGTGCCTATAGGATCTTAGCGGTCGTTCGGCTTCCGCTGCTCGCCGTCGGGATCGTCTTTTTCGTGGCTTCGGCGACCGGCGGGGCGAGTTCGCTGTCCTATGCCGTTATCAAAGAACGCCACGCGGCGGCGGCCAGCGGCGTCGCAACGGGCGTCGTCAATAGCGGAGCCTTTCTCGGCGCGGCGGTCTTTCCGACCGTCACGGGCGCGCTGCTCGATAGCTACTGGACCGGCAGGGACGTCGCGGGCGCGCGGGTGTACTCCTCGGCCGGGTTCGACGCGGTTTTCGGGCTCGCCGCGGGTGCAGGGGTAGTCGCGCTCGGCTGTGCAGCGTGGCTCTACCGGCGCGAGCGCTCCGAGGCGACCGCGGAACGAACGACGAAAGCGGGACTAGAGACGGACGCGGAGACGGCACCCAACGGCTGAAGTGGGAAGCGGGTGGGGAACCACGACGGCGGCGAGCGAGTCGGTCAAGTGTCCGGGGAGTCTTCGCTACGTAATGAGCGATACCCAATCCGGACCGCTGTCGCCCGATCGGCCGGGCCGGGACGAACCCTTTCGCGTCGACGCACCCTTCGAACCGGCGGGCGATCAGCCCGACGCTATTTCACAACTGGCCGACGGCTATCGGGACGGTATGACAGAACAAACCCTATTGGGGGTCACGGGCTCGGGCAAGACCAACACCGTCTCGTGGGTGATCGAGGAAATACAGAAGCCGACGCTCGTTATTGCTCACAACAAAACGCTCGCTGCCCAGCTCTACGAGGAGTTCAAAGGACTGTTCCCGGACAACGCCGTCGAGTACTTCGTCTCCTATTACGACTACTACCAGCCCGAGGCGTACATTGAACAATCGGACACGTACATCGACAAGGACGCCTCGATCAACGACGAGATCGACCGCCTGCGTCACTCCGCCACCCGATCGCTGCTCACCCGGGACGACGTGATCGTCGTCGCATCGGTCTCTGCGATCTACGGGCTCGGCGACCCGCGCAACTACATCGACATGAGCCTCGAACTCGAAGTCGGCCAGGAGATCGACCGCGACGACCTCTTGGGCGCGCTCGTCGACCTGAACTACCAGCGCAACGACGTCGACTTCACGCAGGGAACCTTTCGGGTTCGCGGCGATACCGTCGAGGTGTTCCCGATGTACGGCCGCTTTGCCGTCCGCATCGAGTTCTGGGGCGAGGAGATCGACCGGATGATGAAACTCGACCCGCTCGCCGGCGAGGTCAAAAGCGAGGAGCCCGGCGTCCTTATCCACCCCGCAGAACACTACTCGATCCCGGGCCAACGCCTCGAACACGCGATCGACGAGATCGAAGACCTGTTGGACGACCGGATCGGCTACTTCGAGCGCAAAAGCGATCTCGTCGCCGCCCAACGGATCGAAGAACGTACCACCTTCGACCTGGAGATGCTGAAGGAGTCGGGATACTGCTCGGGCATCGAGAACTATTCAGTTCACCTTTCGGACCGCGAGCCGGGCGATACGCCCTACACGTTGCTCGATTACTTCCCCGACGACTTCCTGACCGTCGTCGACGAATCCCACCAGACGCTACCTCAGATCCACGGCCAGTTCGCCGGCGACAAATCCCGCAAGGACTCGCTCGTCGGCAACGGCTTTCGCCTGCCCACGGCGTACGACAACCGTCCGCTTCGCTTCGAGGAGTTCGAGCAGCGGACGGGCGACCGGCTCTACGTTTCGGCGACGCCCGCCGACTACGAGTATGAGAACTCCGAACAGGTCGTCGAACAGATCGTCCGGCCCACCTACTTAGTCGATCCTGCAGTCGAGGTGAGTTCCGCGGAAGGACAGGTCGACGACCTCATGGAACGGATCACCGAACGGGTCGAGCGCGACGAACGCGTACTCGTGACGACGCTCACCAAACGGATGGCAGAGGACCTCACCGAGTTCTTCGAGGAGGCGGGTATCGAGGTCGCGTACATGCACGACGAGACCGACACCCTAGAGCGCCACGAACTCATCCGAAGCCTGCGGCTCGGCGAGATCGACGTGCTCGTCGGCATCAACCTGCTCCGGGAGGGCTTGGATATCCCCGAAGTGTCGCTCGTTGCGATCTTAGATGCCGACCAGGAGGGATTCCTGCGCTCGGAGACCACGCTCGTCCAGACGATGGGCCGCGCAGCCCGGAACGTCGGCGGCGAAGTGGTGCTCTACGCCGACGACGTGACCGACTCGATGCGATCGGCGATGTCCGAGACCCAGCGCCGCCGGGAGATCCAGCGCGAGTTCAACGACGAACACGGCCGCGAGCCACGGACGATCGAAAAGGAAGTCGGCGAGACCAACCTCCCCGGCTCGAAAACCGATACTGACGGAGTCTCGCGGCTCGACCCCGACTCCGCCGAGGAAGCCGAAAAAGTGATCGAGGAGTTAGAAGAACGGATGGCGGAAGCCGCCGAGAACCTCGAATTCGAACTCGCGGCGGACATCCGCGATCGGATCAACGACGTGCGCGAGGAGTACGGCGTGGAAAGCGAGGACGGCATCGCGCCCGAACCCGGCGCGGAGTTTTGAGCGGCGTCGCCGCGGGGACGCTCGACTCGTCGTTCCGGGCGAGTACAGTCAGGCCAGTGCACCCGACAGCACTCGCAGCAAAGGCCCTTCGGAAGTCAGTTTACGATCACCGTGTCGAGTTCATCGATGTCCTCGAAATCCGGATCACCGGAATAAAGCCGGTCGCAGCCGGTCGCAACGGCCGTCGCGACGTGAACTGCGTCAGCGTAAGAGACCTCTAACTCCCGACGCTCGTAGTACTTGTCCCGGATTTCGATGGCGTCGAGGGCGATCGCGGTCGTCACCGGTTCGATCGTAAGCGACTCGAACCGCCGGATCGCAGCCAGCACGCGGTTCGCGCGCCGGGCGTCTGCCTGTCGGCGAAGCCGATAGCCGACCTCCATGAGCACCGTCGTCGCGATCACGCCGCCTTCGTTTCGCATCCGTTGGACGACCTTGCCCGCCGCTCGGCGTCGGTCGCCTTCGAGGGAGAGTTCGAGCCAAACCCACGAGTCGATGAAAATCACCGGCGGGACTCGCTCACGAGTGCGAACTCCACACGCGTTTCGAGTCGTGGATCATCGCGTCGAGGTCTTCCGCTCGGAGATCGATGTCTGCGGTCGCTCGCATCAACTCGTCGAACGGATCGGCGGCCTCACGGTCGGCAGTCGGCTCCGTCCTGTCTACGGGCCACCAGACGACCGCCGCAGCACCGACCGTTCGCCGATCGACCCGTTCGGCGTCGTGTAGTTCCGCGAGCCGGCGACGGACGGTTTCCGCGGTGACGTCGAGCGCAGTAGCGAGATCGCGCGCCGTCGCGATGGGCTCGGCGTGTTCGCGTAGCGCGCGTAGCACGTCGTCGTTCTCGACAGTTGGGGCGAACTTTCCACCCTCTCCTCGGTCCTGGTTCATGTCGATGAGGACGTATGGCGGCTACTTATCGGTTTGGCACGGAACACACCGACCGATCGGGAACGGTCCGTCGCGGACAATATCGAAAGGCAGCAACGTCCCTGAACTGACCAAGCCGACGCATTCGAGCCCGAGACGGACTCGCAAGAGGCTGAAGCCGACGGGTTGAGAGAGACAGCAACCGATCGGTCGGCCCTCGGCGTGACCGCGGCGATCACCGGGCGATCGAATCGAACCGTTGTTTACTCGTTTCGATGTACGCGAGTTCGGTCGTCCCGACCTCGTGGGTCATCGTCCCCTCCCAGGCGGAATCGAGAAGCGGCGCGAGCGTCGCCTCGAAGTCGATCGTCCCCAACCCGACGGGGAGGTGTTCGTCGCCGCCGCCCCGGTTGTCGCTCAGGTGAACGTGTGAAACCCGCTCGCGGTGCCGGTCGAGGAAGTCCGCGGCGTCGGCGGCCGAGAAGCCGGCGAGGCGGGCGTGGCCGGTATCGAACGTCATCGACGCGTCGGTCTCCGCGAGCAGGTCGTCGAACCCGTCGATCGAATACGGTCCGCTGATCACGTTCTCGACGCAGGGCTCGACCCCCCGCTCGCGGGCGGCCATACAGACTTCGCGTACCGACCCCGTAATCAGCGGACGGAGGTCGTCATCGGTCCACCCGAGGTCCCACGCACGCGCTGAGGGGTGAAAGACCGCCTTTTCGCCGCCGAGTTTAGTCACTAAATCGAGGGTAGCGATCAGTTCGGCGACGCTCCCGCCGCGAACGGGGGCAAACGGCGAGCCGATGTCGACGGCGAATGGCAGGTGACAGACGAGATCGAGGGGCGCGTCGTCGAACCCGGCGGCCAGATCGTCGATGGCCTCGCGCTCGGCGAGGCGATCGCGGGCGAAGGACCCATCCAAGAGGAGTTCGACGAACGAAAAGCCCGCTTTCTCGGCCCGCTCCAGCGAATCGGGAACGCCCATTCCGAGACCGACGGTGAAACCCTGCCGTACGCGTGACATAGGAGGACCTGTGCGGTCGCGGACCGAAAAGCCTCGGAACCGCTCGGTCGAGCCGCTGGGGCCGAACGGAGACGAGCCGGCGAGGGTGAGACAACAGGCAATTTACCGGAGC
The DNA here is from genome assembly GCA_003022925.1 of Halobacteriales archaeon QS_8_65_32. Classification (GTDB taxonomy): domain Archaea; phylum Halobacteriota; class Halobacteria; order Halobacteriales; family Halococcaceae; genus PXQR01. Next base: position 10,817 of record PXRY01000097.1, on the reverse strand, counting down.
GATTATTCGCGTCGTCCGTTAAGCGCGTCTATGACCGCTGGAAGCGACGAGCGCGAGGGGAACGAAGGAAACGGGAGAGGCGAGGGAAACGAGGGGGACAATGGCCAGACCGTCCGAGTCTGGCTCGTCGAACGGGGCTACACGAACCGGGACCTCATTACGCTCGTCTACGCGACGCCCGACGGCGAGCGCGCCCTGCAGAAAGAACGGGCCGCGGCGACCATGGGCAGGTCGGAGGTCACCGCCGCCAGGGACGTCGACTCCGGTAGGCTGGGCCCCGTCGACGACCCGGAGACGGTCGACCGCTACCGCGAGGAAGTAGCGCGAACGATGGAGGGGTACGGCCCCGACGAGAGTATCTGAGGTGTCCCCACCACGAGCGAACGTCGCGAATCGTGAGCTGGACGGACGACCTTCGAACCCGAGCTGTCGTCGAAATATCGTTCGTCTCGACTCGAAACGAAGGGGTTGGAGAGCGGGTCCAGTCAGTTCGATTCGGTCTCGGTTTCGGTTTCGTCCGTTCCGAGCGCTTCGACCCGAACCTCGCTTTCGCCGCTGCGGCCGTCGCCGTCCGTGTCGTCGGGGAGGGGGTTCCCACTGAGGCCGCTCCCGTCCGCGTCGATGCCCTTGACGATCTCGGCGATGTCGTCAAGGCCGAGCATCTCGCGGGTCTCGGCGTCGAACTCCTGGCTACCGAGTATCGACGCGCTCGCGTCGCTCGCGTCGCTGCCGGTGAGGTGTTTGCCGTAGCGGCCGACGAGCGAGGTGAGTTCCTGGGGCAGAACGAACGTGGTCGACTCGCCCTGACCGATCGATTCGAGGGTTTCCATACCCTGTTCGATGATCGCTCGCTCGCCCATCGACTCGGCCGATTTCGCGCGCAGTACCGTGGAGAT
>PXRY01000097.1:0-9730 GCA_003022925.1 Halobacteriales archaeon QS_8_65_32 | reverse complement strand
GGCCGTGACCGGGGAGTTGTCCCGCGTGATCGCTTCTTGCCTGGGGACGTCGATCGTCTGGGTCCGGAGGTCGAACGGGTAGGTTCGTGAGACGAACGGTGGGATGAAGTTGATCCCCGGTTCGAGCAACTTGCGGTACTCGCCGAAGACCGTCAGCGCGCGTTTCTCGTAGGCGTTCACCAACTCGACCATCTGGTAGACGACGAGGATCGCAACGGCGAGGATCGCCAACGCGACGACCGGTAACGCGAGGCTGATCTGTAACGGGGCGGTCGGTACCATACTATAGTATCAATGCGAGAACAGCAAAAGACTTGCCCCGATCGACCTCGATTCCAGCCCCCAGCCGGTCGGTTGATCGGCCGTCGTTCCTCCTGTGTCGGCGGTTCAGCCCGGTGCTTCGAGGTCGAGTTAGCCGAGATCCGTCTCGGTTTCCGGTCTCGTCTCGCGATCGGGTTCGGGCGCGTCGGCCGCTCGCTCGCGTTTGCGCTTTTGCTCGCGTTCTCGCCCGCGGTCGAGTTTCCGGTCGATGTCGTCCTCGACGATCGACAGGGACTCGACGGTGACGAGGTTACCGCCGCCGGGATCGGTCACCATTACCTCCTTGCCCTCGGGAATCTCGCCGTCGACCGTTCGGGCTCTGAAATAAGGGTTGAATCCGCCGCCTTCGAGTTTGACCTCGCCCCCAGTAGGGGACACGTCTTCGGTGACACGGCCGGTCGTCCCGCGCAGCGAGGTCGAATCGCGGGTCTGGTCGGTACCTTTGCCCCCGTAGAAGTCGAACTCGCGGTAGACGTAAAACGTCGCCGCGCCGACCCCGAGCACCGCGCCCGCGAGTACCAAGGGAAGCACCGTTGCGGGCACGACGCTCCCGAGCGCGAGGCCGAGCAATCCCGCGAGCAACAGCGCCACTCCGAGAACGATGAAGTGTGCGCCCGGCGCTAAGGCTTCTGCAACCACGAGCGCCGCTCCCGCGATCGCGAGCACGAGCGAGAGCGATTGGCCGAATACCTCCACCATACTATCGGTACGCACGCTTAGAGGTTAACCCTTGGGTCGCTACATCTGGTCGTGTTTACTTTAGCAGCGTTCGGGAAAAGAGCCGCCGAGCCCGCTTCAGAAGCCCCCGGGCGGTCGACTCCCGCGGCTCGCTGTCGTTCAAAAGACGCTTCGCGTCTCTCGAACCGCGCACTTCACTCCCTCACTGCGTTCGGTCGTTCCGGTGCTTACGTCGCCGGGGTTCGCCGACCTACGGGAGAGCTTCGCTCTCCCGAGCTAGCGGGCGCTTCGCGCCCGTGAACGCCCGGCCCCTTCCAGTCCAACCCGAATCGGTTCCTATCGGTCTTCATCGCTCGACTAAACATCGCCCTACATCGACTCACACCGTCCATCGGGGTCCGCTGCCGATCATATCCGGCGGATCGGCGTGTCGAACGCCCTGGACGTGCCGATCGTGCCCGGAACTGCTCGGAACTACCCGCCGGCGAGTACCAACACCTGGACGATTACGAACAGTGTGAGGAGAACGCCGAGCAGGACGAACAGGGCGTTTTCGAGCGACGGCGAGCCCGGTTCGAGCGGGGGTCGCGGGGCGGCCCCGTCCGCTTCGTCGGTCCCAGCCGTCGCGCTCGCCGCCTCGGACTCGGTCTCCGAGTCGTCGTCGGCGTCGGCGTCGGCAGCGTCAGCGTCGCCGACGTCCTCGACGGAAAAGCGCCAGTCGTCATCCGCCATACCTCCATTATTGGCGTCGACGTCAAGAACGTATCGACGGAACAGCGGAATCGACGACGATGGTAATTCGCCCGGTCGTCAGTCGATAGGTAGCGATTCCGTATCGATCGCCTCACGCCTGTCGTTGAGCACGGAGAACCGTTCCCCACGGCGGCGTTCGAGCCACCGGAGCAGCGTCGCCGCCCAGGCGAGCTTTCGACGTTTCGTCGGCGAGACGGCCGGGTCGTCGAAGTCCCAGCCGACGAACTTCAACGCCGCCGCCCCGGCGTGATCGGCGAGAAACGCTGCCCGGTCGCCGTCGGTGAAACCCCCGAGGTTCTCGATTCCGTCCGCCGGAGCGGCCTGCGTGGTAGCGAAGAGGTGTTCGGCGGGCACCTCGGGGACCGTCTCGTGGAGCAGGTCCCGGTTGTCGCCGTGGGCGTGGACCGCGACCGGAACGCCTCGGTCGGCGAGACGCCGAACGGTGCCTGCATTCTTATCGAGGTCGGTCGTCATCAACTCGACCGTGACTCCGGCGTCGTGGAGGACATCGACGGCCGTCGACGCGCCGATCACGATGTCGTTACACGCGATCCGGTCGATCTCGGCGGGAAGCGACGGCCCAGCCCCGGCGACGACGACCGTCTCGCCAGCGAGAACGCCGAGTCGGTCGCGATCGAACGCGTGTGGATCGGTCAGGCGAGCGAGTTCGTCGCGAGCGGCCTCGTCGGCCGCCCGCGGGAAGCCGAAGTCCGCGAGGACCCGCTCGTACACCGGCTCCCACTCGTCAAAGTTCACGGTCGACACCCCCGTCCTCGGACCGATCGATCGTTCGACCGGTCACTCGATCGCCGCCCGAACCGCCTCAGCGACGGCTCCGAGTCGTTCGGTCCCGTCCCGGTCGTTCTCGATCGCCGCGGCGACCCTCCGGAAGGCAGCGACGCTGCCGATCAGCAGCGCGCTCGCCGTTCCCTCGCCGTCGGTGTCGCCGGTGCTGGTTCGGTCGATGCCGTCGCGATCGGTACCGGGAGCACCGGCGGCGACGGTCGCGCCGTTCGTCCGGGCGAGTTCGGCGAGGGTTCCGCGGTCGGCGGCCAATAGTCCTCGGAGTTCGAAAACGCGGGTCACGGCGTCTTCGGAGTCCGCGTCCGCGCCGATCCGATCGCGGTAGCGGCCGACCTCCCGGGGGGTCGCGGCGTCCAGTTCCTCGATCGTCACCGATTCGTTCACGATCGAGGCTCGATCACGGGTGAAGGCTGCGCCGACGAGCGCGGCGTCGCGGGTCGCTGCCACGTCGTGAGTTCGGATGGCGTGGACACCCCGAGAAACGGCCATCGCGGTCGCCGCGAGGCTCGTCGGTAATGCCTCGTCGGTGCTTCGGCCGGCGATCTCCTTCAGGAAGTTCTTCCGGTTGATCGAGACGAGGATCGGCCGGTCAAGACCGCGGAACTCGCCCAGGCGCTCGAAGGTCTCGCGGTCGACGGCGGTAGTTTTGCCCGCCGACCAGCCGCCGAAGGCCGGGTCGACAATCGTCTTTTCGGTGAGGTCGCCCCGTTCGAGCGCGGCGTAGATCCCATCGACGGACTCGATCGCGCCCGGCCGGGTGAGATCGGGGGGACTCGCCATCTTCACGACCGCGGCGTCGTACTCCGCACAGACGGCGGGCATCTCGGGGTCGGCGAACCCACAGATGTCGTTCACCATGTCGAACCCACCGGCGAGGGCGGCGTCGGCGACTTCGTGATAGCGGGTCTCGATCGAGAAGACCACGTCGCCCGAGACGCTTTCGAGAACTTCGATCGCGGCGTCGAGACGGTCGAGTTCCTCCTCGGCCGAAAGCACCGAAAAGCGCTTGTTCGCCGATTCGAGGCCGACATCGACGATATCGGCCCCTTCAGCGACGAGTTCCTCGTCGACGTAGGTAGCCGCGCGCCCTGGATCGGCGAAGACGCTCGGGTCGTAGGGCGACTCGGGGCTGAGATTCAACACGCCCACGATCCGCGGGGGGTGACCGTCGCCGATCGGGAGGCCGGCGGCATCGACCGTTTGCATACGATACCCAGCGGTGGCGGCCCCAAAGCCCGTGCGATTTCGTCGCCCGCTCGGTGAGCCGTAGGGACGTAGGGCGTGAGGCGGGCCGTGTTTCATGTAGCAGCTTTCAAGAGAAGAGCCGCCGAAACCGTTTGGGAAGCTCACTGCGTTCGCTCGCCTGTGGTACTTACTTCGCCCGCCGTCGTCGAGCGCCCGGCCCCTTCCAGTCCCACCCGAAGCGGTTCCACCGGTCTTCATCCCTCAACTACGCACTGCCGTGAGGCGCGGCCCAAAACTTTTGTTGTGTTGTCACGAAGTAAGTGGTATGGACTGGTCAGTCGACGAGGACCTCCAACGGCGGATGGCACTGACCCTGCTCGCGCTCGCGGCGCTTTCGGTCGCGTTCGGGGCCGGCGTCGCTGCCCTCGTGGCGTGGGGGGTCGGATGGCTCGACGGATTCCTCGGCCTCGCGCTCCCCATCGGGACGCGATTCGTCCTCGGTGCCGTAGCGACGCTCGTCGCCGGCGGTATCGTCCTCCGGCGGGCGCTCGAAAGGGACGCCGCTGAAACCTTCGACGCCGCGGCCGTCGGCCCTGCGGCGTACCCCGATCTCTTCGCGACGGTCACGCGGGCCGCACAGGCCGCGGACCTCACCGTTCCGTCAGTGCACATCGCCGAACGCGAGCGCCCGCTCGCGATGACGACCGGCCTGTCGACCGACGACGCGAAACTCGTCGTCTCAACGGGCCTGCTCGACGCGCTCGACGCCGACGAACTGGAAGCGGTCGTCGCCCACGAACTCGCCCACGTCAAGAATCGCGACGCGACCGTGATGACGCTGGCCGAACTGCCGCTCGCGAGCGCCCGGAACTTAGGACGAGCGCTTCAGCACAGCGGCGGGGCCTACATCGCTCTGCTCGGCGTCGCCCTCGCCTCGTATGCCTTCTGGGGCATCGGCCGGCTGTTAGTCGCCTCGCTGTCGCGTTCGCGGGAACTCGCCGCCGACCGCGGCGCAACGGCATTGTGCGGCGGTCCGGCTCCGCTGGCGAGCGCTCTCGACACGCTCGCCGACGACGCGACCTCCGCGCCCGACCGGGACGCCCGCGAGGCGGCGCTCGCCTCGCTGTCGATCGTCCCCAACGACCGGGACGGACCGGGACCGAAACTCGTCTACGAGGGACGACGGCCCCTCCTGTGGGGGCTTCGGCTCCCGGTCCGGCGGGTTCGCTACCGGCTCAACGAGCGATACGTTCACCCGGCGCTTTCGACCCACCCGGCGACCGACGAGCGCATCGATCGCCTCCGGGACGTCGAGCGCGAGCGCGCGCCACGGTAGCGCGGCCGCGCGATCGGTCCCGAGACTCGACGTTCTCTTTTGTTACCAGTAATGGACGTCCAGCGAGGGCTCTCGTCTGACCGTCACCCTCGGGCCCGAGCGGCAGCGTTCGCAGGTCGCCGATTCGTTCGCCGGCAGTCCGGGCTACTCGGTCTCGAAGCCGATCTCGGCTGTGCCACGAGAACAAAGCGGTTCCCCGGCAAGCGAGGCGTGAACGCGGTGAACGCCTCGTAGCGAACGGGGAGAAGGTAATCCGTGAACGACAGGTACTCCCCGCTTCCCGCCGGAAATCGGGTAAATGGCGTTCGAACTGCGGGATCACACCGCCGACATCGCCGTCGCCGCCACCGGCGACACCCTAGCAGCGGTCTTCGCGAGCGCCGCAAACGGGCTGGCCGCCGCGACGTGCGACGAGATTCCGAGTATGAACGGGAGCGCGGCGGGCGGCGACGGTCCCCACGACGCCGCGATCGGGAACGCCGGATCCGATCGATTTTCGCTTTCGGTGACCGCTCGGTTCCGAGAGGCTCTGCTGTACGACTACCTCGCCGACCTCATCTACGAGCGCGACGTCCGCGCACTGTTGCCGGTTGACAACCGGGTAACGATCCACGAACCTGACCGGGGCGTGGACCCCGATGACCTCGAAGACCAGCGAACGGACGGCGAATCGGGGACGGAGCTCTGGCGGCTCGACGCGAGCGCGCGCGGCATTCCCCTATCGGCGATCGACGCTCGCGAGGTGAAGGCGGTCACCTACTCCGAGATGGCGATCGAGGAGACCACAGAGGGGTGGCGCGCGTACGTCCTCTTCGACGTGTGATCAGCGATGAGTCCAGCGGGGACTGTCCCGAGCCAAGTCCTGTTATTGCCGCTATTCGACCGGTTCGGGCGGGCCGGTGTCCGGATTGGCGTTTGCAGCGTTCTCGACGTAGTCGAACGCCAACCGAAGCGCAGCGTCGGCAGCGCGGTCGTACCGCTCGAATAGGGCCGGCGTCAGTTCCCGGTCCGGCCGAAGGACGTTCCCCTCCAGGTCGGACACCCAGTGATACATCGACCCTGGCGATACTGACGGTCAGCCCGGTGTTCAGGAGGGTCTCCTCGACCGCCTCGCCGAACGACCGCGGGGCCTGACCCGAGGGGACGCCGACGATTTCGGCTCCGAGTTCAGTCAGTTGTGCTGCCCCGGCGAACCCCGAGTTCATCGTACTCGCCGAGATCGCGACGACGATCCGATCGGGATTACAGGCAGCCTCGTAGCTCCCCGTCTCGGCGAGTTTCGCGAAGGTAGCCGATCGCATGAGAAGGTCCCTGACCTTCGAGACCGGCTCGTCCTCATCGGCGTCGGGATCGTCGAGAAAGCCGCTGAAGTCGTAGTCGGCCGGGTCGCCACCGACGGATTCGGGGCCATCGGTTTCCTCCTCGCCGGCCCCGTAACGCTCGCGATGGGGCTCGGTTCGACGTTTGAGCGAACGGATGTGCTCGACCGTCTTTGAAACGCCCTCCCACCCTCGGAGCACGTAGGCCAGATGGAAAACGAACTGCGAGTCGCCGCCGGGGTTGTCCCGGAGATCGATGATCAGGATATCGGTCCCCGCCGCAGCCGTCTCGTCGCTCATCTCGATCAGCGTCTCGGTCACCGACGGGAGGGCTACGACGGTCGCGGCCAGGTCGTCGGGCCGGTCACCGCCGACGTAGCGGTCGTAAGCAACAGGTGCGAGGTCCGTAACTCGCCCCGCGTCTCGGTCCATCGAAACCTCGAAGCTCTCGCGATACCCACTGAGATCGCCGGGCACGAACACTGCTACGTCGCCGCCCTCGTACAGTCGATAGCGCGGCCCGGTCCCGATTGGATGCGGGAACGTCTCGTCGAGTTCGCCGGTCGGCTCGCGCTCGGCGGCGACAGGCGTCAGCGCAACGGACCGCTTCTCGCCGTCGACCTCGACCCGGATCATCGGCTCCGTTGGCGATGCCGGTCGGTCGAGGAGACGAGCGAGCGGACCGTGGTCCTCGATCGTCCGTGCGGCGAACAGGAGCGCAGTGTACTCGTTTTCGGCCCCGCGCAACGCCGCCACACGATCGGCGAGCGTTCCGACCAGTTCGCCCTCGACGGCGAGAAGCCGAGCGCCGAGGAGATCGTCGAGCGCGCCGTCGAACACCGACTCGACGTAGAGGCGATCGCCGACGACCCGAAGCGACACCGGTAGTCGACGATCTCCTTCGCTCCCGTCCGGCGAGTCATCGCGGGTCGGCGGCTGGAGACGGGAGTGGGAGTCGTTCATGCTGGCGACCAGCGGCGCAGCACGTCGGTAGAACTCCTCGACGGTCGCGGTTCCGGGCAGATCCCGCGCGATCCGTTCGAGTCGGGCGTGAAGACCGACCCGACCGTCGTAGCCGACGTATGGGTCCGGGTGGATCGCCTCCAGTGCGGCGACGAGCGCTCGGGCGTCCTCTACGAGCGCTTTGCGGTCGAACTCCGCTGCTGATTCTCCCTCCGTCGGCGTGTCCCCGTCTATGGGCTGGTCTCGTCGACGCCGTGAACAAGTGTTGCACGTACGATCGATCGACGCCGGGGCGATTCGGCGCGCGCCGCGCACGGACGCAGTACGGGTATGCCGCTCGGGGTTCTACGGCGGGTATGCCTTCGCTTTCTCGACGCGCCTTCGCCCTCGCTGGAGTGAGCGCATTCGCGGGCTGTACCGGACTCTCGAACTCCCTCGGCGGCGGGTCGAGTTCGAGAGGACGGACCGACGCCGCGAGCGGGTCGGCCGATCGATCCGCCGCGACGGGCAACGCCGACGCGTCGACCGCATCGACGGCCGGGGCCGAGACCGAGGCCGGAACCGAGGGGGCCGACGATTCGGAGCCGCCGCTCGCGAACGGTCGGCTCCACGTGCCCGTCCCGATGGAGGAACTCCGCCAGGCGGTGCTGTCCGGTGGCCCCGGCAAGGACGGTATCCCGTCGATCGACGAGCCGACATTCACGTCCGCGAGCGAGGCCCCCGGACTGTTGGGTCCCGACTCGATCGTCTTCGGCGTCGCCCGAAACGGCGTCGTCAAAGCGTACCCACAGTACGTGCTCGTCTGGCACGAGATCGCGAACGATACGCTGGGAGACCTGCCGGTGAGCGTCACGTACTGTCCACTCACAGGCACTACACAGGGCTTCTATCGCGGCGAGACGACCTTCGGGGTCTCGGGGAACCTGGTGAACTCGAACCTCGTGGTGTACGATCGCGGAACCGACAGCCGGTGGCCCCAGATGCTCGCCACCGCGATCTCCGGGTCGCTCGCGGGGCGGTCGCTGCGCGAGTTCCCACTCACCTGGACCACGTGGGGTCGCTGGAAGCGCGAGCATCCTGAGACCCAGGTCCTCACTGAAGAGACGGGGTACGTCCGCGATTACGGCCGCGATCCCTACGGCTCGTACGCTGCCGACAGCGGCTACTACGCCGACCGGGGGACGCTGTTCGCCCCGCTGCGCGAGAACGACCGCTATCACCCGAAAGCCGTTGTCGTCGGAGCGCGCACGACCGACGGTGCGATCGCCTTCTACGAACCCGCGCTCCGAAAGCAAGGCCTACTCGAAGGCGTCCCGAGCGCCGATGCCGGCCCGGCGACCACGACCGGCACGACGATCGCGACCGACAGCACGTCCGAAGCGAACGGCACGTCCGGAGCCGACGGCGGATCGGAAACCGCGGGCAGGACTTCCCTCGTAGCGACCTACGATCCGGTGCTCGACGGCGCGACAGTCTATCGCAATCCCGAGGGAATCGCCTTCGAGTACCGCGAGGGTCGGGTTGTCGGGCCGGACGGCGACGTCCACGCGCCCGACGCCCTCCCGCTCGAAGAAGTGATGGGCTACGACGCAATGTGGTTCTCGTGGGCGGGCTTTTACCCGAACACGGCGATCGTCGAGTGAGTACCATGGCCGACACCGAATCGAACTCGGTCTCTGATGCCGACGGAACAGCCGACGCCGAGCCCGCATCGGAGTTCGAACCCCTCACGCGGGCAACGCGACCTCTCGGCCGAACGCGGCGAGCGATCGCTGCCTTGCTTCGACGACGGGACGCGGCGCTCGTCTTCGGCGTGGTCGCCGCGGGTTACCTCGTGGCATACCTCATTGCGATCGGCCGGCTCGTCCCCGGCCAGGGCGATGTGGGCGCGCTCGTCGTATCCGACCTCTCGATCGCGTTTCGGCGAACGGGAGCGTTCAGTTTCGAGCCGATCGCTCGCCTCGATCTCGGCGCGCTCACGCTGCTGTTCTCCCCGCTCGACACCCTTCTGGGACTCGCGCTCGCCACCCTCGTCGGGCTCAATCTCGCGCTGTTCTATCTCGCGTGGACCCAGCCGGTGGCCTGTGGGATCGAGGGCGCGTCGGGCGCGCTCGCGGCGATCCCCGCGCTGCTCTCGGGGACGGCCTGTTGTGGTCCCGTCCTGTTGCTCGTTCTCGGGGTTCAGGCGAGCGGTCTCCTGCTCGCGGTATTCGACGTCCTGCTCCCGGTGGCTAGTATAACGCTTCTAGGAAGCTTGGTGCTCGTCGGACGGAACGTCGATCCGACGCTGTTGTGACCGTCAGCGGGCCCGTATCGCCGCGAGCAACTCGCCGCGATCGTCGTTCGTGCAACTCGCCCACAGACGAGTCGG
>PXRY01000096.1 GCA_003022925.1 Halobacteriales archaeon QS_8_65_32 | reverse complement strand
ACGAGAGCAGGGAGCAGCTCCGCCGCGACCGCGCTCACTCCGTTCGCGCCTCCCGTCCGTGCGCGCTACCGCTCGCTCCCTGCGGTCGCTCGCGGCACAATTACTTGTACCGCGACCACAGAGCAAACGATGTAGTGGACTCATCCAACGGCTGGCGGCCAAGCATCCGCGAGCGTAGCGAGCGGTTCCCCGCGAACGAGCGCCGCAGGCGCAAGTAAGCGTTTTCAGTGGAGTCCTTGCCGAGCCCGCAGTGAACGAGCGATCCGAGGGAGCGAGTGAGCGAGGACCCCAGCAAAGAAGTCCGTTCGAAGCATTCAGTATCGGTCGGCGCGGAGTACTGGTATGAACGAGGGCGACAGAGACGGCCGCGGCGACGATATCGGCCGACGGGCCTTCCTTCGAACGGCCACAGGCGCGGCGGCCGCTGCTGGTGCGGCGGGCACCGGGGCCGCTCAGGAGGGCGGCAACGGGAGCGGTGAGAACAGGAGCGGTGGCGGCAACGCCAGTGGTGGCGACGGGGGCGGCGGTGCGACGACGACCGTCCAGGTCGGCCCCGACGGCCAGTTGGTCTTCGAACCGGAGGAAGTCCAGGTCGAGCCGGGCGACACCGTCGAGTGGGTCTGGGAATCGGGCGGACACAACGTCGTCCCTGAAAGCGGTGAGTGGGGCCACGAGTCGCTCGAAAACGCCGGGTTCACCTACAGCCATACCTTCGGGGAGGCGGCTTCCTTCGAGTACGTCTGTGAGCCCCACGCGAGCGCTGGGATGGTCGGCTCGGTGATCGTCGGCTCAGGCGGCGGCGGGGGTTCTTCGACCGTACTGCCGAACAGCGCCAAATCGCTCGGCGTCGCTGCGATGGCGGCGATGATGTCGACGCTCGGACTGGCGTACTTCTTCATCCGTTACGGCGGCGACTACGGGCAGCCGACCGAGTAAGCGAGTCGCCGGCCGGTACGTTCGGGTCATCGGTGTCCTTGCCGTCAGCGCCGACCCGGCCGGTGCGCGCGGCCCCGCTCAGCGAGTTCGGATCACCGCGCTCTACTCCGCGCTGGACGAAATCGACGCCGAGTAGGCGTACGGTCGGCTCGTGGGGCGATCGAAGAGTCGGAGTCAGGACGGAGACGTTATCCGACTCCGGACCGAACTACCGGTCGTGCCAAAAGGAACAGTCTCGTTCTTCAACAAGCAGGGTAGTTACGGATTTATTACGATCGAAGAGGTCGATGACGATAGCGACGGCGACGGCGACGATGACGACGTGTTCTTCCACATGGCCGATCTCGGCGGCCCGGACCTCGCCGAGGGCCAGGAAGTCGAATTCGATGTCGAACAGTCCGAAAAGGGACCGCGCGCAGCGAACCTCACCCGACTCGGCGACGCCGCCATCGAGGAAGAGGACGGCGGCCAGCGCGAGGAAGACGGCGTGGTCGTCGACGAGGACGGCACGCGATGGGTGAGCATCAACGACATGTGATTCGGCCTCGCCGCCGTCTAATTGCACTCGGCGTGGCTTCGTCACGATCTAGCATAGTTACCGTTCGTCGATTCACGTGACTTGTCGTCGTATCACGACGTCAGCAGAGTCGCTGCTGAACCGTACGTCGGCGCGCATCCATCGACGGAAAAGTTGAGCGGCCATAGTTCGCGATTCGTCTGCAGTTCACCGTACCTGGAACTCGGAGCCGTTCGTCGTCGCTGCTAGTCGTTACAGCAGCCGCCGACGTTGTCGCCGAAGTCGAGCGCGAGCGGCGCGGAGATCGCGTCGTTGACCGCTTCGAGGCGCGCCTCGATTTCGTTCTGTGCTTCCAAGAACTCCGCCATTACCGGAATCGCGTGAAGTTCCTGCTGGGTCGCCCGGAGTTCCTGGAGGTCCTCCTGGGTGGCGTTGCCGGACTGACGCGCGAGCATGAACTCCTGGCGCGTGGCTTCGAACTCCTCGATCTTCGCTTGGGCCTCCTCGCTTTCCTGCACTGCTCGACGTGCGTCCTCGAAGGCTTCGTGTTCCGTGGTATTCGAAATCGCCGCGCCGAGGTCGCCCGCGACGTCCTCGACACGCGTTGTCTCGCCGGTACTCGTCGCGTCCACGTCGGTCTCGATGCTCATATGATTACTAGTGTTCGACCCGGCTTAGGTCTGGCGACTCCGCGAATCGCCGTTCGGTCGAGCGGCTCCGATCGCGGTTTCGGCTCGTCGACCCGCCGACATCCGTCGGGCGCGATAGCTTCGCCTCGACCTCAATCGGTTTGCGCGCGGAGCCACGAGCGAGCATATGACCGAGTACGTGCTGTACGGCGGCAAAGGCGGCGTCGGGAAGACGACCTGTGCAGCGGCCACGGGACTGAAACTCGCCCGGGACGGCCACGAGACGCTCGTCGTCTCGACGGACCCAGCTCACTCGCTCGCCGACTCGTTCGAGCGACCTGTCGAACCCGACCCGACCGAGATCGAGGATCGACTGTGGGCCACCGAAGTCGATCCCGAAGCGGGCGTCGAGCGCTATCGCCGGCTGTTCACCGCGCTCGCCGACGAGTTGGGAGAGGTGGGGATCCGCCTCGATCCCGAGGACGTCGATCGCCTGTTCGCCGCCGGGGTCGCGCCCGGCAGCGACGAAATCGCCGCGCTCGACGCGTTCGTCGAGTACGTCGACTCCAACCGCTTCGAGTACGTGGTCTTCGACACCGCGCCGACGGGCCACACCCTCCGGCTGCTCGACCTGCCCGGCGTCGTGAGCGAGACGATCGAGACGGCGATCGGCGTGCGCGGGCAGGTCCGCCGGATGGCCGACTCGGCGCGCAGCGTGATGTTCGGCCCCGCAGCATACACGATGGGCCGGCGCGGCAAGGAAGACGAGTTCGAAACGGTGAGGGATCGGATGGAACGCGCGAGCGACCTGCTACGCGACCCTGGGCGGACGGAATTCCGGGTCGTGTTGATCCCCGAGGCGATGGCGATCGCGGAAACCGACCGGTTGATCGAACGCCTGGACGACTTCGCAGTGCCCACCGGGCGTCTGATCGTCAATCGCGTGCTCGAAGACGTCGACGAGAACTGCGATCGGTGTTCGCGCCGCCGCGACACCCACGAGGAACGGGTCGCCGAAGTGCGGTCCCGATTCGAGGATTTCGAGGTAGCGACGGTCCCGGCGATGGACGGGGAAGTCCACGGCACGGACGCGCTCGAAGCGATCGCTGCACGCCTTTCGGTCTGAATCGTGGCCGCCCGGGCCGCTGCCGGCATCGGTAGTGTCGGCGGGCGTTCGTGGCTACTCGTCGGTGTTCGTGAGTGCCGGCGGGTCGGCGACTGTCGGACGACTCCGAGTGCGAACGACCGTGACTAGCCTTAACGTGCCGGCTGTGTCGGCCCGGAACACGCACGCGATAGGCTAAAACCCGCCGCGCTCCGAGCAGTCCGCGTGAGCTTAGAAGACTCCAACGCACCCGACTTCACGGCCGAAAGCAGCGCCGGCGAAGCGGTAAGCCTCGCCGACACTCTGGAGGACGGCCCGACGGTCGTACTGATCAACCGCGGACACTGGTGTAGCTTCTGTGCCGAACAATTGCAGACCTTCAGCGAGGTCGCTTACGACATGTGGTT
>PXRY01000095.1 GCA_003022925.1 Halobacteriales archaeon QS_8_65_32 | reverse complement strand
CCGGGCGACCCCGACGCCTCGGAGTACGAACGACGCCTCGCGCCCGATCTCCTCCGTGAGGTGCGTGGGTGTACGACCCTCTCGCTGCACTCGACCCAGTCGTACGACCGGCCTTTCGCCGTTATCGAGGCCGACGATCCGCTCGCGGCGACGATCTGTCCGTACCTCTCGATCGAGGCGGCCGTCGATGTCGGCGGGTTCGGCGAGGGACGGCTGATCGACTCCGCCGAGGTGATCGAAGTCGAATGTGGCATCCAGAACTCCGAGACGGCCGCCGAGAACGCCTACGAACTGACCCGGGAGTTCCTCACCGCCGTCGGAGTGCTCGAAGTCGAACGGCCGAATGCGCGCCAGGTGCCGATCTACCGGTTGGAGCGACGGATTCCGAAGGACCCGGCCGACGATTACGCGGTGCTGGTTTCGAACTTCGAGCGCGTGGCCGCCGGAACGGTCTTCGCGACGGCCGGCGACCGCGAGCTGACTGCCGACGCACCCTTCTACCCGGTGCTCCTCTCGTCGTACGGATACGAAGACGAGTTCGGGTACGCCGCCGAGCGGGTCGGAAGCTTCGATCGGACGCCGATCGAGACCGAAGGGGGCTCACACGCCAGCGGCCGGTGACCGACGATCGATGGTTAGTAACTAATAGCCGGTGACCGGCGGCCGGCGACCGATGACCGATCGGCGTGACGACCGAACGCCTCCCTCGGTTTGAGGGACGCCTCCACCTCACTCCTCTACCGGCGGGGCGAACTCGACGAGCGTCAGCTCACGATCGAGCATACAGTAGTCGTGTGGCGGGTCGCCGTGGACGTCTGCGATCTGGTACTCGCGGTCGAACGCCGCGCCCGCCGGTTCACAGTAAGGATGGCTCGGACACTCGGTGTACGGACACGGGCCTTCGAGCCGAGCTTTCGAGCCCTTGTACGCGCCGCGGGCGGAGACGTTCGCGCGCACCGGAGCGGGTTCGACCTCGACGGCCGTCACCCCGGTGTCGTGCATTGCACATTCGAGCGGACCGGTGTCACGAACGCCGGTGATCCGATATCTGATACCCTCCTCCAAGTTGAGACATTGGCCTCGGTAGGGACAGCCCTCACAGCCGGGGCCCTCCCCGCGGTAGACGAACTCCCGACCGGTGTCGGCGAGTCGCGTGCCGACGAGCGTAACGGTAGACATGGTAGCCCTACCACGCCCTCTCGGTTAAGGCTCCCGTCGTCGAGTCAGCTCCCGATCGTCCTTACGTCACGGTCCCGCCCGGGTCGTCCTCCCGACCGTCTCTGTGCCGTCCTCGCGCACCGCCCGCGTCAGTCTTCGTGGCCAGTAAGTTCGTCGAGCCGGTCGAGGTAGGCCTCTCGGGGCACCTGATAGAGCGCTCGGTAATCGAAAGCGCCGCGCGCGAACCGGTCGGCGATTTCGCCTGCGGCCGCGATCGCCCCCGGTCGGTCCTCATGCGCGCTTGTATCGTTGCCGACCTCGGGTTCGAGAAAGAGGGTGACGTACCACTTCTCGCCCGGCTGCGATCGCGGATCGGTGCCGGGGCGGCGCGATCGCTGGCCCCGCGTGACGTAGATCGTCGGTAAACAGGGCGCGGGGAACTGTCCGGCGTCGAAGACGTCCGGGCGGTAGACGAGGACGATCTTTCCGGTTTCCTCGCTCCAGACCCGCCACCCCACTGCGAGGTCGTCGAACCCGTCGTCTCCGTTGCCCCCGCCGTCACCGGCCGAGTCGCCGGGACCGGTAAGACCGTTCGGATCGTCGGAACCGCTCATCAGCGTGTGCTACGCGCTGGACCGGCAAGTACCGACCGATCGGGGAATCGGCTCCGTATTCGGTTCCCTTGCGCCCGAATCCGTCGTGCGCAAGCCCCGGGTATATAAACGCTGGGTGGCAACGAGAAACACTGTCGCCGGGCCGGGAAACGCGCAGTAGTGTAATTTTCACCGATCTGGAGTACGCCAAATGGCGGCGGCAGGACAAAATTTATATATGTGTAGTACTGACACTGTAAATAGTATCGGTGGTCATGGCCGCCGTACTGCCGCGCCGTCCCCGCACGCGCTGTTCGATCCGTCGCCGCCCTAGCACTGGCCCCGTCGTTGCGGGACGGTGTTTCCCTCATATGACACTCGATAGCACCCGTCAGTCCGATACCGAACTCCGGGCCACAGCCGTTCACCGGCGTCTTCCCGAGAGCCGTGGGTACAACCCCGCTCGGCCGCCCGAGAAGTCTCCTCCAATCCGGGGGGTAGCTGCCGGCGCTCGTTTCCGACTACCCCAGTCGTTTTCGGCCTCCGAGTCCGAGTACGATTACGATCATCCACATGATCGCACCCACGATACCGACCGTCCGGTTCTCGGCGACCCGTCGAGCCGACCGGCGGTACCTCACACACCATGACACCTGACATCGAATCCCTCGAATCCCTGAGCCAGGAGTACCAGTCGTCGATTCCGGCCGACCTCAGACAGAGCCAGCCGTTCGCGTGGTACTTGGAGCAAGTCGCAACCGAGCCGAAGATCGCGCGCAGCGCCCACCAGCGCGTCGCTGACATGTTCGATTACTACGGCACAGAGTACGACGACGACGCCGGCGTCGTCGAGTACCGCCTCGCAAGCGAGGACCCGCTACACGACGGCGAAAACACCTTCTACGGGCGCGAAATTCACGAGGCGATCCACGAGTTCGTTAACAAGGTCAAATCCGGTGCCCGCGGGCTGGGCCCCGAAAAGCGGATCAAGCTCCTCCTTGGGCCCGTCGGGTCGGGCAAGTCGGACTTCGACCGCCAGTTCCGTCGGTACTTCGAGGACTACACCACCCGGGACGCGGGGCGGATGTACACGTTCCGGTGGACGAACCTCTGTGACGTGCTTCCCGACCAGGACCCCGCCGACGACGTCGTCCGCTCGCCGATGCACCAGGACCCCTTGGCGCTCGTCCCCGTCGAGCAGCGCCAGGGGATCATCGCAACGATCAACGACGCACTGGACGCTCCCTATACGATCCGCAACGAACAGGCCCTCGATCCGGCGAGCGAGTTCTACCTCGATCGCCTGCTCGCCTATTACGACGACGACCTCCAGCAGGTCTTAGAGAACCACATCGAGGTCGTTCGCCTCGTCGCGGACGAGAACAAACGCCAGTGCATTGAGACCTTCGAACCCAAGGACAAGAAAAATCAGGACGAGACCGAATTAACTGGTGACGTCAATTACTCGAAGATCGCGATCTACGGCGAATCGGACCCACGGGCGTTCGATTACTCGGGAGCCTTCTGTAACGCGAACCGGGGGCTCTTTTCCGGCGAGGAACTGCTGAAGCTCCAACGCGAGTTCCTATACGACTTCCTGCACGCTACCCAGGAACAGACGATCAAGCCGAAGAACAACCCCCGGATGGACATCGACCAGGTGATCGTCGGCCGGACGAACATGCCCGAGTACAAAGACAAGAAGGGCGACGAGAAGATGGAGGCGTTCAACGATCGCACCAAGCGGATCGACTTCCCGTACGTCCTCCAGTACGACGAAGAGGCAGAAATCTACCGCAAGATGCTGCGAAACGCCGACGTCCCCGACATCCACGTCGAGCCCCATACCTTGGAGATGGCCGGCCTGTTCGGCGTGCTTACCCGGGTTGAGGAGCCGTCGAGCGGGCAGGTCGACCTGTTACAGAAGGCGAAGGCGTACAACGGCGAGATCGACGACGCCGACGACGTCGACGTGAAGAAGCTACGCGACGAGGCCACGGAAACCGCCGAGATCGGTGAAGGGATGGAAGGCGTCTCGCCGCGATTCATCGGCGACGAGATCGCCGAAGCCATCATGGACTCGATGCACCGTGGTCGGGAGTTCCTCTCGCCGCTCACGACGTTCAATCACCTGGAAGGCAATCTGGAGAACCACGGTTCGATCCCCGAAGACCGGTTCGAGACCTACTACCGATACCTCGAACTCGTGCGCGAGGAGTACAAAGAGCGGGCTATCGAGGACGTCCGCCACGCCTTGGCCTACGATCTCGACGAGATCCAGCGCCAGGGCGAGAAGTACATGGATCACGTGATGGCGTATATCGACGACGACACCGTCGAAGACGAGATCACCGGCCGCGAACAGGGTCCCGACGAGACGTTCCTGCGGTCGGTCGAGAAACGCCTCGACGTCCCCGAGGATCGCAAGGACGACTTCCGCCAGGAAGTAAGCAACTGGGTCTCCCGGCGCGCCCGTGAGGGCCAGGCGTTCGACCCGCAGGACAACGACCGGCTCCGGCGAGCGTTAGAACGCAAGCTCTGGGAGGACAAGAAACACAACATCAATTTCTCAGCGCTGGTGTCGTCCGGCGAGATGGACGACGACGAGCGAAACGCCTGGGTCGACGCGCTGATCGAACAGGGCTACAGCCGCGAAGGCGCAAAAGAAGTCCTCGAGTTCGCCGGTGCGGAGGTCGCAAAGGCCGAGATCGAGACCTGAGTACCCGATTACCACTGCCACTACGAACTACCGCCATCATGTCCAATTCGGATCACGAACCGACAACGAACGACAACACCGAGGCTACGGGAGACGCCGACACCGATACCGACGCCGATACCGGTCGGGATCGACCGGCGGGCCGAACCGGAACCGACGACCCAGGCCGACCGAGGGGCCATGAGCGAACGGATGACGGGGACGGAGCGAGCGCGCCCGAACGGCAAAGCGCCAGCGAGTACGTCACCGCCGCCGACCGCGAACTCCAGGCGACCTACGAGGAGCCAGTTAGCCTCGCCGAGTACGTCGATCGCGTTTTCGAGACCCCCGGTATCGCCTCCCACGCCTCGAAGTACCTCTTGGAAGCGATCGAGGCCGCCGGCACGAGGGAGGTCATCGAGGAAGGCGAGGAAAAACGCCGCTACGAGTTCTTCGACGACCCGCACAACGACGGCGAACACGCCATTTTGGGCAACACGGACGTCCTCAACCGTTTCGTCGACGACCTCCGTTCGATCGCCGCCCGGCGCGGAAAGGAAGAGAAGATCGTCTGGCTCGAAGGCCCGACAGCCACCGGCAAATCGGAACTCAAGCGCTGTCTGATCAACGGGCTGCGCGAGTACTCGAAGACCGACGCGGGCCGGCGGTACACCGTCGAGTGGAACGTCTCGGGTGCGGGTTCGGGATCGACATCGGGGCTGACCTACGGGGCCGAACGCCTCGAGGACGAGGACGACTGGTACGAGAGTCCCGTCCAATCACACCCGCTTTCGGTGTTCCCGCCGGACGTCAGAGCCGACCTCTTGGGGGCGCTCAACGCCGACACCGACGAACACATCGACACCGTCGTCGAGGAGCGTCTCGATCCCTTCTGCCGGGAGGCGTACGACTACCTCGAAAAACAGTACCGCCGCGAGGGGGTCGAGGACCTGTTCTCGACGGTCACCGACCCCGAACACCTCCGGGTGAAGAACTTCGTCGTCAACGTCGGCCAGGGGATCGGCGTGCTTCATTCCGAGGACGACGGCACGCCGAAAGAACGCCTCGTAGGGTCGTGGATGGCCGGCATGCTCCGCGAACTCGATTCGCGGGGGCGGAAGAACCCCCAAGCCTTCTCGTACGACGGCGTATTGAGCCAGGGCAACGGCCTGCTGACGATCGTCGAGGACGCCGCCCAGCACGCGGACCTCCTCCAGAAACTGCTCAACGTCCCCGACGAGGGGTCGGTGAAACTCGACAAGGGCATCGGGATGGACGTCGACTCCCAGTTAGTCATCATCTCGAACCCGGACTTGGAGGCACAACTCAATCAACACGCCGACAGGCGCGGCCAGGACCCTCTGAAGGCGCTCAAGCGCCGACTCGACAAACACGAGTTCGCCTACCTCACGAACACCTCGCTCGAAACCGAACTCATCCGCCGGGAACTGACGAACGAGACGGAGGTGTGGCGCGCGGAATCCGGCGAGAAACTCGAAGAACTCATCGCCGCACCGCTCGTGATCCGGGTGCGCGACAGCGAGTACGCGATCGCCGATCGGGAGCTAGCACCGCACACCGTCGAGGCGGCGGCGCTGTTTTCGGTCGTCACGAGGCTCGACGCCGACGACGTCCCGCCGGGCCTCGACCTCGTGGACAAGGCCCTATTGTTCGACCGGGGCTACCTTCAGGACGGCGACGAGCGTCTCGAAACTGATGACTTCGACTTCGATACCGACGCGGCGGAGGGCGAGGGCGGAATTCCGGTTACCTACACCCGGGACGTCATTGCGGACCTGCTCAACGCCGACACCGACCGCCACCACCCCGATCTCGACGTCGAGGACGTGATCATGCCCCGGGACGTTCTGAACGAGATGGTTGCCGGACTCGCCGAAGCGCCCGTCTTCTCGGGGGCCGAACGCGCGGAGTTCGAGAACCGAGTCGTGCCCGTGAAGAACTACATCTACCAGCAACAGGAGACCGACGTCTTGGAAGCGATGATGCGCGAGAAACGCGTCGACGAGGCGACCGTCGAGGAGTACATCACCCACGTCTACGCGTGGGCGAACGACGAGCAGGTGACGAACGACCGCGGCGAACTCGAAGACCCCGATCCGCTCAAGATGAAGGTCTTCGAGATCGAACACCTCGGCCGATTCAGCGCCGAGAGCTACGACGGTAACGAGCCCTCGCCTACGGTGCGCCAGTTCCGCACGGCGAAGATCATTACCGCACTCAATCGTCACGCCTGGCGCAATCGCGACGAGGATTTCACCGTCGAGGACGTCCGGATGAAGGACATTCCGGTAATCAAATCCGTTTTAGGCAATCACGACTGGGACGACGTGCGGCGGACGTTCGAGGACTTGGACCCGCGGCGGTGGGACGACCCGCCGTCGGGCACCCAGACCGCGACGGTCAAGGAACGAACCATCAGTAATATGCTCGATATGTTCGAATACACCGAAGCGTCGGCCGAACTCACGAGTCGACACGTCATGAGCCAGGTGAGCTACCGATGGGACTAAGGGAAGACGTAGAGCGATACCGTGAGGTCGGCGAGCAGCGCCGCCAGGACCTGGCCGATTTCATCCAGTACGGCGACCTCGGTCAGTCGCTGCCCGGCGAGGTGAAGATCCCGATCAAGATCGTCGATCTCCCCGGGTTCGAGTACGACCAGCGCGACCGCGGCGGCGTCGGTCAGGGCGGGGACGGGACGCCGGACGTCGGCGACCCGGTAGGCCAACCGCAGCCACAGCCAGGTGACGGCGACGAGGACGGCGATCCCGGCGAGGAAGGGGCCGATCACGAGTACTACGAGATGGACCCCGAGGAGTTCGCCGCCGAACTCGACGAGGAATTAGGGCTCGACTTGGAACCGAAGGGCAAGAAGGTCGTCGAGGAGACCGAAGGCGACTTTACCGACGTTACCCGCACGGGGCCGACCAGTACTCTGGACTTCGAGGAACTGTTCAAAAAGGGCCTCAAGCGCAAGCTCGCGATGGACTTCGACCGGGAGTTCGTCCGCGAAGTCCTGAGAGTAGACGGCTGGGGCCCCGCTGCGGTCTTCGAGTGGGCGCGCAGTGAGCGCATCCCCGTCTCGCGGGCATGGCTCGACGAAGCCTACAGCGACCTCTCGGATGCCGAACGGACGACCTGGGAGAGCTTCGAGGACATGGAGGCCGCCACCGAACAGCTCTCGGTGCCAGAACGCATCCAGCGCGATGGGATCGACTCGATTCCCTTCCGACGCGAGGACGAGCGCTACCGGTATCCCGAGATCATCGAGGAAAAAGAAAAGAACGTCGTGGTCGTCAACATCCGCGACGTCTCGGGATCGATGCGCGAGAAGAAACGCGAGCTCGTCGAGCGCACGTTCACGCCGCTCGACTGGTATCTTACCGGCAAGTACGACCACGCCGAGTTCGTCTACATCGCCCACGACGCCGACGCCTGGCGGGTCGAACGTGGGGACTTCTTCGGCATCCGATCCGGTGGTGGGACCAAGATATCGAGCGCGTACGAACTCACCGCGGCGACCTTGGAGGAAGAATACCCCTGGAGCGAGTGGAATAGATACGTCTTCGCCGCCGGCGACTCGGAGAACTCCAGTAATGACACCGAAGAGCGAGTGATCCCGCTGATGGAGGGAATTCCGGCGAATTTGCACGCGTACGTCGAGACCCAGCCCTCCGGAAACGCGATCAACGCGACCCACGCCGAGGAGGTCGAACGCCACTTCCGCGATCGCTCGAACGTCGCCGTTGCGTACGTGAGCGGCCCGGAGGACGTCGTTGACGCGATCTACACCGTATTGAGCACCGAGGACGCCGAATCGGAGGTACCCGCATGACCAAAACGAATCGCGACACCGACCGCATCGAGGCCAGACGCCAGGCAACGTCCCTGGAGGAACCGGTCCGGGAGGCGAACGCGCTCGCGGAGAAACTCGGCCTCGCGCCCTACGACGTCAACTACTGGATCGTCGACTACGACGAGATGAACCAGCTCATCGCGTATGGCGGCTTCCAGGAGCGATACCCTCACTGGCGCTGGGGGATGGCGTATGACCGCCAGCAGAAACAGAACCAGTTCCTGGGCGGGAAAGCGTTCGAGATCGTCAACAATGACGACCCCTCACACGCCTTCCTCCAGGAGTCGAACGCGCTCGCCGACCAGAAGGCCGTCATCACCCACGTCGAGGCCCACGCCGACTTCTTCGCGAACAACGAGTGGTTCGGGATGTTCGCGAAACACCCCGCCGCGGCCGCGATGCTCTCCCGACACGCCGAATCGATCGACGAGTACATGTCCGATCCGGAGATCAGCCGGGCCGACGTGGAAAAATGGATCGACCACATCCTCTGTCTGGAGGACAACGTCGATCAGCACACCGCCTTCCGCGAGTCGAGCGTCGGCGACGAGGATTCCCCCTTCGAGCCCGAGGAGATCGCCGACCGCCTCGGCGACTTGGAACTCTCCGAGGACGTGTTGCGGGAGGTGTTCGACGAGGAGTGGCTCGACGCCCAGGAGGGCGACGGCGACGGGATTTCGTTCCCCGTCGAGCCCGAAAAGGATCTCTTGGGATTCCTTTGGCGACACGGGATGGCCTACGACGGGGAGGCCGAGAAAGCCACCGAGTACGAGAGCTGGCAGCACGACGTGCTCGAACTCCTCCGGCGGGAGGCGTACTACTTCGCCCCGCAGAAGATGACGAAGGTGATGAACGAGGGGTGGGCCGCCTACTGGGAGTCGATGATGATGGGCGAGGAGAACTTCGCGGGATCGAACGAGTTCTTCCACTACGCCGACCACCAGGCCCGCGTGCTCGCCTCCCCGGGGCTCAACCCCTACAAGTTAGGCAAGGAACTCTGGGAGTATGTCGAGAACAGCGCCAATCGCCGGGAAGTCCTCGATCGACTGCTGCGCGTCGAGGGGATCACCTGGCGCAACCTGAAGGACGTCGTCGACTTCGACGACGTGATGGCGACGCTCGAACCGGGGTCCGAAATCGACGCGATCACGCCCGAGACGCTCGACGAACTCTCGGCCGATGACCCCCGCGTCGACGGCGACGCTCTCGAACGCGCGCGGGCGGGCGAAATCGACGTCGACGCCTACCCTTGGAAGGTGCTCTCCTTCGAGGGACTCGCCGAACGCCACTACTCGCTCGCGAAACCCCAGAACCGCGGCTTCTTGGCCCGGACGAGCTTAGAAGATGTCGAGCAGGTTGCGCGCTACCTCTTCGACGACGCCCAGTACTCCGACGTCGAGACGGCACTCGCCGACGTGTCCTACACTGCGGGCTGGGAGCGCATGACCGAGATCAGGGAAAGCCACAACGACGTGACCTTTCTCGACGAGTTCCTCACCGAGGAGTTCGTTACCGACAACGACTACTTCGCCTACGAGTACACCCGCGCGACCGGCGACTTCCGGGTGACGAGCACCGACTACGAGGACGTGAAGAAGAAGCTGATGTTGCAGTTCACGAACTTCGGGAAGCCCACGATCGCGGTCTACGACGGCAACTACAATAATCGCAACGAGCTGTTGTTGGGCCACCAATACAATGGCGTCGCTCTCGACCTCGGGCAGGCCAGGGAGACCCTCCAGCGGGTCTTTCAGTTGTGGGGCCGACCGGTCAATCTCATGACGATCGTCAAGGAGGTCAACGAACACGACGTCGAGGTCGCGAAACGGCGCGATCGCGAACCCGAACCCGAAGAACGCGGGAAACTCGTCCGCTACGACGGCGAGGAGATCACGATCGAGGACTTAGCATGGGAGGAAGTCGAGGACATCGCCGCCGCGGACGTCGACTACGACACCAAGCCCGACGAGTGGCTCGCCTGAGCCGCCGTCGTTTTCGCGTTCATTCCCAGCTTCGTTCTCACCGTCTCCCGTTTCGCTCCTTGCTCTTTTAGCCTCCTCTCCCAGAGTGTCGGCCTCAACCGACGTGATTGAGCTGAGTCGAGTCCGACCTGACTCCAACCCCGATCGGAGGTCGGCGCGCCGTATCGGGCATCGACCGCCGGATCGTACCACCGATTAAGACCCTCGGCGATCGATTAACGGTCGCTTCGAGTCGACGATCGCCCGTCGCTCGAAGGAGCGAACCCGATACCGCAACGACCCGCCGTATCCGGGTAAACCGCCCACTAAGTTTTTATAGCTTCACTTACTTACTTGTTAGTAACGTATACTCGATGCAGCGCACACACTGGACTCCGCGGAGCGGTCCATGACCGGCGAGTGGGTCCTCGACGAGGGCGACATCCACGACGTTCTCCGTAACGAACGCCGCCGTCACACGCTCGAACTGCTGCGGGACAACGGCGAGACATCGAGCGTCCGGGACCTCTCGGAGGAAGTCGCCGCGCTCGAAACCGGCGAGTCCCCGCCGCCACGAAACATCCGCCAGAGCGTCTACGTCTCGTTGCACCAGACTCACCTCCCCAAACTCGACGACCTCGGTATCGCCGTGTACGACGCCGACGCGAAGCGGGTTACCCTCACCGATCGGGTCGGCGAGGTCGAAGCGTACATGGGTCGCCCGGCCGAAAGTGACGGCGAATCCGGCCGGCGGTCGACGCGGTACGTCCTCGTTCTCTCGGCCGTCGGCTTGGTCGCAATGGTCGCCGTTACGCTCGATTCGTCAGTGATCGCGGCTATCGGTGTCCCTCTCGCGGTACTGCTGTTCGCGGCGGTGCTCGCGCTCTCGGTTCGTCAGTTGCGTTCGGAGGGAAGCAGGGACAACTCCGATACGTCCGGCCCGTTCCGTTCTCCTCGCTCCGAACCCGACGCCGACGCTGATCGCGCTTCCAACGCCGATCGGCACTGACCGGTATCGCCCGGTATCAACCGGAACCGACCTGCACCATCCACCGACCTCGGCCAACCGTCGATGGAGCACCGGTACGGCACCGACACAGTCCCCGACCCGCGTTCGTGCCCGCTCTTCGAAGCCGACGGTTCGGCCGGTTCCCCGGGAGCCATGTGCGTCGAGTTCTTTCCTGTATTCGTTCGACCGTTCCGCGCGGTCGCGATTACCATGTCAGGAGATACCGCTATCATCTGGTTCAGAGAGGACCTGCGCGTTCACGACAACGAAGCGCTCGTGAGCGCCGTCAGGGAGTTCGATCGCGTGCTGCCGGTCTACGTCTTCGATCCCCGGGAGTTCGACGACGGCATGTTCGACCTCCCGAAGACCGGCCCCCACCGCACCCGGTTTCTGACCGAGAGCGTTACCGACCTGCGCGACTCGCTCCGCACGCGCAACGGCGATCTGCTCGTGAAACGGGGCGAACCCGAATCCCTCTTGCCCTCGCTCGCCGCCGAGCACGACGCCGAAGCACTGTTCTATCACACGACCCCTGCGAGCGAGGAGAAAGCCGTCGAAGCCGCCATTACCGACGCGCTCGACGCCGATGGGGTCGAGACTCGTTCGTTCTGGGGCAAGACCCTCTACCATCGCACCGACCTGCCGACGTCGATCCACGGAATGAACGACACGTTTACGCCCTGGCGCAAGTCCGTCGAGCAAAGCGGCGCGCCTCGCGATCAGGTCCCGACGCCCGACGAGATCCCGGTGCCCGAGGCCGATCCCGGCGAGATCCCGGTCTCCAGCGATCTGGGTGTCGAAGCCCGCGAGCCGGACGGCCGGGGCGTGCTTCCCTTCGCTGGCGGCGAGAGCCAGGGACGGGATCGGGTCGGGACGTACCTCTGGGACGAGGACCGCCTCCGGGAGTACAAGGAGACTAGAAACGGACTGCTGGGTTCGGAGTTCTCTTCGAAGCTCTCGGCGTGGCTGACCCACGGCTGTCTGTCGCCCCGATACGTCTACGACGAGGTGAAACGCTACGAGAGTGAACGGGTGTCGAACGAGTCGACGTACTGGCTCGTCTTCGAACTCCTGTGGCGCGACTTCATGACCTTCCAGTTCGAGAAGTACGGCGACGCCTTCTTCGCGCCGGGCGGTATTCAGGGGGGTGATCCCGGCTGGCGGAAGGACCGCGAGGCCTTCGAGCAGTGGGCGAACGGCGAGACGGGCGTGCCCTTCGTCGACGCGAACATGCGCGAGCTGAACGAGACGGGCTACATGTCCAATCGCGGCCGCCAGAACGTCGCTTCCTTTCTCGCCGACTGGCTCGAAGTCGACTGGCGGATGGGCGCGGCGTACTTCGAGGCGAAGCTCGTCGATTACGACGTCTGCTCGAACTGGGGCAACTGGGCGTATCAGGCCGGCGTCGGCAACGACTCGCGGAACAACTACTTTAACGTCGTGAAACAGGGCAAACGCTACGATTCGGGGGGCGAGTACGTCCGACACTGGCTCCCGGAACTCGCCGACGTCGGGGAGAACATCCACGAGCCCTGGACGATCCGCGAGAAGGGCCAGGGAACGCTCGGCACACCCCCAGGAGAAGGGTACCCACAGCCGATGATCGACATGGACGCCGCTCACGAGCGCCTCCGGAACCGGTAGCCCGGCGAGTGCAATCGACGGTCGACGATCGATGATCGACGGTTCACGAGCGGTAGTTGCCGATCGAGGACCGTGACTCAGCGTCCCGACGCTCGCTCCGGCGATACCGGCCGCTCCGAAAACGGGGAGAGGGGAAGGGGGGAGGGGGGAGCGTGGACGTAAGAGGGGATACACCCCACGAGGCCGCGCAGTGAAGCGCGCCACCGACCGGCGTGCGCGGTCAGTGGCTCGCCCACGCTCCAATTCCACCTTCGTCCTATCAGTAATAAAACTTCTGTTCTGGTTCTCAGTAGTGAAATTTAGTTGGGGAGGTGGAAGTGGTCCGCGGTCAGTCGGAATCGTCGGTGACCAGCGCTCGGTCGGCGATCGGCCGGCGGTCGACGGGTCTCCCTCGCTGGAAACCGGGTTCTCAGTCCGCCGGCGTTCGTTCGCCCTCGTAGACCGCGTTGACGCGATCGCCGAAGCGCGCAAGGACGTTCCGGCGTTTCTTCTTCATCGACGGCGTGAGCAGGTCGTTCTCGGGCGTCCACTCGGTCGGGACGAGTTCGAAGCGCTTGATCCGCTCGTGGCGCGCGAGGTCCGCGTTTACCCGCTCTACTTCCTCACGTACCCACTCGCGGACGCGCTCGTCCCGACAGAGCGCCGCCCGGTCCTCGGGGAGGTCGACGCCCTCTTCGACAGCCCAGGCACGTAGCGCTGCGACGTTCGGGACGATCAACGCCCCGACGAATTTTCGATCGTTGCCGATCACCATACATTGGTCGACCCGCCGGCTCGTTGCGAAGCGGCCCTCGATCGGCTCGGGGGCGACGTTCTTGCCTGTCGAGAGCACGAGCAGTTGTTTGAGCCGGTCGCGGTAGACGAGGTAGTCGTCGGGACGCCGCTCGACGAGGTCGCCGGTGCGAAACCACCCGTCCTCGCCGAAGGCGCGCTCGGTCGCGTCCGGTCGCCCCCAGTACCCCGCCGAGACATTCGGCCCACGGACGAGCAGTTCGCCGACCTCGGTCGTCCCGTCGTCCCCCATCTCACTGTCGCCTCTCCCGTCGCGTCCGACCGACCCGCCGCCGCCCGACCTGCCGCCACGCGACCCACCACTGCTCGACCCCCCAGCGCCCGACGGCTGGTTGCCACCGAACGCCCCGCCGCCGAGCGCCTCGTCGTCGAGCCGACTGTCGTCGATGTCGATCTCGACGTTTTCGAGGGGCGGTCCGATCGTCCCGGAGATCGGTGCCTCCGGCGGGTTAACCGAGACCACCGGGGCGGTCTCTGTCAGGCCATAGCCCTCGAAGATCGGCAGGTCCATGCCCGCGAACAGTTCGGCTAAGTCCGGCGAGAGGGTCCCCCCGCCGCTGATGAAGAACTCGACCCGCCCGCCCAAGCTCGCTTTCACCTGGTCGAACACTAAGCGGTCGGCGATCGCGCGCTTCGCCCGAAGAGCGAGGTCGGGATCGTCGGCGCGCTCGTAGGCTCGCCCGACATCGAGTGCCCAGTCGAAGATCCGCCGTCGAGGCCCCTCGCCGGCTTCCGCGACCATCGAGTCGAAGATCCGCTCGTACACCCGCGGGACGCTCGTCGCGCTAGTCGGGCGGACGAGTTCGATGTCCTCGCCGACGGTGTCGGCGCTTTCTGCGTACGCGACGGTCGCGCCCGAGGCGAACATCACGAAGTGCCCTGAGGTCCGCTCGAAGACGTGTGCTAACGGCAGAAAAGACAGGCTCCTCGTGTCCGCGTCGAGCGTCGGTGCGCCTTCGTCCCTGTCGGGGCGCGGGCCGAACCGACGGCGAATCCCGTCGACGTTCGATCTGAAGTTGCGGTGGGTTAGTTGTACTCCCTTGGGCTCGCCGGTGGTGCCCGAGGTGTAGATGAGGCTCGCGAGGTCCTCCGGGGATCGCTCGGCGAGCCACCCCTCGTACGCTTCGCGATCGAACGCCGCCGCACCGCGGTCGTAGGTCGCTTCGAGCGTATGGACCGGAACGTCCGTCTCGTCGAATCGGTCCGCCTCGAAGTCGTCCATGACGACAACGAACTCGACGTCCGCGCCGTCGCTTTCGTCCACTGCCTCCAACGCCCGTTCGGCGAGGTCGGCCGTGCCACAGACGACGCCGCTCGCGCCGGGATCGGAAAGCAGATATTCGACCTGTTCGACCGATGAGTCGGTGTAAACCGTCGTCACGACCGCGCCAGTAGCCAAGAGGGCGAAATCACAGAAAGCCCACTCCATGCGGGTGTCGGCGTGAATGGCGACCCGATCGTCGGCCTCGACCCCCAGCTCACGGAACCCTGCCGCGAGGTTGCGGACGACTTCGCCCATTTCGGTGTAGGTGAGCGTGCGGTACTCGCCGGCGGGCGCTCGTTCGAGCACTGATCCGGCCAGCGAGCGGTCGTGGACGCCGCCCTTGTAGCCCTGTGCCGTCCGCTCGGCGTATCGCTCGGTGCTCCGCTCGAACAGTGCCGAGATCGTGTCGTCGCCGATGACCTCGTCGTATCGGCGCTCGGCTGCCCGCCAGTCGGTAGCTCGTGCCATGTGGACTCTCCCTACGGCGCGATTATACGTCCACCGGAGTTCGCCATCGGCCGGAACTTGCTACCGGCGTGCGGTCGTGCTCGTGATACGAACCCCGCTCAGGTTTCCTCGCTCGTTCGTCGCGCCCGGACCGCCCGTAGTGCGCGCACGAGTCGCCCGTACAGCGCGCGGCCGTACCGGCGGAGCCGCGATGGAACTCGTGGTCTCGCTCGGTGCGTCCGCTTGGAGGTCCATCGCGTGCGCACCTCACATCGGCAGCCGTCCCGTTCGACCTGCCGAACGAACTCGCGTACCGTCTCGTCGGGGCCGAACCGGTAGTACTCGCTCGGATAGCGGTTCCCCTCGCCGTCGTCGAGCAGGACGTCGATCCGCCGGCGGCGACGGTCGTAGTAACTCGGGTAGCCGTCGATCAGTCCAACGGGCGTCGCGCGGCCGTCGCGCAGCGTTCGGGGACAGTCCTCGACCGAATCGATACTGGAGGGGGTTCGTTCACTCGTCACTGGAGAGGTCATCTCGCGTTCGTTCTCGGACGCAATGACGCATAGACACTGAATAAACGTTGCTGCCGTTTCGAACGCTGACCGGTGGCTTGGGCAGGTCGGCGAGTCCGTGTTCCATCGACGATACTGGTCCGGTACTCCTAGTTGAACGTCCGGGTCAACGCGCTGGTCGCCTCCTGGTCATCCGCTGTCCGCTCGGGAAGCGCCCCGGCGACCAAGACCGGGGACGACCCGCTCGATACCGAACGGCTGATGCGAGACCGGTCGATCCATGTTACTACGTGGCAGTGGTTGCTTGGCTAATGGAGATAAGTGGAGCTGTCACGGGTGGGACTGGAAGGGGCTGGGCGCGTGGCGGCTTCGCCGTGGTTCGAAAGACGCTCCGCGCCTTTCGTTCAGTGCTGGAAACGTAGATTTCCAGCTTGCAGCAGGAACGCTTCGCGTTCTGACCACATCTGCTCGCGGGCGAAGCCCGCTTACGGGTCGTTGCTCCCCGTTCGCTGTTCCGAGGCGCTCGCGTTCGCTCACGCCTCGTGGTTC